>JBDTYX010000349.1:0-2661 GCA_040005435.1 Rudaea sp. | reverse complement strand
AGCTCGACGCGCGGCGCGGGATCAGCGCGTCGAGGATGCGTTCCTCCGCGCGATCCTGCGCATGCGAACGCACTGAGCCCTTGGCAGACTCGCGCACCATCTTCACGGCCGCGTCGGCGAGGTCGCGGATGATCTGCTCGACGTCCTTGCCGACGTAGCCCACCTCGGTGAACTTGGTCGCCTCGACCTTGATGAAAGGCGCGTTCGCGAGCGCCGCGAGACGGCGCGCGATCTCGGTCTTGCCGACGCCGGTCGGACCGATCATGAGAATATTCTTCGGCGTAACCTCGTTGCGCATCGACGGGTCGAGCTGCATGCGTCGCCAGCGATTGCGCAGCGCGATCGCGACGGCGCGCTTGGCCGCATTCTGGCCAATGATGAAACGGTCGAGTTCGTTGACGATTTCGCGGGGGGTGAGATCGGACATCACAGTTCTTCGATTGAAACGTTGTGGTTGGTGTAGATGCAGATGTCGCCCGCGATCGCGAGCGCCTTCTCGACGATCTCGCGCGCGGGCAGCGCGCTGTGCTGCAGCAACGCGCGCGCAGCCGCCTGGGCATACGGGCCGCCGGAGCCTATCGCGATGAGCCCGAGCTCGGGCTCGAGCACGTCGCCGTTGCCCGAGATCAGCAGCGAAGACTCCTTGTCCGCGACCGCGAGCATCGCCTCGAGCCGACCGAGCCGGCGATCGGTGCGCCAGTCCTTCGCGAGCTCGACCGCGGCGCGCACGAGGTTGCCGCCGTGCTTGTCGAGCTTCTGCTCGAACAGCTCGAACAGCGTGAACGCGTCGGCCGTCGCGCCCGCGAAGCCCGCGATCACGTCGCTCTTGCTGCCAAGCCTGCGGATCTTGCGCGCATTGGCCTTGACGACGGTCGCGCCGAGCGTGACCTGACCGTCGCCGCCGATGACGACCTTGCCGTCGCGGCGCACGGAGACGATGGTGGTGGCGTGGAAGCTTTCCTGCATGGCAAATCCGCAGTGGAAGTAGATCATTCCAGATGGGGCCGGCGTCCCGGATTCCAACCCGCGGCTGCCGTCCGCTCGTGCGCGAAGGCCGGATCGATACCCTGCGGGAGATTCGCCTGCGACGACAACCCAAGCGACAAAGCGGTGGCGCGTGCTATTTCGCGAGCCAGCGCATCGCTTCGCCGAGTCCGTCGGGTGTCAGTGCGTACATGCGGTCCTCGACGAGGTCGCGGATGATCGCGGTCGAACGCGCATAGTCCCATTGCTCGCGTGGCGTCGGGTTGATCCAGGCGAGCTTGCGGAAGTGCGCCTTGACCCGACGGAACCACGCCTCGCCCGACTCGCGCCGCCACGCGTCGGGGCCCCAGTGATCGATGCCGCCGCCGGCCATCGTGATCTCGTACTCGGCCATCGCCGCGTCGCCGACGAAGATCACCTTGTAGTCGGCGTTGTAGCGGCGCAGCAGCTCGACCGTGCCGATGCGCTGGTCGTGGCGCAGCTTGTTGTCGCGCCAGACTTCGTCGTAGATGAAGTTGTGGAAATAATAGTGCTCGAGACGTTTGAACTCGCTCTTCGCCGCGCCGAACAGCGCCTCGCAGGCGGCCACGTGGTCGTCCATCGATCCGCCGATGTCGAGCAGCAGCAGAACCTTGATCGCGTTGTGCCGTTCGGGACGCATGCGGATGTCGAGCATCGCCTCGCGCGCGGTCGCAGCGACCGTGCCGTCGAGGTCGAACTCGAGCGCCTCGCCCTCGCGCGCGAACCGGCGCAGGCGGCGCAACGCGAGCTTGAAGTTGCGCGGCGACAGCTCGGCATCGCCGTCCAGCGCACGATAGTTGCGCTGCTCCCAGACCTTCGCCGCGGTGCGCCCGCCACCCTTCGCGCCGACGCGGATGCCCAACGGATTCGTGCCGCCCGCGCCGAATGGGCTCGTGCCGCCGGTGCCTATCCAGCGGCTACCACCCGCGTGACGCTCGTTCTGCTGTTCGAGGCGCTCGCGGAATTCCTCGAGCAGCCTGTCGAGCCCGCCGGGCGCCGAGAGCGCCGCCCTCTCCTCGTCGCTGAGCTCACGCCGAATGGTTTCGCGCAGCCAGTCCTCGGGAATCGCCTTCGCGAGCTCGACGCCGGCGACGCCATGGAAGTATTTCGCGAACGCGCGTTCGAAACGGTCGTAGTGGCGCTCGTCCTTGACGAGCACGGTGCGCGACAGATGGAAGAACGCGGCGATGTCGGCGAACACGAGATTCGCATCGAGCGCCGCCATCAAGTCGAGCCACTCGCGCAGCGCGACCGGCACGCGTTCGGCGCGCAGCGCCTCGAACAGGCCGACCAGCATCAGTCCGCGCCCTCTTCTCGAGCGCCTCTGTACGCTGCCCCCTGCCGCGCTGGCGGGAGAGGGTTGGCGTGAGGATCGTTCGCGGTGGGTGCGGCCGGGAGCTGCAGCGGAAAATCCCTCCCTCCGGCCTGCGGCGACCTTTCCCGCGGGCGGGAGAGGTGACGCACGCCTGGGTGCGATCTGCGCGCGTTCATTTCCTCACCTGCACGCGGCGACCCCTCCCGCCAGCAGGAGAGGTGGTCAACGTCCATCATTTCGCGGCACAACATGAGGGTTGCGTCAGCGGCGCACGTTGCTCTCACGCCGGTGCATGAACGCGAGGCGCTCGAGCAGCTGCACGTCCTGCTCGTGCTTGATCA
>JBDTYX010000137.1:0-8910 GCA_040005435.1 Rudaea sp. | reverse complement strand
TCTTGAACGCCGCGAGTTTGCCGATGTCGATCTTCGGCGCGCCGTATTCGATGCCAATGTCCTTCGCGTGCGCGGCCTCGTCGATCACCCTGGCCGCGTGTAGCAGTGCCTTCGACGGGATGCAGCCGACGTTGAGGCAGACGCCGCCGAGCGTCGCGTAGCGTTCGATCAGCACCGTCGTCTGGCCGAGGTCGGCCGCGCGGAAAGCTGCCGTGTAGCCGCCCGGCCCCGAGCCCAGCACGACGACCTGGCATTCGATGTCGGCCTTGCGGCCCGACGCGCCTGCAGCCTTGGGTGCCGGGCTGTCGCTCGCTTTTCCATTCATCGGCGGTGGCTGGGGCGAGGATGAAGCGGGCGCAGCCGGCGTGGGCTTTTCCTCTTTCGTCGCGCTGGGCGCGCCAACCCCTTCTGCGGGCGGTAGAGGTGTCGGGCCGGCAGCGCCGCTTTCGGCCTCGATCAGCGCAACGACGTGACCTTCCGAAATCGCGTCGCCGACCTTGACCTTGACCTCCGTGACGACGCCCGCGACAGACGACGGCACTTCCATCGTCGCCTTGTCCGACTCGAGCGTGACGAGGCCCTGGTCCTTCGTCACCGTGTCGCCGGCCTTCACGAGCACCTCGATCACCGGGACGTTGTCGTAGTCGCCGATATCTGGAACCTTGACTTCAATCGTGGCCATAACGCATTTCCCGTGGATTCGTGCGGTGGGGTTCGTGCAGTTGGATCCTAGCCGGCGACCAACGCCTTCTTTTTCTCAAGCGGGCCGCACTTCGCCGCGCCCGGTTGCGACGAGGCGGCGTTCGCGAGCGCCTGAAGCGCCGACGAAGCCGCAGCGGCGGCCACCTCTAGAGCATCGCGCGCCGCATGTCGGCGAGCAGTTGCGCGAGATACGCGGTGAAGCGCGCGGCGAGCGCGCCGTCGACGACACGATGGTCGTACGACAGGCTCAGCGGCAGGACCAGCCGCGGCTGGAATGCCTTGCCGTCCCAGACGGGCTTCATCGCCGACTTGGTGACGCCGAGGATCGCGACTTCGGGCGCGTTGACTATCGGCGAGAACGACGTGCCGCCGATGCCGCCGAGCGACGATATCGAGATGCTGCCGCCCGACATCTCGGCGGGCCCGAGCTTGCCCTCGCGCGCCTTCGCCGCGAGTGCCGAGCTCTCCTTCGCGATGTCGACGATGCCCTTCTTGTCGGCGTCGCGCAGCACCGGCACGACGAGTCCGTTCGGCGTATCCGCGGCGAAGCCTACGTGGAAATATTTCTTGAGCACGAGGTTCTCGCCGCTCGCGTCGAGCGAGGCGTTGAACGTCGGGAATTTCTTCAGCGCCGCGACGAGTGCCTTGATCAGGAAGGCTAGCATCGTGAACTTGATGCCGGCCTTCTCGTACTCCTTGTTCAGCGCGACGCGCAATGCCTCGAGTTCGGTGATGTCCGCGTCGTCGTTGTGGGTGACGTGCGGAATCATCGCCCAGTTGCGCGCGAGGTTCGCGCCCGAGATCTTCTGGATGCGCGACAGCGGCTTGATCTCGACCTCGCCGAACTTCGCGAAGTCGACCTTGGGCCACGGCAGGAATTGCAGGCCGCCGCCCGCGGGTGCTACGCCTGCGGCAGCGCCGGCGCCGCCCGCGAGCGCGCCCTTGACGAATTTCTGCACGTCCTCCTTCGTGATGCGACCGCCGCGCTCGGTGCCGGTCACGCGGCCCAGGTCGACGCCGAGTTCGCGTGCGAACACGCGCACCGCGGGACTCGCATACGGCACCTTGTCGGGCATCACCGTATCGGCGCCGAAGTTGATCGGCGGCGATGTCGGCTTGCCTGCATCGGGCGCCGCCGCGGCGGGCGCGGGCGACGGGGCGGACGCCGCGGGTGCCGATGCGGCTTTCGCTGCGGGCGGTGCAGGCGCAGTCGCGGCGGGCGCCGCAGTTGCGGGAGCCGCGGCGCCGGCCGTTTCGATCAGCGCGACGACATGGCCTTGCGAAATTTCATCGCCGACCTTGACCTTGATCTCTTTGACGACGCCCGCGATCGACGAGGGGACCTCCATCGTCGCCTTGTCGGATTCGAGCGTGACGAGGCCCTGATCCTTCGTAACGGTGTCGCCGGGCTTGACGAGGATCTCGATCACCGGCACGCCGGTGTAGTCGCCGATGTCGGGCACCTTGGCCTCCTGCACGTCGCCGCCGGCTGCCGCGACCGGAGCCGCGGGTGCAGGTGCGCTGCTGGCTGGAGCCGGCGACGGCGCAGACGCCGCTGGTGCCGCTGCGGGCGCCGCGTTCGTCGCCGGCGCAGCCGCGGCCGCGCCGCTCTCGATCAACGCGACGACGTGGCCTTCGGATATCTCGTCGCCGACCTTGACCTTTATTTCCCTGACCACGCCGTCGACCGACGAGGGCACCTCCATCGTCGCCTTGTCCGACTCGAGGGTCACGAGGCCTTGGTCCTTGGACACGCTGTCGCCCGGCTTGACGAGGATCTCGATCACCGGAATCCCGCTGTAGTCCCCGATGTCGGGAACCTTGACTTCTTTGACCTCGGCCATGACTCCTCCATCGACGATCGCGGACGCGGCGGCGAACCGCGAGTCTTGCATGATAATCCGGAACGGGGGTTGCGCGCGTGCGCGCGGAGCGACCTAGAGTCGTCGGGACGGATTCGGGGCGGCGCTGTGCGCCAGCGACCGCACTGCGACGTGCGGGACGACTGCATCGGCATACGCGGCGAGCGGCAGCCTCGTGCGTGGCGCGGCGGCGTCCGCGATGAATGCAATGACGATTGTCCTTGGCAGCGCGCCGCGCACACCGCTACGCTTGCCACGACCGCAAGATCTCAACTCGACTCGGGGAATCCACATGCTCGCGATCCGCAACCTGTCCAAGACCTATGCCAACGGCGTCCATGCGCTCAAGGGCATCTCTCTCGACATCCCCAACGGCATGTTCGGCCTGCTCGGCCCGAACGGCGCGGGCAAGTCGACGCTGATGCGCACGATCGCGACGCTGCAGGATCCGGACTCGGGCAGCATCCACCTCGACGATCTCGACATCCTCGCGGACAAGCAGTCCGCACGACGCACGCTCGGCTACCTGCCGCAGGAATTCGGCGTTTATCCGAAGGTCACCGCCGAGGTGATGCTCGACCACTTCGCGATGCTCAAGGGCGTCGTCGACAAGAAGGAGCGCAAGGCGCTCGTCGAGGCGTTGCTGCGCCAGGTCAACTTGTGGGAGAAGCGCTATTTCCGCCTCGGCACGTTCTCGGGCGGCATGCGCCAGCGCTTCGGCATCGCGCAGGCGCTGATCGGCGCGCCGCGGCTCATCATCGTCGACGAGCCGACCGCAGGGCTCGATCCGGAGGAACGCAACCGCTTCCTCAACCTGCTGGCTGAGGTCGGCGAGAAGGTCGTCGTGATCCTGTCGACGCACATCGTCGACGACGTCACCGATCTGTGTCCGCGCATGGCGATCATCGCGCAGGGCGAACTGCGCCTCGTCGGCGAGCCGCTCGAGGCGATCCGCTCGCTCGCGGGTCGCGTCTGGCGCAAGACCGCCGCCAAGGAGGAACTCGCTACCCTGCGCGAACAGCACAACCTGCTGTCGACGCGCCTGGTCGGCGGTCAGCCGGTCGTGCACATATTGAGCGACCACAGTCCCGGCGACGGTTTCGCGCTCGTCGCGCCGAACCTCGAGGACGTCTACTTCGGCGAGTTGCGGCGCGCCGCGACCCCCGTCGCCCAAGCCGCCTGAGGATTCGCACATGCTCGCAAGGATTCTTGCATTCGAGCGCCGCCTGATCCTCAACAGCCCGCTGTTCTGGATCGTCGCACTCGTCTTCGGTGGTTTCGGGTTCGCGATGATGGCGTCGGACAACGTCAGTTTCGGCGGCGGCATCGGCAACGTGCATCGCAACGCGCCGCTCGTCGTGATCAATCTGCTCGCCGCCTTCAGCTTTTTGAGTCCGCTGCTCGTCACGATCTTCATCGCGGGGGCCGCGTTGCGCGATTTCGAGCAGAACACCGCCGAGCAGTTCTTCACGACGCCGATGCGCAAGCGCGACTACCTGCTCGGCCGTTTCGGCGGCGGTTTCATCGCGGCGTGCGGCGTCATGGTCGTCTGCGCGCTCGGGCTGTTTCTCGGCAGCAAGATGCCGTGGCTCGACCAGAGCCGGCTCGGCGCGACGCCGCTCGGCGCGTACCTGTGGTCGTTCGCGATCCTCGTCGTGCCAAACCTGCTGTTCCTCGCGGCGCTCGTATTCGCACTCGCCACGCTCACGCGGTCGATGCTCTACACCTACCTCGGCGTGATCGGGTTCGTGGTGCTCAACGTGGTCGCCGGCAACATGACCTCGAATCTCGATGCGCGCTGGATCGGCGCGCTCGCCGACCCGTTCGGCAGCGATGCGCTCGGCGACATCACGCGCTATTGGTCGAGCAACGACATGAACACGCGACTGCCCTCGCTGTCCGGGCTACTGCTCGCCAACCGCGCGCTCTGGCTCGCCGCGGCGGGGCTGCTGCTCATCGCCGCTTTCCGCCTTTTCCGCAGTGACCGCGAGGGCCTGCGCTGGTCGCGTCGCAAGAAGGTTGCAGCCGCGGCCGTGACGGTCGAGGCCGGCCCGACGAATTCCCGCATCGCCCTGCCCGAGATCGTGCTGCAGGACTCGCCCGCTGCGCACTGGCGGCAGTTCCTGCATCAGACCCGCTTCGAGCTTCGCGGCGTGCTGACCGGCGCACCGTTTCTCGTCATGCTCCTGCTCGGCCTGCTCGTGATGTTCACGGTGCTGACGTTCAGCGGCGAGATCGTCGGCACGAAGGTACTGCCGGTCACCTCGCACATGGATACGGTGCTGCGTGGCGGGCTCGGCCTGTTCCTCACGCTCGTGCTCGCGGTCTACGCAGGCGAGCTCGTGTGGCGCGAGCGCAGCCTGCGCATCGCCGAGGTGGCCGATGCCTGCGCCGCACCGAACTGGGTCGCACTCGCGGCGAAGTACGTCACGCTCGTCGCGGTGATCGCGGTCTTCTGCGTCGCCGGGGTGTTGTTCTGCATCGGCTACCAGCTTGCGCATGGCTACACGAACATCCAGCCCGGGTTGTACGTGAAGATCGCTCTGCTCACTGCACTGCCGTTCATGATCACGGCCGCGCTGTTCATGTTTCTGCAGACAATCAGCGAGAACAAGTTCTTCGGCTATCTGCTGATCGTGATCTTCATCGTAGCGCGCGCGGGCCTGCCGATCGCGGGCTACAACCATCCGCTCTACAACTACGGCACCGGCATCCCGGTTCCGCTATCGGACATGAACGGCTTCGGTCACTTCCTGCTGCCCGCGCTGACGTTTCGCGCCTACTGGGGCGCGCTCGCGATTGCGTTACTCGTGCTCGCCTCCGCGTTCTGGCACCGGGGCACCGCGCTGACGTTCCGCGAGCGCCTCCGCCTCGCCCGCGCACGCCTCGCGCGCAGCAGCGGCCGTTTCGTGCTAGCGGGTTCGCTCGTCGCTTTCGTCGCACTGGGTGTCTGGATTTTCTACAACACCAACATCCGCAACGAGTATCTCTCCGAGGATGCGAGCAAGGAGCGGCGTGCCGAGTTCGAGAAGGCGAACCGGCCGTTGAAGGACGAGCCGCAGCCGCGCATCACGGCGATCAAGACCGACGTCGACATCTTCCCGACCGACCTGCGCGTCGTGGTGCGCGGGCACTATCGCCTCGAAAACAGGACCCAGCTGCCGATCACGCAATTCATCGTCGACCTCGACCGCGACATCGTCGTGCGCAGGCTCGACTTTGCCGCACACAGCGCCGCGAGGATCGATCGCGCCAATTCGTTCACGATCTACAAACTCGAACAGCCGATGGCGCCCGGCGCGCAGATGGATTTCGACTTCGAGCTCGAGATCGCCGAGCGCGGATTTTCCGCAACGGGCGTCGATTCGGCGATCGCGTACAACGGCACCTTCCTCAACAACATCGGCGTGCTGCCCCAGTTCGGCTACCAGCAGGGGCGCCAGCTCAGCGACCGCAACGACCGGCGCAAGTACGGCCTGCCCGACATCCCGCGCATGGCGCCGATCGACGACATGGCCGCACGTGCCAACACCTACATCAGCAGCGATGCCGACTGGATCGATTTCGAGACGACGATATCGACTTCGCCCGACCAGATCGCGCTGTCGCCCGGCTACCTCGAGAAGGAATGGACCGCCGACGTGCCCGGACAGGGCATGCGGCGCTTCTTCCACTACAAGACGGACACGAAAATCGTGCCGTTCGTCTCGTGGTTGTCCGCGCGCTGGGCCGTGAAGAAGGACCGCTGGAACGACATCGCGATCGAGGTGTACTACGACCCGCAACATCCGTACAACGTCGACCGCATGATCGCGGCGGTCAAGAAGTCGCTCGACTACTACACGAAAAACTTCTCGCCGTACCAGTTCCGCCAGGTGCGCATCCTCGAGTTCCCGAATTTCCACGGCAGCTTCGCGCAGAGCTTCGCGAACACGATCCCCTACTCGGAGGCCGTCGGCTTCATCGCGGACCTGCGCAACAAGGACGACATCGACTACGTCTTCTACATCACGGCGCATGAGGTCGCGCATCAGTGGTGGGCGCACCAGGTGATCGGCGGCAACGTGCAGGGGGCGACGATGTTGTCGGAGTCGCTCGCGCAGTACTCCGCGCTGATGGTGATGGAGCACGAATTCGGCGCGACGCAGATGCGCAAGTTCCTCAAATACGAGCTCGACAACTACCTGCGCTCGCGCGCGACCGAACGCGTCAAGGAGCAGCCGCTCGCGCTCAACGAGAACCAGCAGTACATCCACTACCGCAAGGCGTCCGTGGTGCTGTACGCGCTCAAGGACTATCTCGGCGAAGACGTCGTCAACGCGACGCTCGCTGCGTTCATCAAGGCCAAGGCGTTCCAGCCACCGCCATACACGACGTCCTACGAATTGCTCGACCAGCTGCGCGCGCAATCCGACCCGAAATGGAAACCGCTGATCGCGGACCTGTTCGACAAGATCACGTTCTTCGACGACCGCGTGACGAGCGCGACTGCGAAGAAGCGTGACGACGGGAAATATGACGTCGCGATCAGCCTGCATGCCGAAAAGAAATACACCGATGGCACGGGACGCGAGACGCCGGGCAGCGTCGACATACCGATCGACATCGGCGTCTTCGCGCGCAGTGCCGACGGCAAGGAAGCGAACGAGAAGATCCTGTTCCTCGACAAGCGCAGCGTGGCGGATGGCGACAGCACGATCACGCTGACCGTCGACGCCGAGCCCTACGAGGTCGGCATCGACCCCTACAATAAATTGGTCGACCGCAATTCAGAGGACAACCGCAAGAAAGTCACGCTGAACTGACCTGGCGGCGGCCGCGCCGGCGAAGCGGCATCGCTGCGGCGGGCGCGCCGGAGCGATGCCTGTCGCGACGCGCTTACTCGCCGCGAAGCGTATCGTTGTGCTTCTTGTTGTAGACGCGCGCGCTCTGGCGATTCTGCTTGCCCTGGATGCGCGTCTGGCCGGCCGCGCCGACATGACCATCGGCGCCCGCGCGCGCCTCGGCGCGGTCGACGTGGGCCTGGCCACGTTCGAGCCTCCCCGCCTCGTGATTGGACAATTCGCCCGAGCGGACGCCGGAATTGATGCGCGCCTGCTGGTTGGCATTGCGCTGCACGTCGGCCTGCATGCGGCGTGACGATGCCGAGTTCGGATTGCCGGTGACCGCGTTGTGCTTGTCGTCGTAGATGCTGCCACTTACGTGATTCTGCTCGCGCTGGATCTGCGTCTTCTCGTTCGCGCTCAGCGTGCCGTCGCGCATGTCGCGTGCCTCGGTGCGGTCGATGCGCTGTTCCTTTTGCTCGAGACTCGCGGCCTCGTGCGTCGACAGCTGGCCCGACTGCAGGCCCTGCTCGATGCGCTGCTGCTGACCTGTGTCGCGAGCGGTTTCGGATGCGGCCGTCTGTGCGAACGCGCTGCCACAGGACATGGCTGCGGCTGTGACGGCCAGAGCGATAAGCGTACGTTTCATGCGATGTCTCCGTTTTTTGGATTGGCTGACTTCTCGAGCGGAACAACGCTCGCGATGCGCAGCCGTTGACGCGGGACATGAAACCTGGCTAAACAGACAGCCTGCGCACTTTGCATGGAAACGAAGATGGCAAAGAAGTCTGGCACGGGAAAATCGACCCGAGCGCGACCCAGCGTACAGGCACCCCGGGCACCGGGGAACAAGCCCGCTCCGCGCGTGCTGCTCGTCGGCGCCAGCGGCACGCTGGGCCGCACGGTGCATGCCGAACTAGCGCAGCGTCACGAAGTGATCGCCGCGAGCCGCAGCAGCGCGCAGCGCGTCGACATCACCGATCGCGCGAGCGTCATCGCGCTGCTCGAACAGGTCGGGCAGCTCGACGCGATCGTCGAGCGCCGCGGGCACGGTGCATTTTGGCCCGCTCGAAACGATGACCGATGAGCTCTACTCGATCGGGCTGCGCGATAAGCTCATGGGGCAGGTCAATCTCGCGCTGCTCGGCCGCGAGCACCTGCGCGACGGCGGTTCGATCACGCTGATCACGGGCATTCTCGCCGAGCAGCCGATCCGCGCGGGCAGTTCGGCGAGCATGGTCAACGGCGCACTCGAGTCGTTCGTGCGCGCCGCCGCGGTCGAGCTGCCACGCGGTCTGCGCATCAATGCGGTCAGCCCGAACGTGTTCGTCGAGTCGATGTCCAACTACGCGCCATTCTTTCGCGGCTTCGAGGCGGTTCCGGTCAAGCGCGCAGCGCTCGCGTTCAGCCGCAGCGTCGAAGGCGCACAGACCGGGCAGATCTATCGCGTGTACTGACCGGCGCGCGACAGCGACGCCGCCTAGAGAGGCGAGCGCCGCTTTGCAGGCGCGCGCGAGCGGGGC
>JBDTYX010000136.1:0-8971 GCA_040005435.1 Rudaea sp. | reverse complement strand
CACCCGCGCGCAGCAGGGTCGCCTGGTTACGCGGGTTCTGGTCGCCGCTCATGATTAGCATCGGCAGCTCGCCCTTGCTGTAACCGTACTCCGCACGGACGCGGTCGAGCAGGTCGCCACCCGTGAGATTGCCCTGCAGGTTGACGTCGGACAAGACGACGTCGATGCCGAGCGTGCCGGCGTCGCGCCCCTCACGCAGCACCGCGAGCGCATCTTCGACGTTGCTCACGTGGCGCACCGTGAACCCGTGCCGCTGCAGCAGGCGCTGCGTCGTGACCGCGACGACGCGGCTGTCCTCGACATAGAGGACCGTGCCGACCGCGTGACTTTCGGGGCGAATGTAGCCGCGGATGAACGCCGACAGCGCCGACAGGCCGAGGCCCTTGTCGAAATAGTCGGTGACGTGCTCGGACAGCTCGCGGTTGGCAAGGCGCTCGTCTACATCGCCCGAGACGACGACGATCGGCACGTAGGTCTGCGCGTGCTGGGTGCGGATGTGTTTGGCCAGTTCCATGCCGTCCATGTCGGCGAGGCGCAACGCGGTGGTCACGAAATCGACCGGTCCGACCTCGAGCGCGCGGATCGCGTCGGCGCCGTTCTCGCAGGCGATCACCGTGACGCGGGGCAGGTCTGCGCGCAGCAGCTGCTCGAGCAGCCTGCGCACGACCCTAGAGCCGTCGACGATCATGATCCGCGGCTGCTCGGTGAGGATGTAGTTGAGCGGCTTGGCTTGCATCTGCGACGGACCGTAGCGCGTGGTCGAAAGAGTGTACAGAGGCCCGAGGCCGACGCCTAGCGCACGCGAGGTCGCCTAGCGTGGGCGCACGAGCGCGAGGTGTCGCGAGGTCGCGAGCCACGCCCCGGCGAAGCCAAGCGCTGCGCTGAACGCGACGAGCGCGAGCGCCTGCGGCGCGCTGAGCCCGTGGACGCCGAAGCGGTCGCCGTAGCTGCTCATGAGCCGCTGCAGCGGCGCGGCGAGCGGCTGCTCGACGAGCGCGACGAGCGCGAGCGCGACGAGACCGCTGATCGTCCCGTAGCACAGCCCCGTATAGAGAAACGGCCTGCGCACGAAAGCGTTGCTCGCGCCGAGCAGCTTGACGACGCCGATCTCCTCCGCCCTGCCCTGCACATCGAGGCGTACCGTGTTGCCGACGACGAGGAGCGCCGCCAGCCCGAGCAGCAGCGCCAGCACGCCCGCGAGGCGCGCCGTAAACAGCAGGATCGCATCGAGACGCTGGCGCCACAGCGCGTCGTACTGCACGAGGTCGACTTCGTCCGCATGCTCGAGATCGGCGACGAGCGCGGGCATGCCTTGCGTGGCGAGCGCCGCGCGCGGCGAGATGATCAGCACGGTCGGCAGCGGGTTGCCCTGCAGCAACTTGAGCGCGTCCGCGAAGCCGGACTGGGCGCGGAATTCGGCGAGCCCTTCGTCGGGCGTCTTGATGACGACCGCGGCCACGTCGTCACGCTCGCGCAGCTTGCGCGCGAGTGCCTCGGCGGCTGCGGCGTCGAGCGACGGCTTGAGGAACGCGCTGATCGCGCGCGCGTCGTCGAGGCTGCCGCCGAGGCCGCGCGCATTGTCGAGCAACAGCCAGAGCAGCAGCGGCAACGTCAGCGCGAGACTCATCACGAGCAGCGTGAGCGCGGTCGCGCCGGGCCGCGCCAGAAGCCGGCGCAGGCTCGCGCGGAAGCTCTGCGCATGCTGCTCGCGCCAGGCGCGCAGGCTGACGCGCGTGCGCGGACTGCGGCGCGCGTTCTCGCGTGCGGGCAATGGCGCGGCGGCTTCGGGCTTGCGCGGCGCGGGAGCGGTGGGTTTGCGCCGGTTGCCGGAATTCTGGCTCATGCGCTCACCGCCGCGGCGACCGGCCTGTAGTCGTCGATCATGCGTCCGTGGTCGAGCACGATCACGCGCTTGTTCATGCGCTTGACGAGTGCGAGGTCGTGGCTCGCGACGAGCACGGCCGTGCCGACCTGCTGGAACTCGGCGAACAGCCCCATGATCTCGGCCGACAACATCGGATCGAGATTTCCGGTCGGCTCGTCGGCGATCAACACGGGCGGCTTGGCGACGATCGCGCGAGCGATGCCTACGCGCTGCTGCTCACCAGCCGACAGCATCGCGGGCAGCGCCGCCTCGCGCGCGAGCAGGCCCACCTTGTCGAGCGCAGCGCGCACGCGCTTGCCCAACTCGTCGCGCGCGACGCCAGCAATCTGTAGCGGCAGCGCGACGTTGTCGAATGCGCTGCGATCCATCAGCAGACGATGATCCTGGAACACCATGCCGATGCCGCGCCGCACCTGCGGCACGCCGCGCGCGCCGACCTGGGTAAGCTCGCGGCCGTTGACGCTGACGCGACCACGCGAGGGGCGGTCCATCAGCGCGATGAGGCGCAACAGCGTGCTCTTGCCCGCGCCCGAGTGACCCGCGATGAACGCCATCTCACCCGCGCCGATTTCGAACGAAAGATCGCAGAGCGCGTCCTGTCCGGACGGGTAGCGTTTGCTGACTTGGTCGAATCGGATCATCGGCTGCCGCGGTTCTTCTCGAAGGGTGCCCGCGCATGTCGCGCGTCGGCGCACGCGCCTGACGTCGGTGCACTGCGCGTCGGAACGGCGCGCCGCGAGTTTAACGGGAGCCGCGGAAGTTTTCCGCGTAGCGGTCGCGGCGCACGCGGCGATGCCGAGCGACGGCCGGGTGCCGTGGCGGCGCCCATCACTTGACCATCTGGTTGAGGTCGAAGATCGGCAGCAGGATCGCGAGCACGATGAACAGCACCATCGCGCCGACGATGAGGATCACGCACGGGCCGAGCACGGCGGTGAGCGTCGTGATCCAGCGGTCGAGTTCGCGCTGCTGCTGGTTCGCCGCCTCCTCGAGCATGCGTTCGAGCGCGCCAGCGCGCTCGCCGCTCGCGACGAGGCGCAAGGTCACGGGCGGAAAGTAACCGCTCTCGCCGAGCGCGCGCGCGAACGCGCTACCCTCGCGCACCTTTAACGCCGCGCGTCTCACCGCCGCGCGCATCGGCAGGCTCGGCATCACCTGCGCCGCGATGTTGAGCGCGTCGAGCAGCGGCACGGCACTCGCCGTGAGCAGCGCGAGCGTGCGCGTGCACAGCGCGGTGTTCGCGGCACGCACGAGGCGCCCGACCAGCGGCACACGCAACAGCCACGCATGCCAGATCGCGCGCAGCCGTTGCGTGCGCAGCGCCAGTCGTCCGCCGACCGCGGCGACGACGAGCGCGAGCGCGATCAGGATGCCCCACGCCTTGGCGAAATCCGACAGCGCGATCAGCGCGCGCGTCGCCCAGGGCAGCGTCTGATGCATCTGCGTGAACACGCCGACGATCTGCGGCACGACATAGACGAGCAGGCCAGTCACGACCGCGACCGCGACGATCGTCAGCAGCAATGGATAGGCGAGCGCAGCCCAGATCTTCGCGTTGAGCGCCTCGCGCGCCTCGCTGTAGTCGGCCAGGCGCGACAGCACTTCGTCGAGGCGCCCCGACTGCTCGCCGGCAGAAACCGAGGCGCGGTAGATCTCGGGGAAACTCTCCGGCGCCTCGGCGAGTCCCGCGGCGAGGCTCGAGCCTTCGAGCACGCGTGCGCGCAGGCTCGCGACGACGCTGCGCGAGCGCGTATCCTCGTTCTGCTCGCCGAGCGCGGCGAGCGCCTCGTCGACCGGCAGTCCCGCGCGCAGCAGCGTCGCGAGCTGGCGCGTCAGCAGTGCGAGCTGGACGGTCGACAGGCCGCGTCGCAGCAAGCCAGGCTTGAGTCCGTCGGTGACCGCAGTGACGTCGAGCGGATTGAGCCCGCGCTCGCGCAGGCTCGCGCGCACTGCCCTCGCGGTGTCGCCCTGCACGACGCCGCGCTGCGTCTTGCCAGCGCCGTCGAGTGCCTGATACGCGAACGCGGGCATCGACTAGCAGACTTGCGCGTGAGTGGAAGTTGGCGATCGAACGCCGACGCGGCTCATGACCGTTCTCGAACCCGTTCGCAGACTCATGTGATCGCTTTGCGCATCGCGCGTCGTCTTATTCCTGGGCGAGCTTGCTGTGGCGGATGCCGTAGAAGAAGTAGATCAGAAAACCGAGCGCCATCCAGATCACGAAGCGCTCGAACGTCACCCAAGGTAGCGCCGAGATCAGCCACAGCGAGAAGACGATCCCCAGCGGCGCGACGAGCCAGACCGCCGGCGTGCGGAAGCCGCGCCGCAGTTCGGGCTGGCGCACGCGCAGCACGAGGATCGAAGCGCAGATGATCACGAACGCGGCGAGCGTGCCGATGTTGACGAGCTCGGCGACCTGGCCGATCGGCAAGAGGCCCGCGACGAACGCGGTACCGACGCCGATGATCAGCGTAGGCCGATATGGCGTGCCGTAGCTCGGGTGCACGCGCGCGAACCAGGCCGGCAGCAGTCCGTCGCGCGCGAGCGCGAACCAGATGCGCGCCGCGCCAAGCGTGAATGCGAACAGCACCGAGATCACGCCGACGACGGCCGCTGCCGCGGCGACGATACTGACCCAGCGCAGACCGATGCGCGCGAACGCGTCCGAGACCGGCGCGGCGCCGCCGAGCTCGGTGTAAGGCACCATGCCTGTCAGCACGAGCGTCACCGCGATGTAGAGCACCATCGAGATCGCAAGCGACAGCACGACCGCGCGCGGCAAGTCGCGCTGCGGATCCTTCGATTCCTCGGCGGCGGTCGTCAGCGTGTCGTAGCCGAACACCGCGAAGAAGACAACGCTTGCGCCCGTGATCACGCCGGCCCAGCCGAAGTGCGACTTGCCGTCGGCGCCGACGACGGCGGCAGGCACGAACGGATGCCAGTTCGCCGGGTCGACGAAGAACACGCCGATGCCGATCACGAGCGCGATGCCGATCACCTTGATCGCGACGATCAGCGTGTTCAAGCGGGCGCCCCATTCGGTGCGCATCGTCAGCAGCACCGCGACGACGACCGTGACCGTCGCGGCGATCACGTTGAATACGTGACCCTCGCCAGTGCCGAGCGCGCCCTGCGCCCAGAGCGGCAACTGGATGCCGACCGAGGAGAGCAATACCTGCACATAACCCGACCAGCCGATCGCGACGACCGCGACGACAAGCGCGTACTCGAGCAGCAGGTCCCAACCGATGACCCAGGCAGCGAGTTCGCCGAGCACCGCGTAGCCGTAGGTATACGCGCTGCCGGTGACCGGGATCATGCCCGCAAACTCGGCGTAGCACAGCGCGGCCGCGGCGCCGCCGATGCCCGCGATGATGAAGCTCAGCGCGACCGCGGGCCCGGCGTTCATCGCGGCCTGCTGCCCCGCGAGCACGAAGATGCCGACGCCGATAATGCCGCCGAGGCCGATCGCGGTGAGCTGCCACAAGCCGAGCACGCGGCGGAAATCGCGGCGGCTCTCGGCCTCGGCCTGCAGCCGCTCGATGCTCTTGTGGCGGGTCAACTGGCGCGCGAGACTCATGGCTTCCCCTCGTTGGTTTGCCGCGATCATACCCGAGCCCGCGGTTTCGTCTTCAGGCCCCGGCGGCGGCATCCGACAGGTCGATCGCGGCGGGCGCGCGGCCGGCGCGGAATCGCGCGTACATCGCGGCGAACGCGCTTTCGAGCGCGCGCGTCGTCGTCGCGGTGTCGAACAGCGGCGCGGTCGCCCGCGCCGCGAGCAGTCGCGCCTTGAGCGCCGCAAGCTTGCCCGGCGTCCGCAGCAGCGCGTCGAGCAGCGCGGCGTAGTCGTCCTCGCCGTCGGTCACGAGCTCTGCGAGTCCGACCGCATGCAACAGGCTCGCGCCGACGCGAGCGGCGAACGCGTCGCCCGCGATCGTCACGAGCGGCACGCCCATGCACAGCGCGTCGGATCCCGTCGTGTGCGAGTTGCACGGCAACGTATCGAACGCGAGGTCGGCCAGCGCAAGGCGCGCGAGATGCGCCGCGTGCGGCACGCGCGGCGCGAACACGATGCGCTCGGCGGACACGCCTGCCGCCTGCGCGTGACGACGCAGGTTACTGCTCGCCCACGGGTTGTCCTCGAGCAGCCAGAGCAGCAGGCGCGGGTGCGCCGCCATCTGCCGCATCCAGATCGCCCAGATCGCGGGCGTGAACTTCCAGCTCTGATTGAATGAACAGGCGACGATCGCATCGGCGGAGAGGCCGTGCTCGGCGCGCGTCGTAGGCGCGCCGATCTCGCGCAACGCGTCGTTCGGCTGGTAGCACCCGGGCAGGCGCACGACGGCCTCGCTGAACTCACCCGCGGCAGCCTGCGGAATGACGAGACGATCCGCGATGATGTAGTCGACGAACGCGCCCATCGTGCCGGGGAAGCCGAGGTAGTTGACGATGATCGGTGCGGGGCGCAGCGCGACGAGGCCCATGCACTCGCCCTTGGTGTGTCCGTTGAGGTCGACGAGGATGTCGATGCGATCGGCGAGGATGCGCGCGGCGACCCGCTCGGCGGGAAGGCCCGCGACATCGACGAAATGCTCGCAGGCCGCCACGATGCGACGCGCGACCGGTGCGTCGTCGGTCGGCGCTAGCGCATAGGCGAAGACCTCGAAGCGCGCGCGCGCGTGGTGTTCGAGCACGCCCACGAGCAGGTAGCTCGTCGCGTGGCCGCGAAAATCGGAGCCGACGTAGCCGATCCGAAGTCGCGCGCCGTCATTCGGCGCGAAAGCGCGCCGCGCCACCGCGGTCACGCGCAGCCCGGCCTGGATTCGCGAGAATTTTGCGGCGACGTCGCGCTGCAGCGCGCCCGCCAGGCCGAATCCGATCCAGGTCGAGTTCGCGTAGTCGCCGACGTCGCCACTGCGCAGACGCGCGAGCAGCTCGGCGAGTGGCGCGCGCAACGTGTCCCAGTCCGCGATGCG
The DNA here is from genome assembly GCA_040005435.1 of Rudaea sp. Classification (GTDB taxonomy): domain Bacteria; phylum Pseudomonadota; class Gammaproteobacteria; order Xanthomonadales; family Rhodanobacteraceae; genus Rudaea. The sequence goes on along the minus strand of JBDTYX010000136.1, from coordinate 2,110 downwards.
CTGCAGGCAATACACCTGATTGGCCAGCGCCCAGTTCGACTGTGGCGCCGCGGCCAGGGCGCGTGCGTAGAGACGCGCGGCGGACTCGAGGTCGCCGCGGCGCTCGACCAGCAGCGCATAGCCGAACAGGCCGGCGAAGCCGACCGAGTCGGCCGCGATCGCGCGCTCGTACAACGCCGCCGCGGCGACATCGTCGCCCGCCTGCGCATGCGCGGTCGCGCGCCACGCATCGAGCAGCGCGGATGGCACGAGCCCACCGGGCAAGCGTGCGAACGCCGCGAGCGCGGGTGCGCCCTCGCCGAGATTGAGCAGACTTTGGGCGAGGCCGAGCCAGGCCGCGCCGGACTCGGGCCGCAACTCGACGGCGCGCTCGAAGTGCGGCCGCGCGTCGAGGAAATCGCGGCGCGCGAGCAATATGTCGCCGAAATTGATCCGCGCCTCGACGAGATCGGGATTCGCGGCGAGCGCATATTCGTAGGCGACCCGGGCGCGCTGCGCATCCCCGGCGCGCGCGAATTCGACGCCGAGCAGGAATGCCTCCGGTGCGAGCGCAGGCGACCCGGGAAGTGCCGCGAGCAGGTTCCACGCGGCATCCGCGCGCCGGCGAGAGCGCAGGCTCGCGACGATGCGCGCGGCGTTTGCGGGTGACTCTCGCCCAACCGCGTCGAGTTCTTGCTCGGCTGCGGCGACCGCCGCGACGTCTTGCGCGGCCGCGGCGATGTCGAGCTTGAGCAGCAGCAGCCTGTCGCGTGGCGCGCGCAGCGTCGCCGCGGTGCGCTCGATCAGTGCGAGGGCGGCCGGGAGATCGCCGCGCGCAGCGAGCACGCGCACTTGCTCGAGCAGTGCCTCAAAGTGCGGCGTCACAGAGTCGTTCATCGGCACGCGCGCGGCCGCGGTGTGCCTGCGCGCTGGTCAGCCCGATGCAATCCGCGGGTAGGCACCGCGCCAGCGCGCACGGCTCACTCTTCGCGCGTCACGCGCAGGACTTCCTCGACCGAGGTCACGCCCGCGACGCACTTGCGCCATCCGTCGGCGAGCATCGCGGGAGTGCGCGTGCGCGCGTGCGCCTCGAGCTCGGCCTCGGACGCACCCGCGTGGATCAGGCGGCGAATGGTCTCGTCTACAACGACGTACTCGTAGATGCCGGTCCTGCCCTTGTAGCCGGCGTGACGATTGCCGGTCGCACCAGCCGTGCGATAGAGCGTCGCCTGCGTCGTCGCGGGCAGAGCGAACGCCGCGAGTTCGCGCGCGCCGGCGGCGTAGGTCTCGCGGGTCGCGGGATCGAGGACGCGCACGAGCCGTTGCGCGAGCACTCCGAGCAACGAGGAAGAAAGCAGGAACGGTTCCACGCCCATGTCGCGCAGGCGCGTGACCGCGCCGACCGCCGAATTGGTGTGCAGCGTCGACAGCACGAGGTGCCCGGTCAGCGACGCCTGCACCGCGATCTGCGCGGTCTCGAGGTCGCGGATCTCGCCGACCATGACGACGTCGGGGTCCTGGCGCAGGATCGCGCGCAGTCCGCGCGCGAAGCTCATGTCGACCTTCGTGTTGACCTGGGTCTGGCCGACGCCGTCGATGTAGTACTCAATCGGATCCTCGACCGTCATGATGTTGCGGCTCAGGTCGTTGAGGCGCAGCAGCGAGGCGTACAGCGTCGTCGTCTTGCCCGAGCCGGTCGGGCCGGTGACGAGCAGGATGCCGTGCGGGCGCTCGATCGTCTCGCTCAGCGAGGTGAGCGTGTCGGAACCCATGCCGAGCTGCGCGAGGTCGAGCTTGCCGGCCTGCTTGTCGAGCAGGCGCAGCACGACGCGCTCGCCGTGGCCCGCCGGGATCGTCGAGACGCGCACGTCGACGGGCCTGCCGCCGATACGCAGGCTGATGCGGCCGTCCTGCGGAAGGCGCTTCTCCGCGATGTCGAGTCGCGCCATCACCTTGATGCGTGACACGACCGCGTTCGCGATCGCCTTCTGCGAGGCGAGCGCCTCGCGCAGCACGCCGTCGATACGGAAGCGCACGACGAGGCGGTTCTCGAACGGCTCGACGTGGATGTCACTCGCGCCTTCCTTGACCGCCTCGGTGAGCAACGCGTTGATCAGGCGGATGATCGGCG
>JBDTYX010000135.1:0-8972 GCA_040005435.1 Rudaea sp. | reverse complement strand
GGCAGAACCTCGACATCCTCGACATCCCGGTCGCCGAGATCACGCGCCAGTACGTCGACTACATCGAGCTGATGCACGAGATGAAACTGGAGCTCGCGGCCGAATACCTCGTGATGGCCGCGATCCTCGCCGAGATCAAGTCGCGGCTGCTGCTGCCGCGGCCGCCTGTCGAGGAAGGCGTCGAAGACGATCCGCGCGCGGATCTCGTCCGCCGCCTGCAGGAGTATGAGCGCTTCAAGAAGGCGGCCGAAGACATCGAGGCGATACCGCGCCAGGATCGCGACTTCGTGCCCGCGTCGGCGTTCATGCCGGACAAGAGCGTCGTGCGCGTACCACCACCCGTCGACATGCGCGAGTTGCTGCTCTCGCTCAAGGATGTGCTCGTGCGCGCCGAACTGACCGGACGTCACGCGATCCAGCGCGAGGCGCTGTCCGTGCGCAACCGCATGAGCGACGTGCTGAAATTCTTGAGCGATGGCGGCTTCCATGCATTCGAGAAGCTGTTCAACCCCGAGGAGGGTAGGTTGGGCATCGTCGTCACGTTCCTGGCCCTGCTCGAGCTCGCGAAGGAACACCTCGTGGAGATCATGCAGAGCGAACCGCTCGCGCCGATCTACCTCAAGTCGCTCGCCGTGGCCGCATGACGCGCGCCACGCAAGCCGTCCTCATCATTTTCGTCTCGACCCTGATTAAATGGAACTAGATCAACTCAAGCGCATCGTCGAAGCGGCGCTCCTCGCGGCTTCGCATCCTTTGACAATTCCCCAGCTGCTCACGCTGTTCGGCGAGCAGTCGATGCCGAGCCACGACGACGTCGCGCGCGCGCTCGAAGCGCTCCGCAGCGACGCAGAATCGCGTGGTGTCGAACTCAAGGAGGTCGCATCCGGCTTCCGCTACCAGGTTCGCGAGGACGTCAACCCCTGGGTCTCGCGACTCTGGACCGAACGCCAGTCGCGCTATTCGCGCGCGCAGCTCGAAACTCTCGCGTTGATCGCCTACCGGCAACCGATCACGCGCGGCGAGATCGAGCAGATCCGCGGCGTCGCGGTATCGTCGAACATCGTCAAGACGCTCGAGGAACGCGAGTGGATCCGCGTCGTCGGCTACCGCGACGTGCCCGGCAAGCCCGAATTGTTCGGCACGACGCGCACGTTTCTCGACTACTTCAACCTCAAGTCCCTCGACGAGTTGCCGCCGCTCGCGGAAATCCGCGACCTGCACGATTTCGAACCGCAGCTCGGCCTCGCGCCGGTCGCGATCGATAGCGAAGCATCTGTCGATGTGACCTCCGAAGACGGCCTGGCGCCCGCCGAATCCGCCGCTGCGGATCCCGACTCCCCCACCCCCGATATCGCGGCCGCGTCCGACGCAGACGCCGCCACCACAGAGCAATCGCAAGCATGAACTCGCCCTCCGCACCCAACGCCCCTTCGCGGTCCGTATTGAGCCTCAAACGCGCCACGGAAGCGCAGAACGGCGCACCCGCCTTCGAAGATCGTCTGCACAAGGTGCTGGCCAACGCCGGCCTCGGCTCCCGCCGTCTGCTCGAGCAACGCATCGAGCGCGGCGAAGTCAAGGTCAACGCCAAGGTCGCCGAGCTCGGCTCGAGCGTGCGCGCCGGCGATCGCGTCGAACTCGACGGCAAACTATTCGTCGTCGTCAGCGACAACGCCGAGCACGCGCAGGTGCTGGTCTACAACAAGCCCGAGGGCGTCGTCGCGACGCGCGAGGACCCCGAAGGACGGCCGACGATCTTCGAACAGCTGCCCCAGCTCAAGGGTGCACGCTGGATCTCGGTCGGACGCCTCGACATCAACACCACCGGCCTGCTGCTGCTCACGACCGACGGCGCGCTCGCCCATGCGCTGATGCACCCGTCGACCGAAATCGAACGCGAATACATCTGTCGCGTCCACGGCGAGGTGCCCGACGAGATTCTCGAGCGGCTGAAGAGCGGCATCGAACTCGACGACGGCCCCGCGCGGTTCGACGAAATCGGTGTCATCAGCCGCGGCGACAGCCACTCCTGGTTCCGCGTCGTCGTGCGCGAGGGTCGCAATCGCGAGGTCAGGCGCATGTGGGAATCGCAAGGCCTTCTGGTCAGTCGGCTGAAACGCGTCCGCTACGGCAACGTCGAACTGCCGCGCGGCCTGTTGCGCAGTCACAGCGAGCCCCTCGGCGCAGACGAGGTCAACGCGCTGCGCACGCTCGTCAGCGCGGGCGATCCCGAGCCGACGCTGACGCTGCAGCCCGTGATCAACCAGCGGCGCGCGAAACCGAGCAACGAATTCCGGCCCGCGCCACGCTCGCAGCAGGCCTGGAGCGGTGGCCACGCCGACGAGGCGCGCGAGATTCGCGCATTCGACCGCATCCGTGAGGACACGCCGTTCCGCCCGGGCGCCAAGCGCAAGAAATTCGACAAGAAGAAACCGGGTGCGCGCGCTCCGCGCGGCAACACCGCGGGTCCGCCCGCTGCGCGTCGCGGCGCCGGTCCAGCGGGAGCCTCGCGTGGCAACAGCGCCGCTCCGGGACAACGCCACGGCCAGCAACCCGATGCGCGCCGCCAGGGTCGCAAGGGACCCGGTCGCGGCGTCGCTGCGGCCCAGCCGCATGTCGGCGTATACCAGCCGCCGACGCGCACGTGGTTCGCCGGCGACGAACGTCCGCAGCCGCAGAATCGCGGCAATCGTCCTAGCCGCGGTCCATTCAATCCCGGCGCCAACGTCAACGCCAACGTCGGCAATCGCGGCGGCCCGGCACCCCAGGGACATGGTCAGAATCGTCCGCAACGCGACGAGGCACTGCCGCGCGATGACATCGGCAATCGCATCGGGCCGCCGGGCCCGGCGCGCCCCGCCGGCGCCAAGCCGAAGCGTCGCTTCAAGCCGCGCCCGTAGCAGGACCGAACGCGTTCGCGCCTCCCAACCGGCGCGTTCGGCAAAAAAAAAGCGGCCCGACGGCCGCTTTTTTCTTTACCGAGAACCGATCAGTCGAGCTTGAGCGCCTTCTTGTCGCCCTGGCGGCGCTTCTGCTCCTTCGCGCGGTACTCGGCTTCGCAGCCATCCTGCTTGACCATCGCGCAGTCGAGATACTCGGTGATCTCGACGAGCGCGGCGCGGATCGCCTTGCCCGCAGGCGTGTTTTCCTCGTGCGCGAGCGTGCCGCCGAACCCACCACGGTAGACGCCGACCGATACGCCACTGCTCTTGCTGCGGCCTTCGACCGTGCGCGCGAAGTCGATGTCGCCCGTCGTAGTGTTGATGACGCGCAGGTCGACCGCTAGATACGCCTCGCTCGACTTGCCACCGAGACCGATGCCACGGAAGCTGAGTCCGCCGCCCGTGCTCGAGGTGTTCTCCTCGTATGACGTGACCGTTCCGGTGATGAGGTATTGCGCGCCGGTCAGCTTGCCGATCTTCGCACCGGTACCCGGCGCGACGCGACCGGAGACCGCGAGGTTCTGTTCTTCGAGGACGTTCTGCAGCTTGTTGCGCTCGACGACACGGAAGTCGCCGCTCGAGGCGAGTTCGTTCGACAGCATCCCTGACAGCTCCCAGCCCACGCCACCGCGCCACCAGGCGGCGCCGGACTCATTGCGAAATTCGGTGACGCCGACGGAAGGACGATTGCCCGCTGCGCAGGCGCTACCCGCGCCCGCCACACCCGCGATACCCAGAACGATTGCCGCTACCAACTTGTTCATGCCGCACTCCCCGCATCAGTTGAGTTGACGATGGCGCATTCTATGCCCGCGCCGTTACGCATACCAGCGCACGCTTCACGTGCGGCCTGCCCACGCCGTCACGATGGAAGCGTGTGCGGATCGACGCTTTTCAGGTACTACAAACGCAATTTCGCACTGCATCGAATCACGGATTAGTCCGCCCGCGCGGCGCGATAGCGGCGGATCAGTTCGTTCGTCGAACTGTCGTGCGCGAGTGAGGGCGCAGACGCGCTGCTGATTTCCGCGATCGTGCGTTTCGCGAGCTCCTTGCCGAGTTCGACACCCCACTGGTCGAACGAGTCGATGTTCCAGATCACTCCCTGCACGAACGTGATGTGTTCGTACAGCGCGATCAGCGCGCCGAGCGTCTCGGGCGTGAGGCGCTGTGCCAGCAGCGTGCTGCTCGGGCGGTTGCCGTCGAAGCAGCGGTGCGGCACGAGCCAGTCAGGCGTGCCCTCCGCGCGCACCTGCGCGGCGGTCTTGCCGAACGCGAGCGCCTCGCTCTGCGCGAACAGATTGGCCATCAGCAGGTCGTGCTGCTCCACGAGATCGTTGAGCGGTCGCATGAAGCCGATGAAGTCGCACGGAATCATGCGCGTGCCCTGATGCACGAGCTGGTAGAACGAATGCTGGCCGTTCGTGCCCGGTTCGCCCCACCACACCGCCGCGGTCTCGTGGCCGACGCGCTCGCCGGCGAGCGTCACGGACTTGCCGTTGCTCTCCATCGTCAACTGCTGCAGATAAGCCGGAAAGCGCTTGAGATACTGCGCATACGGCAATACGGCCTGGGTGTGTGCATCGAGGAAATTCACGTTCCAGATGCCTAGCATCGCCATGAGCACCGGCAGATTGCACTCGAACGGCGCGCTGCGAAAGTGTTCGTCCATCGCGTGGAAGCCGGAGAGCATCTCGCGGAAGCGCTCGGGACCGACCGCGATCATCGTTGCCAAGCCGATCGCCGAATCCATCGAGTAGCGCCCGCCGACCCAGTCCCAGAATCCGAACATGTTCGAGGTGTCGATGCCGAAGCGCGCGACCTCGATCGCGTTCGTCGAGACGGCGACGAAGTGCTTGCCGACCGCCGCCGGATCGGACAGCGACTTCAGCAACCAGGCGCGCGCGGTGCGCGCGTTGGTCATCGTCTCCTGCGTCGTGAAGGTCTTCGATGCGACGATGAACAGCGTCTCGTCGGCGCTGAGGTCGCGCGTCGCCTCGTCGAAGTCGCTGCCATCGACATTCGAGACGAAGCGGCAGTCGATGCCGCGGTCCGAGTACGCGCGCAGCGCCTCGTGCGCCATCACCGGACCGAGGTCGGAACCGCCGATGCCGATGTTGACGACATTGCGGATGCGCTTGCCCGTGTGACCCTGCCAATCGCCGCTGCGCACCCTGGTCGCGAACGCCGCCATGCGCTCGAGCACCTCGTGCACGTCCGCTACGACGTCGTGTCCGTCGACCACGAAGCGTTCGCCGGCCTGCGCGCGCAACGCGACGTGAAGGACCGCGCGCTGTTCGGTGACGTTGATCTTGTCGCCGCGCCACATCGCATCGATGCGAGCGCGCAGGTCGCAGTCGCCAGCGAGCTGCAGCAGCAAGCGTATCGCCTCGGCATCGACGCGCTGCTTGGAGTAGTCGAGGTACCAGCCGGCGGCCTCGAGGCTGAGCGTTTCGCCGCGCTGCGCATCCGCGCCGAACAAGGTGCGTAGGTGGGTATCGCCCAGCTGTTGACGATGGCTCACGAGGGCGCGCCACGTCGGGCGCTCGGTCAGGATCGTCATGCTTGCTCCATCGGATGGCCGCGCGGACATCGCATCGCGAAGCCTAGGGGTACGGCTCAAGGATAGCGAATCGTCCTGTACGCCGAAACCGGTTTCGCGCGGCCGGTCAGTGCGGCGCGTCGGCGCCCGACGGCGTCATCGCCTGCAGCGTCCCGCACGAGTGGCCCTGCTCGGCGAGATATTCGAGCCAGCGATTGAGGAAACTCGCCATGCGCATGCGATGCGCGAATAGCGTCTTCGTCGCCGGGAACGGGCCGAGCGCGTGCCACAGATGCTTGCCCGGATGACAGTGGGACACCTCGGCGACATGCGCGTCGTTGTACATGCGCATCCATGCGGATGGCGCGGTCTCGCCGGTTTCGCGATCCTGAAGCAGATAGCTGAGCTTGAGCTCCAGCGTATAAGGGTGACGCTCGAGTACGTCGAAACGCACGTCGATGCCGTCGTCCACCGAAGACACGTAGTGCCCCGGCGCGAGCGACTGCGGCGCGAACAGACGCGAAAGACGATGGTAGTTCTCGGCATACAGGCCCATCAGGTAGGCAAACCTGCTGGGCAAGATCGAAGGCGGTTTTTCGAGCGCGAGTGCCATGCTTGGCATCATAGGCACGCAAGCTCCCGCAGCGCCAGACTTGTCAGCCTCTAGGGATCCGAGTAGGTTGGAAATCCCGGCGCGCGATTCGCGCCGTGCGACCCCGGCGGCGCGAACGAGCCGCTGTCCTGATCGCTAGAACATGTGCTTGTCGATGCCTAGCGAGGACAAAATCTTGCTCGCTATCTCCTCGATCGACGTGTGCGTCGTGTTCTGCACCGGAATGTTCTCGCGTCGAAATAGCTTGTCGGCGAGCGCGAGCTCGCGCCGGCATTGTTCTATCTTCGCGTAGCTGCTGCCGGGCTTCCTCGCCTCGCGCACCTGGGCGAGGCGCTGCGCATCGATGTCGAGGCCGAACAGGCGCGCTTTATGCGCCCGGAGCCGGGGCGGAATTTCTAGCCGCTCGAGATCGTCCTCGGTCAGCGGATAGTTCGCGGCCTTGACGCCGTAGTGCAGCGCCATGTACAGGCAGGTCGGCGTCTTGCCGACGCGCGATACGCCGATAAGGATCAAGTCCGCATCCGCATAGTTCACGTCGATGCCGTCGTCGTGGGTCAGCGCATAGTTGGTCGCCTCGATGCGCGCCTCGTACTCGGAGAAATTCGTCAGCCCGTGCGCGCGCCCGACCGAGCGCGAGCGCTTGGTGCCGAGTTCGGTCTCGAGCGGCGCGATGAACGGCGCGAAGATGTCGAGGATCAGCGCTCCGCTGGTTGCGACGATGTCTCCGATCGCCTGGTCCACGACCGAGTTGACGATGATCGGTCGCGCGCCCGTGGCCGCACCGGAGGCGCGGATGCGTTCGGCGGTCGCGCGCGCCTTGTCGAGCGTATCGACGAATGGGATGCGCAACGTGTCGAACTCGATACCCTCGAATTGCGTGAGTACCGAGTGGCCGATCGTCTCGGCCGTGATGCCGGTGCCGTCGGAGACGTAAAAGACGCTTCTGCGCATGAGTTTCCCACCTGAGAGCTTCGTGGCGAAAGTGTACGCGAACCGACCGGGTGGTCACGACGCGCTTGTTTCGCAGTGCACAAACGCCGAAAATTGGCGCCCTGCCGGACCCCATCCCCGCACACGTTCCCTGGAGAAAAATCTTGAGCGATCTGGTTCTGTGGCTCGATCAGCTGCGCCTGTCCGATCTCGGCAAGGTCGGCGGCAAGAACGCCTCGCTCGGCGAGATGATCGGAAACCTGTCGAAACTTGGGGTCTCTGTTCCTGGCGGATTCGCGACGACTTCGTCAGCTTTCCAGCAGTTCATCGCGCAGAGCGGCCTGGCCGATCGCATCCAGAAGCGGCTCGCGGAACTCGACGTCGACGATGTCGATGCGCTGACGCGTGCGGGCGGCGAGATCCGCCAGTGGGTGATCGACACGCCGCTGATCCCCGAATTCGACGCCGCGGTGCGCGCGGCCTACGCGAAGCTGTGCACGGACGTCGGTGCGCAAGACGTCGCGGTCGCGGTGCGTTCGTCGGCCACCGCCGAAGACCTGCCCGACGCCTCGTTCGCGGGCCAGCAGGAGACCTTCCTCAACGTCTGCGGCGCCGACGACGTGATCCACAAGGTCAAGGAAGTGTTCGCGTCTCTGTACAACGATCGCGCGATCGCCTATCGCGTGCACCACGGCTTCGCGCACGAGGACGTGTTCCTCTCCGCGGGCGTGCAGCTCATGGTGCGCTCGGACGTCGGTGCATCTGGCGTGCTGTTCACGCTCGATACCGAGTCGGGCTTCCGCGACGCGGTTTTCGTCACCTCGAGCTATGGTCTCGGCGAGATGGTCGTGCAAGGCGCTGTCAATCCCGACGAGTTCTACGTCTACAAGCCGACGCTGCGCGCGGGCAAGCCCGCGATCCTGCGTCGCCAGATCGGCGCCAAGCAGCAGCGCATGGTCTATTCGGACAAGCCCGGCGAGCGCGTGCGCATCGAGGAGGTTCCGGCGCGCGAACGCGCATCGTTCAGCATCAGCGACGAGGACGTGCATGAACTCGCGCGCCAGTCGCTGACGATCGAGAAGCACTACGACCGCCCGATGGACATCGAATGGGCGAAGGACGGCAACACGGGCAAGGTCTACATCGTGCAGGCGCGTCCCGAGACCGTGAAGTCGCGCGTGCGCGCGACGCAGATCGAGCGCTACCACCTGCGCTCGCGCGGAGACGTGCTGACCACCGGTCGCGCGATCGGCCAGAAGATCGGCGCCGGCAAGGCGCGCGTGATTCGCTCGATCAAGGACATGAACCGGGTCGAGCCCGGTGACGTGCTCGTCGCGGACATGACCGACCCCGACTGGGAACCCGTGATGAAGCGTGCCTCGGCGATCGTCACGAACCGCGGCGGTCGCACCTGCCACGCGGCAATCATCGCGCGCGAGCTCGGGGTGCCCGCGGTCGTCGGCACCGGCAACGGCGTCGAATCGATTCTCGATGGCAGCGAGGTCACGGTGTCGTGTGCCGAGGGCGACACCGGCACGATCTACAAGGGCATCCTCGAGTTCGAGAAGATCACGGCCGACCTCACCCACATGCCGCCCGCGCCGCTCAAAATCATGATGAACGTCGCCAATCCCGAGCGCGCGTTCGATTTTGCGATGCTGCCGAACGCGGGCGTCGGCCTCGCGCGGCTCGAGATGATCATCGCGAGCCATATCGGCATTCACCCGAAGGCGCTGCTCGACTACGCGACTCAGGACGCCGAGACCAAGCGCAAGATCGACGAGAAGATCGCGGGCTACGGCGATCCCGTGCAGTTCTACGTCGATCGCCTCGCCGAGGGCATCGCGACTATCACGGCCGCGTTCGCGCCGAATCCGGTGATCGTGCGCCTGTCCGACTTCAAGTCGAACGAGTACGCGAACCTGATCGGCGGCAAGCGCTACGAGCC
>JBDTYX010000134.1:0-9066 GCA_040005435.1 Rudaea sp. | reverse complement strand
CGCGGCGAGCGCCACGACAACCTCGTCGTCGCTGTACACCTGGCCGAATCTGCTGCGGACCCACTCGGGCAGCATGCCCGGGCCCCAGAACCACACGCTGTTGACCGGCGACTGTCGTCGCTGCGCACGTCGTGCGTTGAGTGGATTCTGGGTCAGCGCGATCTGCGCCTCGTTGAGTAGTGCGCGGAAACGCGCGGCGGACTCGCCCTGCGGCAGATGCCGCGCGAGGTCGTCGCCGAGCGCGTCATCGGGCGAGGAGAACGCGGGCAGCCTCGCCTCGCGCGCACAGCGCAAATACCAGCGATCGGGGCGCGACGCCTCGAGCAGGAAGCCCGCGTCGCCGAAAATGGGGCTGAGCGATCGCGTCAGCGTCGCGACGTCGTCATCCGACAGCGACATCGCGCCGCAGGCGACCAGCCGCAGCGTCACTGCGTCCGCCATGATGCACGCAGGATCGCAGCGTCGCCTTTGCGCGCCCGCGGCGTCGCCCGCGTCGAGGTTGCGGGTCAACGCCGCGGCGGGAATCGACGTGCCAATGAACGCAAAGCAGCCGCGCAACGTCGCGTCGCGGCCTTCAGGCAACGCCTCGAGGCGATCGCCGCGGCCGATCCGGCGCGCGAGCGTGTCTTGCGTGCCGGAGAACCGACGCGCCGAAGGCAGCAACAGCGTTGCGCGCATGCGCTTGGGCTAAATCGTGTAGCGGACCGCGACGATTTCGTACTGGCGCACGCCGTTCGGCGCCTGGAACTCGAAACTGTCGCCCTCGCTCTTGCCGATCAGCGCTCGCGCGAGCGGCGAATTGACCGCGATGAGGCTCTTCTTGATGTCGGCCTCGAGGTCGCCAACGATCTGGTAGGTAACCTCGGCGCCGCTCGACTCCTCGATCAGGTCGACGGTGGCGCCGAACACGATCCTGCCGTTCGGGTTGAGGCGCGAGATGTCGATGACCTCGGCGAAGCTCAGCGCGGCTTCGAGTTCCTTGATGCGTCCCTCGATGAATCCCTGCAGCTCGCGCGCCGCGTGGTATTCGGCGTTCTCCTTGAGGTCGCCGTGCGCACGCGCCTCGGCGATCGCGAGGATGATGCGCGGCCGTTCCTCGGACTTCAGCCGCTCGAGCTCCGCACGCAGTCTCTGCGCACCCTTCGCGGTCAACGGCGCGCGCTTCATGCCGGCACCCTGATCATCAAATTGTTCATGCGCTAAGTTCTCTGTGAAGTTCCTGCAAGCTGTTGACTTCGCCGTTGCCGCGGAAATCTAGCGAATGCACGAGCGCGCGCGCACCGGCGACGGTGGTGGAATAGGTGATGCGCTGCTGCAGCGCCTCGCGTCGGATCGAGAACGAGTCGGCGATGGCCTGCTTGCCCTCGGTCGTGTTGACGATGAACACGACCTCGCCGTTCTTGATCAGGTCGACGATGTGCGGCCTGCCCTCGAGCACCTTGTTGATGCGCCCGCAGACGATGTCGTGATCGCTCAGGTACGCAGCCGTACCGGTCGTCGCTACCAGCGTGAAGCCACGCGCGACGAGCTCCTTCGCCACCGACAGCAGCCGCGACTTGTCCGCGTCGCGCACCGACAGGAACACCTTGCCGACCTTCGGCGCCGAGATGTTGGCCGCCTCGTGCGCGCGCGCGAACGCCGCGCCGAAGCTGCGGCCGACGCCCATTACCTCTCCGGTCGAGCGCATCTCGGGGCCGAGGATCGGATCGACGTTCTGGAACTTGATGAACGGGAAGATCGCCTCCTTGACCGAGAAGTAGCCCGGCACGATCTCGCGCGTCGCGCCCTGTTCGGCGAGCGTCATGCCGACCATGCAGCGCGCCGCGATCTTCGCGAGTGGTACCCCGGTCGCCTTCGAGACGAACGGCACCGTGCGCGACGCACGCGGGTTGACCTCGAGGATGTAGATCGTGCCGCTGCCGTTCGTGTCGCCCAGGCCGCCGTCCGCCTGGATCGCGAACTGGGTGTTCATGAGCCCGACGACGCGCAACTCGCGCGCCATCTGCGTGACCTGCGCGCGCAGCTCGTCCTGGATGCGCGGCGACAGCGAATACGGCGGCAGCGAGCACGACGAGTCGCCCGAGTGCACGCCGGCCTCCTCGATGTGCTCCATGATGCCGCCGATCAGCACGTTGCCCTGCGCGTCGACGACGATGTCGACGTCGACCTCGACCGCGTTGTCGAGGAAGCGGTCGAGCAGCACGGGCGAGTCGTTCGACACGCGCACCGCGTCGGTGATGTAGCGCTTAAGGTCGGCGTCGGAATGCACGACTTCCATCGCGCGCCCGCCGAGCACGTAGCTCGGCCGCACGACGAGCGGATAGCCGATCTCGCGCGCGTGCGACAACGCCTGATCGGGCGTGCGTGCGGTGCGGTTCGGCGGCTGGGTCAGGCCGAGCTTCGTCACCATCTTCTGGAAACGCTCGCGGTCTTCCGCAAGATCGATCGAGTCGGGCGACGTCCCGATGATCGGCGCGCCGTTCGCCTCGAGCGCACGCGCGAGCTTGAGCGGCGTCTGGCCACCGTATTGCACGATCACGCCCTTGGGTTTCTCCTTGTCGATGATCTCGAGTACGTCCTCGAGCGTCAGCGGCTCGAAATACAGGCGATCCGACGTGTCGTAGTCGGTCGAGACGGTCTCAGGATTGCAGTTGACCATGATCGTCTCGTAACCGTCCTCGCGCAGCGCGAGCGCGGCGTGCACGCAGCAGTAGTCGAACTCGATGCCCTGGCCGATGCGATTGGGACCGCCGCCGAGCACCATGATCTTGTCGCGCGTCGTCGGCTGCGCCTCGCACTCTTCTTCGTAGGTCGAATACAGGTAGGCCGTCGTCGTCGCGAACTCGGCCGCGCAGGAATCGACGCGCTTGTACACCGGGCGCACGTTGAACGCGCGACGCAGCGTGCGCACCGCGGTCTCGTCGGTGTCGAGCAGCGCGGCGAGGCGCGCGTCCGAGAAGCCCTTGCGCTTGAGTGCCCGCATGCGCGTCGCGTCGATCGCCGCGAGCCCGGCGGCATGCACCGCGCCCTCGACCTCGATCAATTCGCCCATCTGATCGAGAAACCAGCGATCGACGCGGGTCAGCGCGTAGATCTCCTCGAGCGACAGGCCGGCGCGGAACGCATCGGCGATGTAGAAGATGCGATCGGGCTTGGGTTCGCGCAGCTCGCGCTTGAGCGTCGCCATGTCGTCGGCGTTGTTGGCCGCATCGAGATCGGTCGGATTTAGCCCGTCCTTGCCGGTCTCGAGACCGCGCAGCGCCTTCTGCAGCGACTCCTGGAAGTTGCGCCCGATCGCCATCACCTCGCCTACAGACTTCATCTGCGTTGTCAGGCGCGCATCTGCGGTCGGAAACTTCTCGAACGCGAAGCGCGGAATTTTCGTGACGACGTAGTCGATCGTCGGCTCGAACGACGCGGGCGTCGCGCCGCCGGTGATCTCGTTGCGCAGCTCATCAAGCGTGTAGCCGACCGCGAGCTTCGCGGCGATCTTCGCGATCGGGAATCCGGTCGCCTTCGATGCGAGCGCCGACGAACGCGACACGCGCGGGTTCATCTCGATCACGACTACCCGGCCGTCCTCGGCGTTGATGCCGAACTGGACGTTCGAGCCACCGGTGTCGACGCCGATCTTGCGCAGTACCGCGATCGACGCGTCACGCAGACGCTGGTATTCCTTGTCGGTCAGCGTCTGCGCGGGCGCGACGGTGATCGAGTCGCCCGTGTGCACGCCCATCGGATCGAAGTTCTCGATCGAGCAGACGATGATGCAGTTGTCGGCCGAGTCGCGGACGACCTCCATCTCGAATTCCTTCCAGCCGAGCACCGACTCCTCGACGAGCACCTCGTGCACCGGCGAAAGCTCGAGGCCGCGGTTGATGATCTCGATGAACTCCTCGCGGTTGTAGGCGATGCCGCCGCCGGACCCGCCCAGCGTAAAGCTCGGCCGGATGATCGTCGGGAAGCCGACCTTGACCTGCGCTTCGAGAGCCTGCTCGAGCGTCCTGGCGACCTCGGCCTTCGGACACTCGAGGCCGATGTCGATCATCGCGCGGCGGAACAACGCGCGGTCCTCGGCCATGCGGATCGCCTCGCGCGACGCGCCGATCAGCTCGACCCCGTATTTCTCGAGGATGCCGACGTCGGCGAGGTCGAGCGCGCAGTTGAGCGCGGTCTGGCCGCCCATCGTCGGCAGCAGGGCGTCGGGCCTTTCCTTCGCGATGATGCGCTCGACCGTCGCGCGGTTGATCGGCTCGATGTACACCGCGTCGGCCGTCTCCGGGTCGGTCATGATCGTCGCGGGGTTCGAGTTGACGAGGATGACGCGGTAGCCTTCGGCCTTGAGCGCCTTGCATGCCTGCGCGCCGGAATAGTCGAACTCGCAGGCCTGGCCGATCACGATCGGCCCGGCGCCGATGATCAGGATGCTCTTGATGTCGTTGCGTTTGGGCATGGCGGTTCGCGTGTTCGTCAGATCGCGGAAAAAATAGCGCTCACCGGCAGTGCGGGCTCGCTCGGTTTGGTTGGTTGGATGTCATCGACATGAATCGGGTTCGCCGCCGCTCTCGAGGCTCCCACGCGGACAGGCCGGAGAACCGTCGTCATGAGTGCCCGCTGGTACGTGGACACGGTAATACTTCCCTCACGCCGCGACGACCTTGCGCTCGCCGAGCTGCGCGACGAAGCGGTCGAACAGATAGGCGATGTCGTGCGGGCCGGGGCTCGCCTCGGGATGGCCCTGGAAACAGAAAGCAGGCGCGTCGGTCAGCGCGAAGCCCTGCAGCGAGCCGTCGAACAGCGAGGTATGCGTGACGCGCGCGTTCGCGGGCAGCGTCGCGGGATCGACCGCGAATCCGTGGTTCTGCGAGGTGACGAGCACGCGGCCGTCGTCGTGGTCCTTGACCGGATGGTTCGCGCCGTGATGGCCGAACTTCATCTTGAGCGTCTTAGCGCCGATCGCGAGGCCCATGATCTGGTGGCCGAGGCAGATGCCGAATGTGGGGATTCGGCGCCTGATCAACTCGCGCGTGGCCGCGATCGCGTAGACGCAAGGCTCGGGATCGCCGGGGCCGTTGGACAGGAAGACGCCATCGGGATCGAGCGCGAGCACCTCGCTCGCGGGCGTCTGCGCCGGCACGACCGTGATCACGCAACCGCGATCGACGAGCATGCGCAGGATGTTGCGCTTGACGCCGAAATCGTAGGCGACCACGTGGTACTTGCCGCTGCCGCGGGCAAATTCCGCGCGGTCGAGGTCGAAGCTGCCGACGTCGAAACGATACGTTTCGTGCGTGCTCACGACTTTCGCGAGATCCATGCCGGCGAGCCCCGGAAACGCGCGCGCGCCGGCCAGCGCGGATTCGTCGTGCGCTCCAGCGCCGGCGACGATGCAGCCCGCCTGCGCGCCCTTGTCGCGCAACAGGCGCGTGAGCCGACGCGTGTCGATGTCGGCGATCGCGACGACGCCGTGACGGCGCAGATACGCGCCGAGAGTCTCCTGCATGCGCCAGCTGCTCGCGAGGCGCGGCAGGTCGCGGACCACGAGTCCCGCGGCGTGCACGCCTGACGATTCGTCGTCGACTTCGTTGCAACCGGTGTTGCCGATGTGCGGATAAGTCAGCGTGACGATCTGACGCGCGTACGAAGGATCGGTGAGGATCTCCTGGTAGCCGGTGATCGCCGTGTTGAACACGACTTCGCCGACGCTTTCGCCGTCCGCGCCGATGGAGATGCCGCGGAAGAGGGAACCGTCTGCGAGAGCGAGTATTGCGGGGGTCATTCGGTCGCCTGGTCTGACGTGGTACATGCAACCTTCGGATGCGAGCACACCCGCCGGCCGGTGTTGAAACCAGTCCGCGGGCGAAGGTTACGGGCGAGCGGGAATGATACCGGTGTGACCCCGCCGGTGTCCATTACAATGTCGACATGGCGACCGCAGAAACCCTGTTCGACCCGGCATTCCTCGCGCGCTCCGACACGGTCGTCCGCGCGCAGCCGTTTGCATTCCTGATCGCGCGCGAGCAGCTGCCCGCTGGCGCGGCCCGCGAGCTGCGCGACGATTTCCCGAAATACAGCGGCGCCGGTTTCTTCCCTTACGATCCGGCCGATTGCGGACCGAGCGTGAACCGTCTGGTGACCGAGCTTACCGATCCCCGCGTCGCGAGCGCGATCGGCGCGCATCTCGGCATCGCCGACCTCGGCCAGTTCCCGACGCTCGTCACGCTGTGCCGCGCGCTGAACCGGCGCCACGGCACGATCCATACCGACAGCCGCTCGAAGGTCGCGACCGCGCTGCTCTATCTCAACGAGACCTGGCCCGACACGAGCGACGGCTGCTTTCGCTTCCTCAATCGCATCGACGACATCGACGACCTCGCGGTGCCCGAGATCCGGCCGATCTACGGCAACCTCACGGTGTTCCGGCGCAGCGACCATTCGTTCCACGGCCATCTGCCGTTCGAGGGCGAGCGTCGCGTGATCCAGGTCGCTTGGCTCACGAGCGAAGAAGAGAAGCTGCGCAAGACCCAGCGCGGCAAGCTCTCGCGCCTGTTCAAGAAGCTGTTCAGCCGAATCGACCGCAGACTTGGTGCGGGTCGCGACAAGAACGCGTCGCACCGCGATTGACTCCGGTCGCCCTGCACACACTGGTCGAAGCTTCGGCATATTTCGTCGGCATGCAATTGTTTCTGCGGCAGCGCCGCCGCCTCGCGCTGCCGGCCTTGGCCGAGCGCGATCACAGCCTTGCGATCGGCGTCGCCGCGATCGTCGGCGCGGCGATCGGCGCTAAACTCGGCTACTGGATCGAAGACCCGCACAACGCGTTCGCGAACTTCCCCGACTGGCGCCGCCTGCTCGAGGGCAAGACGATCGTCGGCGCACTGCTCGGCGGATTGATAGGCGTCGAACTGTGCAAGCGCGCGCTCGGCGTGCGCACCTCGAGCGGCGACGCGTTCGCGTTGCCGCTGATGATCGGCATCGCGATCGGGCGTGTCGGCTGTTTTCTCGCCGGGCTCGACGATCACACGTATGGCAATCCCACCACGCTGCCCTGGGGAGTCGATTTTGGCGATGGCGTGGCGCGGCACCCGACGCAGCTCTACGAGATCGCATTCCTGATCGGGGCCGCGTGGGCGATCTCGCGCTGCGCTGTCGCTCGTTTGCGCGAGGGCGATCGCTTTCGTTCTTTCATGATCGCCTATCTCGCTTTCCGCGTGCTGATCGACTTCATCAAGCCGATGCCGGTCGCATATTTCGGCCTGCTATCCGGCATCCAGCTGCTGTGCCTGGGCGGGTTGGCGTACTATCGGCATGACATCGTGCGCCTCGCGGGGAATGTGTCTTGGGGACGAAGGTAAGGCCTTACCTGTTCTACGACAGCGCCGTATCGGTGTGCTCGACCTGCCTCGTGCGCGTGGAGGCGAAGATCCTGATCAAGGGCGACAACGTCTATCTCGAGAAATGGTGCCGCGAGCACGGTCGCGAGCGCGTGCTGATCGCGGACGACGCGGCCTATTACCGCAAATCGCGCGAAGTATTCATCAAGGCGCCCGAACTGCCGCAGCGCTTCAACACCGAGCAGCGCTGGGGCTGCCCCTACGACTGCGGCCTGTGTCCCGAACACATGCAGCACAGCTGCCTGTCGCTGATCGAGATCACCGATCACTGCAACCTGCGCTGTCCGATCTGCTATGCCGATTCCGGGCCCCATCGTCCGGGCTACCGCGATCTCGCGACGGTCGAGCGCATGCTCGACGCGGTCGTCGCGAACGAGGGCGAGCCCGACGTCGTGCAGATTTCCGGAGGCGAACCGACGCTGCATCCGCAGTTCTTCGAGATTCTCGACGCGGCGAAGAAGCGGCCGATCCGTCATCTGATGGTCAACACGAACGGACTGCGCATCGCGAAGGAGCCCGACTTCGCCGCGCGCCTCAAGCAATACGAACCCGGCTTCGAGCTGTACCTGCAGTTCGACTCGCTGCGCGACGAGGTGCATCAGCAGCTGCGCGGCGCCAAGCTGTCGGAGATCCGCCGCCGTGCGCTAGAAAACCTCAATGCGAACGACATCTCGACGACGCTCGTCGTCACAGTCAAGAAGGGCCTCAACGACCACGAGCTCGGCGAGATCATCGATTTCGCACTGCAGCAACCGTGCGTGCGCGGCGTGACATTCCAGCCGATCCAGGCCGCGGGTCGCCTCGAAAACTACGATCCGGCGCGCGACCGCCTCACGCTGACCGAGGTGCGCCGGCGCATCCTCGAGCAGACGTCCGTGTTCGAGCCGGACGACCTGATTCCGGTGCCATGCAACCCGGACTGCCTCGCGATGGCGTATGCGTTGAAGCTCGACGAGGCTACCGTGCCGCTGACGCGCTTCGTCTCACCCGAGACGTTGGTCGCGAAAGGCCGCAACACGATCGTCGTCGAGCGCGACGAGCAGCTGCGCGCACACGTGTTCGAGCTGTTCGCGACCAATCATTCGCCACAGTCGCAGGCCTGCTCGCTGTCCGACCTGCTCTGTTGCCTGCCGCAGATCCAGGCCCCGCAGGAATGGAGCTATCGCAACGTTTTTCGCGTGCTGATCATGCAGTTCGTCGACGCGTACTCTTTCGATCTGCGCGCGGTCAAGAAATCCTGCGTACACATTGCGCAGCCGGACGGACGGCTGATTCCGTTCGACACGTTCAACCTGTTCTACCGCGACGGCCGCATGGCGCAGCTCGAAGCGCTGCGCGCCCGCGTCGATCGCGGTGCGTATCCTTGAGCCGCCCATTGAGGAGGTCTGCATGAACGAGCAAGACGCACCCGCACCGAACGCTACGTCGCCGCCGTTGCCGCGGGCATCGATATGGCCCGGATTCTGGCTCGCCTGGGGTGCATTGATCGGCGGCTATGCCGTCATCGTCGGCTTGCTCGGCACGCTCGCCAGCCTGTTCCGCGGCGGCGGCGTCCCCGACAGAGCGTGGATACTCATCGGCGTCTCGCCGTGGCTGCTGATCATCGGCCTGATCGTCTGGTTCGGCACGACCGGCAGGCCGCAGATGGCGAAAGGGGTCGCGATCGGTCTTG
>JBDTYX010000348.1:0-2713 GCA_040005435.1 Rudaea sp. | reverse complement strand
ACATCGACGGCGACGCGAGCATCCGCATGAATCTCGGCGAGCTCGAAACCGTGACGACCTACAACCTGCCGGTCAAGGTGGTCGTGCTCAACAACTTCGGCGACGGCATGGTTCGCCAGTGGCAGAAACTCTTCTTCAAGGGACGCTTCTCGGGCAGCGACAAGAGCCTGCACAAGAAGGACTTCGTCAAGGCCGCGCAAGCAGACGGGTATCCGTGGGCGCAGCGGCTCGACAAGCCCGAGGATCTGCAGCGCGTGATCGCGGAGTTCGTTGCGTTCGCGGGGCCGGCGTTCCTCGAGGTGATCATCGATACCGATGCGGGCGTCTATCCGATGGTCGGTCCCGGCATGGGCTATGCCGAAATGATCACCGGAGACCACATTCCGTCGCGGCAGAAGCCGACCGGCCAGGAAGTCGGTCCGGCGGAAATGTTCTAGGACCCTAGCGATGCATGAGGGAAGCTGTCTTTGCGGCGCGGTGCGCTACTCGGTCAACGGCGACATCGGGCCGCAGTACTGGTGCCACTGCTCGCGCTGTCGCAAGGCGCACGGCAGCGCATTCGCCGCGGTTGCGCCGGTGGCTGCGGCGGATTTCAGCGTGACTTCGGGATTCGAATCGTTGGGCGACTACGCCTCGGCCGGCCTGCATCGCATGTTCTGCAAGCACTGCGGTTCGCCGCTGTTCAGTCGTCGCGACTCGGTACCCGACCTCATTCGCGTCCGCATCGGCTCGCTGGACACGCAATTCGCCGACAAGCCGGCGATGCACATCTTCGTCGCATCGAAGGCCACCTGGTTCGACATCCACGACGACGCGCCGCAGTTCGCGGATCGCCAATAGCCACTCCGGAGCATCACGACGTGCGCAGAATCATCTCCATCCTGTTGCAGAACGAGGCCGGCGCGCTGGCCCGGACCGCCGGCATGTTCTCGGCGCGCGGCTACAACATCGAATCGCTGAGCGTCGCCGCGACCCACGATCCCGCGGTATCGCGGCTGACGCTCGTGACGTTCGGCGACGACGCGGTGATCGACCAGATCATCAAACAGTCGGCCAAGCTCATCGACGTGATCGAGATCGTCGACCTCACGGGGCGCGACCATATCGAGACCGAACTCGTAATCTTGAAGATCGAGGTGCGCAACGAGTCGCTCAACACGTTCGTCGCGGCGCTGCGTCGCCACCCGCGCGCCCAGGTTATCGACATCTCGGTGGGCGTGCGCACGATCGAGTTCACCGGCAACGGAGCGGAGGTCGGCGAGTTCCTCGATGACCTCGCCAAGGTCGGCGACGTGCTCGAGCTCGCGCGCAGCGGGACCGCGGCGGTCGAGCGCGGCGCCGCGCTTCTCGCGCATCCGCTAGGCGCGCCGCAGCGAGGTGTCGCGCGATGACGCGCAGGTACGCCTTTCGCGTCGTCAACGTCTTCGCCGAACAACGCCTAGCCGGAAATCCGCTCGCGGTCGTCGAGGATGCACAAGGGCTGAGCGATGCCGAGATGCAGGCCCTCGCGCTGCAGTTCAACTTGTCCGAGACGACTTTCCTGCTGGCCGCGGGCGACGCCGACGCGCACGTGCGCATCTTCACGCCGACGTTCGAGATGCCGTTCGCGGGCCACCCGACGCTGGGCTCGGCATTCGTCGTGCGCGCGCTCGGACGCGGCGGCGACGCCGTGCGGCTGAAAATGAGAGCGGGCATCATCCCGGTCGGCGCCGGTGCCGATGCGGCACGCCGCGACGTGTGGACGCTCACGGCGAACGCGCCGACCTTTCGCGCGTACGAATTCTCGCGCGCGAAGGTCGCCGAGGCACTCGGGCTCGAAGAGGCAGACGTGGCCGCAGAACCGCGTTGGTGCAGCGCCGGCGTCGAGCAGTTGATCGTCCCGCTCACGAGCGTCGCGGCGGTCGAGCGCGTGCGGCCGCGCATGGACCTGTGTCTTGAATACTGCGCGAACTTCATGGAGGCGCAGGCCTACGTGTTCGCGCGACACGACGCGGGCAATGTCGTCTCGCGCTACTTCTTCCAACAGGGCGGATCGCTGATCGAGGATCCCGGCACGGGCTCGGCCTGCGCGAATCTCGGCGCCTATCTGCTCGATACCGGCGTGACACCACCGCTGCGCGTCGATGTCCATCAGGGGGCGGCGACCGGCCGGCCCTGCCTGCTGCATCTCGAGATCGACGCCGATCGGCGCATCCGCGTCGGCGGGCGCGTCGTCGAGATCATGCGCGGGGAGATCACGCTCGATTGATCGCCCAGACGCAGCATCGCGGCAGGATGCGAGCTTCGGCTCTTTCTTAGTTTAAATCAGCCGTCTCCGGTTTTCGAAGTCTCGGTTACTCGACCCCTCTGCATTGCGGCGGCAGCGGCCGCGATGCCCGAAAGGGGCGGCGCGATGGAGCGCGCCGATTCCGCCGACGGCACAGGGATGTGCCGTCGGCGGAACACAGGCCGAGGCCGCGGTCTTTTCGGACGCAGCCCGAAAAGCGCAATGCCGAGGGCGTGTTTTCTTTTGGCGACTTTTCTTTGCACGAGCAAAGAAAAGTTACCCGCTAGCCCGGAGGGTGAGCGGAAGCTCTTCTTCACGCGAAAAACGGGACGGCTGGAATCGTCGCTGGCGAAGGTGGCTCAAGCTATGCGCCCCGGACGTGATGCCGACCCGTTAGTAGCTGGCGCCACCAAGCTCGCGATAGCGCAGGAACACGCCGCGTGCCTC
>JBDTYX010000133.1:0-9129 GCA_040005435.1 Rudaea sp. | reverse complement strand
GCGTTGTAGCCGTAGTTGCCCTTGCCGGCCGCCACCTTGTTCAGCACGACGCTGGGCTCCTCACCGGCGTTCGCGACGATCTCGCGCAGCGGCGCTTCCATCGCGCGCTTGGCGATCAGGATGCCGTGGTTCTGGTCTTCGTTGTCGCCCTTGAGCTTCTTGATCGCGTCGAGCGCGCGCACGAGCGCGACGCCGCCGCCCGGGACCACGCCTTCCTCGACCGCCGCACGCGTCGCATGCAGGGCGTCTTCGACGCGGGCCTTCTTCTCCTTCATCTCGATCTCGGTCGATGCACCGACCTTGATCACGGCAACGCCGCCGGCCAGCTTGGCCACGCGTTCCTGCAGCTTCTCGCGATCGTAGTCCGAGCTCGTCTCCTCGATCTGCGCCTTGATCTGCGCGATGCGCGATTCGATCGCCTTGTGGTCGCCCGCGCCGTCGATGATCGTCGAGTTCTCCTTCGAGATCACGATCTTCTTCGCGCGGCCGAGATCCTTGAGCGTCGCCTTCTCGAGCGACAGACCGACTTCCTCGGAGATCACCTGGCCGCCGGTGAGGATGGCCATGTCTTCGAGCATCGCCTTGCGACGGTCGCCGAAGCCCGGAGCCTTGACGGCCGCGACCTTGACGATGCCACGGATCGTATTGACGACGAGGGTCGCGAGCGCTTCGCCTTCGACTTCCTCGGCGACGATCAGCAGCGGCTTGCCGGCCTTGGCGACGCCTTCGAGAACGGGCAGCAGCTCACGCACGTTCGAGATCTTCTTGTCGTGCAGCAGGATGTACGGCTCTTCGAGCTCGACCTGCTGGCTCTGCTGGTTGTTGATGAAGTACGGCGACAGGTAGCCGCGGTCGAACTGCATGCCCTCGACGACGTCGAGCTCGTTCTCGAGACCCGAGCCTTCCTCGACCGTGATCACGCCTTCCTTGCCGACCTTGTTCATCGCCTCGGCGATGATGTCGCCGATGTGCGCGTCACCGTTGGCCGAGATCGTGCCGACCTGCGCGATCGACTTGTTGTCGGCCGACGGCTTGGACAGGTTCTTGAGCTCGGCGACGGCCGCGACAACGGCCTTGTCGATGCCGCGCTTGAGATCCATCGGATTCATGCCGGCCGCGACGGCCTTCATGCCTTCGCGGATCAGCGCCTGCGCGAGCACCGTGGCGGTGGTCGTGCCGTCGCCCGCGACGTCTGAGGTCTTGGAAGCGACTTCCTTGACCATCTGCGCGCCCATATTCTCGAACTTGTCGGCCAGTTCGATCTCCTTGGCGACGGACACGCCGTCCTTGGTGATCGTCGGCGCGCCGAAGCTCTTCTCGAGCACGACGTTGCGACCCTTCGGACCCAGCGTCGCCTTGACGGCGTTGGCCAGGGTGTTCACTCCGCGCAACATGCGAGCGCGCGAGTCTTCGCCAAAACGGATTTCTTTAGCTGCCATGATCTAATTCCTCAAACTGGATTGGTATACTTTTGCGGCGGTCGCGCGGATGCGCGCTCAGCCTTCGATGATCGCGACGAGGTCTTCCTCGCGCATGACCAGCAGCTCTTCGCCGTCGACCTTGACCTCGGTGCCCGAGTACTTGCCGAACAACACCTTGTCGCCGGCCTTGACCGCGAGCGCGCGCACCTTGCCGTCTTCGAGGATCTTGCCGGCGCCCACCGCGATCACCTCACCTTTGATGGGCTTTTCAGCCGCGGTATCGGGGATGACGATGCCACCGGCAGATTTGGTCTCGGCTTCCAGGCGCTTGATGATCACGCGGTCGTGCAATGGACGAAGCTTCATAGCTATTCCTCAACTATTTGAATTAAAAGGAAACTCTCCGGATTGTTAGCACTCCGGCGTGTTGAGTGCCAAGTTTAGCGGCGAACGACTTGCGATGCAAAGGCTGCCGCACGCGAGGAAGTTGGGGGGACGGCGCGGCGCTTTCAAGTGCGGCGCAGGCGTTTGCGGTTTGCGCCCGCAGCAGACAGCCGGTTGTCAGCGAACGACGATGCGCGCCACAACCGGCCAGT
Source organism: Rudaea sp. (assembly GCA_040005435.1). Classification (GTDB taxonomy): domain Bacteria; phylum Pseudomonadota; class Gammaproteobacteria; order Xanthomonadales; family Rhodanobacteraceae; genus Rudaea. The sequence goes on along the minus strand of JBDTYX010000133.1, from coordinate 7,112 downwards.
GGTCCGACGGATAGCGACCGTCGTTCGAGTCGTCGAGGACGGCGTACTTGAGCACGTCGACGTGGGCATCGACGAAGATGTAGTCGATGCGTTCGCGCTCTGGCGCCTCGAGCTTGAAGTCGTTGAAGGTACCCACTGGTCCATAGGGCGGCTCGGCGCTGATCTCACGCGCGTCGCGCAGCGTGTGCTTCATTGCCGTGACCTGCTCGGTGTCGGGCGTCGAATTGAAATCGCCGGCGCAGATCACTGTCTCATGCGCGCCGATCTGACCGATCTTGCGCAGCATCAGCAACGCCGACTGGCGGCGGGCCTCGACGCCCTCGTGATCGAAGTGCACGTTGAAGACGAGGAAGCGCTTGCCGGTTTCGCGGTCGTGAAATCTCGCCCAGGTCGCGATGCGGTTGCAGCATTTCGCATCCCATCCCTTCGATGGCTTGTCGGGCGTCTGGCTGAGCCAGAAATCTCCGTGCGCCTCGACGTCGAAGCGCGTGCTGCGATAGAAGATCGCCGAATGCTCGCCAGCGCGCTTGCCATCATCGCGGCCGACGCCGACGAACGCGAATCCCGGCATCGCGGCGAGGTCGTCGATCTGGTCGGGTAGCGCCTCCTGCGTGCCGACGATATCGAACTCGTGGAATCGGATCTGCGCGCGCACCGCGTCGCGGCGCAGCGGCCACGCATTCGGCCCGTCGGAGGCGACGTTCAGACGCAGGTTGTAGGTCGCGATGTTGATAGGGCTAGGCGCGTTCGCGGCTCGCACCGGCCCTGCGCCCAGCACGCCGCCGAGCACGCAGGCGCCGATGCGCAGGAACAACCGCAACGATCGACGCACACACCGGCACGGTAGGCTTTGGAACATTGCTGCTCTCTCTCTAGACAAGATCAGAAGACATGCTCGGCGCAATTTTGGTCCTCCGCACCTGTCGCGGCGAGGGCGGCGCGGATCGCATCGCCGACGCGCCCGTCGCCGCTTGCCTCGCGGCCTGCGTGAACCGCCCGCCCGCCGTCGTATCGACCTAGCGCGGGCAGGGTGAAATTCGGCGCGAGTCCGAACACCCGCCGATCATCAAGACGACGCGCGAGCGCCTCGGCGCGCTGCGTGAGTACATCCTCGCGCAGCACCCGTTGAAGTTCCTGGGCGAATCGCACTGGACGTCGTCGTCGGACTCTACCGTTACCCCGATTGGATCGACGGCGATGCGCGACTGAGCCAGAAAGTGCCGCGCGCGTCGTGTCGCGCGGCGGCGCGCGCCCTAACAGGAATCGCGCGGCGGCACTGCTCAGACGGTGTAGCGTCAGGAATTGAACGCGGGTCCGTCCAACCGGTATCCATACGGACTGCGCAAGCGATCGCGTTCGCGCACGGTCTGCTTGCCAACTTGCAGGTCAACTCTGCGACAATCGGCCATTCATGAAGCGCTTTCGTCTCTTCCATTTTGTTCTCGCCGCACTGCTCGCTCCGGGCATGCACGCCTCGCTCGCATGGGCACAGGACGCCGATGGCCTGCTCGCGGTCGACAAGGCCTTCGTCGTGCAGGCGTCCCCCGTCGATCGCGGCCGCGTACGGCTCGACTGGAAGATCGCGCCCGACTACTACCTCTATCGCGAACGCATCCAGGTCAAGACCAAGGACGCGGGCGTCACGCTCGCTGCGCACGAACTGCCCGCAGGCAAGAAGAAGCACGACGAGTATCTCGGCGACGTCGAGGTGTATCACGAGGATTTCACTTCGACACAGGCGCTGAGCGCGCCGCCAGGCGCGGCGGAAGTGCACCTCGACGTGAAGTTCCAGGGCTGCCACGAAGTCGACCCGAAGATCTGTTTTCCGCCGCACGTCACGCAACTGACCGTCAAGCTGCCGGCCGCCGCGGCGCAGCCGCCAGAGGGTGCGGGCACCACGATCGCCCTCGCGGGCGGCGCACCCGCAGGCCCGCTGCAGATCGGCGCGGGCGCCGAACCGCTGGCGGTCGAGAAGGCCTTCGTGTTCGAGGCGCTCGCGACGTCCCCGCGCGAAGTGCTCGCGCGATTCACCATGCCCAAGGGCTACTACCTGTATCGCGACAAGACGACATTCGACAGCCCCGGCGCGAGCCTCGCGCCACCGCGCTGGCCCGCGGGCACAAGGCACAAGGACGCAAGCTTCGGCGAGACGACCGTGTATTTCGATCAGGTCGACGTGCCGATCGCATTCACGCCGAAGGAAGCCGCGGCCTCAACGCTGCCGCTCACCGCGCATTTCCAGGGCTGCCTCGAGGGCAGCGTCTGCTATCCGCTGATCACGCGCAGCATCGACGTGACGCTGCCTGCGCAGCAGGGCGGGGTCGCCACCACAGCCGCGCCATCCGCACCGCTCGATGCGGCCGCAGCCTCGCCATCCGACGACAGCGTCTTCGCACACGCGCTCGGCGGCTCGCTGTGGCTCACGTTCACGGTGTTTTTCCTCGCGGGCATGGGCCTCGCGTTCACGCCTTGCGTCTTTCCGATGATTCCGATCCTCTCGGGCATCATCGCCGGAGCAGGTGACAACATCTCGACGCGACGCGCGCTCACGCTATCGATCGTCTACGTGCTCGCGAGCGCGGTGATCTTCACGGTCGCGGGCGTAGTCGCGGGACTCGCCGGCAAGAACCTGCAGGCGGCGTTCCAGACGCCGTGGGTGTTGTGGTGCTTCGCCGGCCTGTTCGTCCTGCTCTCATTGTCGATGTTCGGCTTCTATGAGCTGCAGCTGCCGGCCTCGTGGCAGGGCAAGCTCGCGAACGTCAGCAACCAGCAGTCCGGCGGCTCGCTGTTCGGCGTCGCGATCATGGGCGCGCTGTCGGCACTGATCGTCGGCCCATGCGTCACGCCGCCGCTCGCCGTTGCGGTGCTCTACATCGCGCAGAAGCACGATGCGGTGCTCGGGGGCTTCGCGCTGTTCACGCTGTCGCTCGGCATGGGCGCGCCCCTGGTCGTCTTCGGCGCGAGCGCGGGCAAGTTCCTGCCGCGCGCAGGCGCCTGGATGGACGCGGTCAAGGCGGTGTTCGGCGTCACTTTCCTCGGACTCGCGATCTGGATGCTGTCGCGCATCCTCGATCCGGTGTGGATCATGCTCGCGGTCGGCGCGCTCGCGATCGCTAGCGCGGTCTACCTCGGCGCGCTCGACCGCCTCGCGGACGGCGCCAGTGGCTGGCACAGGCTGTGGAAGGCGCTCGGCGTGCTGTTGCTGATCGCCGGCGCGGCCGAGCTGATCGGCGCCGCGGCCGGAACGAGCGACGTGTTGCGCCCGCTGCACGGCGTCGCCGGCGGCGCTGGGGGTTCGGCGGCCTCGGTCGAGACGCTTGCTTTCAAGCGCGTGAAGTCCGCGGCCGACGTCGACGCGGCGCTCGCCGACGCGAAGGCCGCGCACAAGCCGCTCGTGCTCGATTTCTACGCCGACTGGTGCGTCGCCTGCAAGGAAATGGAGAAGTACACATTTTCGCGCCCCGAGGTGCAGCGCGCACTCGCGGACTTCATCCTCGTCCAGGCCGACGTCACTGCGAACGACGATATCGACCAGGCACTGATGCAGCGTTTTTCGATCGTCGCGCCGCCGGATACGCTGTTCTTCGCAGTCGATGGCAACGAGAAGCGTTCGCTGCGCCTCACCGGTGAGGAAGACGCCGACAAGTTCCTGCGGCGCGTCGGCGCGGCACGCTAAACTGCTGCATCGTCTGTCTTGGCCGGTCGCCGGCCCCTGCCCATGCTGAGTCGCACCCATCTGCTGATCGTTGCGGTCGCCTTCGTCGGCGCCTTGCTCGGCCTGTTCGCTTCGACCGCGATCGACAGCCTTTCCGCGCCACCCGTGCCGGCCGGCGTCGAGGTGCTCAAGATCGGGGACACGCGCGCCGATCTCGAGTTCGTCGACCTTGCGGGCAAGCGGCGCCGCCTCAGCGAGTGGGACGGCAAGGTACTGCTCGTCAACTTCTGGGCGACCTGGTGCGGACCGTGCCGCGAGGAGATGCCTTTGCTCGACGCGGCGCGCGGCCGCCTCGCGCCACAGGGCTTCGAGGTCGTCGGCGTCGCGATCGACGACGCGCAGGCGGTGCAGGACTTTCTCAAGGACAGCCCCGTGCGCTATCCGATCCTGCTCGCCGAAGAAAACGGCGACGACCCCAGCCTGCGCTTCGGCGATGTCCGCAGCGTCCTGCCGTACAGCGTGCTGATCGGCCGCGATGGGCGCCTCCTCACCCAGCGTGCGGGCAATTTCTCCTCCGACAGCCTCGACCGCTGGCTGCGCCCGCATCTGCGCTGACGCCGGCAGGCGTCAGCTTCGATGCAGCCAACGCGCTTGCCCGCAGTCCTTCAGCCTCCGAACGCCTCGACCTCGACGATGCGCGAGTACTGCATGTCCGCCGCACCCGTGCACAGGATTCGCAGCTTCGACGTCGTCACCTGCGGAAAGTCGACGCTGCGTTTGACGAGACTGTTTCCCGTCACCGTGCGCAGCGTGACCCAGCTCGAGGTCGGCGCATCCCAGCGCTGCACCGAGAACGATGTCAGCCCGTACGCTGCGAACGTCATCGCATCGGTCGGCTCCATGCCGAGCATGAAGTTGTCCTGCAGCGAGTAGACGATCACGCGATCTATCGTGCGATCGGCATGGAAATCGATGTCGAGGTTGTCCGGAAACATGCCCAACGTGTCGTCGTTCCAGCCTCCGCCCGGATTCAGCGACCAGCGCACGCCCGTGCGGTCGCCATCGATCGTGTTGGCCGGCGCGTAGACCGCGGGCGGAACAATCGAATACGTCGACGAAGCGGATGCCGTGGTGCCGTTCGTCATCGCCGCGACGTTGATGTTGCGCTCGAACGCGCCGAGGTCGCGCAGCCCCAACCGGTTCGGTATATCGGGAAGATCGACGTTGCGCACGGCGCCGACGAGGTCGAACATCAGCGCAGTGGTCGCCGGCGCGAAATCCAGCGCGGGCGACTTGTCGGCGAGCGCGTAGTTGCCGTTGGCCGGATCGATGAAGCCTGGATCCATCTGGATCACGCTGGCCGCTAACGGCAGCCCGCCGCCGTTCGTCGCGACAACGTTCGCGACTGACAGGTGCGCGGAATCGCCGCTGTAGTTGAGCGCCTTCGCCGTTTCGCCAATAAGACCATCGGTGAGGTTGAGGCTGCTGTGCACGTTGAGCACGTAGTCTCCCTTGTTCGTGTTGTGCGCGATCGTGCTGCTGTCGATGAAGACGGGCGCGTCGTCGTTCTCCTGGGTAATCACCGAACGCGCCAGCGTGTTGTCGACAAGCAGTGCGTCGGTCAGGCGCGTGTCCCCGATATCGAAGTCGTTGTCGCCGCGGATGTAGATCAGATTGTCGGCCGTGTTGCGCCGCATGATCACGCGATTGGCCCAGAATGTTCCGCTGATGCCGACGAAGATCAGTGAGCCCTTGGTCAGCTTGCCGTTGTCGTCGCGCGCAACGTTGTTCTCGATGACGTTGCAGCGGCTCGCGCCGGCACACGTGACCGCCGGCTTGAATTTCGGGTTGTCCGGCAGCGCCGGGTCCTGTCCGCCCCAGTTCATGTACATCGGATACCCGAAATCGGCGAAGCCCAACTGGGTATCCCAGTCGAGGTAGAACGCGGCGCCATCGGCGGCGCTGTTCGCGGCGATGTAAGTGTCGTTGAATGTCGTGCTCGGAGCGCGCGGGCAGAAACCTCCCGGTGGCGGTGCGTGCGGACGCGCGTAGAGCGCACCGCCGAGCAGGCTGGCGTGATTGTTGGTGATCGCGAGCGCATGCGACGCATCGGGCGCAACCGTGGTCATCGAGGAATCAACGCACGTATCGATCGGAATGAGCGCGACGCCGCCGCCGCGCAGTGCAGTGTTTGAATCAATCGCGCCGAGCCCGGCGCCGCCGCCGAACCCGGCGACGCCGCCGGCGCTGATCGTGACCGAAGCCGCGCGTGCGACCGCGATGCCGCCTCCGAAGCCGTCCGTCGGCAAGCCCGAATGCAAATTGATGCCGAGCGCGATATTGGCGTAGATGCTGGTGTTTGTTCCGCTGACATCCGCGCCAGAATTCACATCGAGATAGACACCGCCGCCATCGTGGTAGGCGGAGTTTTTTTCGACCAGCGTGTTGGCGCCGATCGACAATTGCGCTAGATGCTTTTCGCCTTTCATATAGATGCCACCGCCGTAGCCCGCCGCATTGCCGTAGACCGCAACGTTCGCGATCGACAGCGAGCCTGCGCCGTCGTACCAGATGCCGCCGCCGAGCTTGTCAGCGCCGAGGTTGCCACCGGTGATGAACAGGTTCTGCATCACAACGTTACTCGTGCCGGTGATGTTGACCACGCTGTTGCTGGTCTGGCCCGCGCCGCTGATCGCGACCTGCGGCCCGGGCGTGCTACTCGGTGCGTCCGAGCATTTGACGCCGCCGTAAAGCAACAGGTCCTTGCTCTTGATATTGAGATGCTGAGCTGTGTAATTGAGCGACGGGGTGATCAGGATGGTCGACCCCGGGCAGGTAGCGGCGTCGATCGCCTTCTGGATGTCGGAGAACCTGCAGGCGCGGTCCTTGCTGACGTCGCCGACCTGCAGGATGAAATCCTGGGGCGTGGTGCAGGCTGCGACCGCCGCGGCGACAGGCGCTGCGAGCAGGCAAAATGCGATTGCGACGCGCGCAACGCGGTTGGTGGAATAAGGCACGTGCAGCTCCTTGGATCGTTGCTGACCATGCCACCTCGCGCGACCGGCTCTGCCGGCCGTCCTAATTCGAGGTAATGGTCTTGATCTAGAACTACGCAACCGCGGGACGCGGGCCATCACCCTGCCGCGAATTTCGCCGTTCTTGAATATTGAAAGCCCTTGGATCAGCAGTCGGATCTGCGCATGTGCGCGACGACCTGCCGAACGGATCTGCTAGGCGCCGCGTCCGAAGACGCGGACCTCCTAAACGGGATCTATTATTCGCGCTAACGTGCAAACATCGTCAATCTCCGGCGATCGCGCGGCCATCGTGCTGGACAAAAACCCACGTCGCGCGCAGACTTCCGCGCTGACCGGGCCTTTCGGCCCGCATGGCGCTCGAAACTTCGTGGCAAAAATCCTCGTCCTGCATGGCCCCAATCTCAACCTGCTCGGCACGC
>JBDTYX010000347.1:0-2747 GCA_040005435.1 Rudaea sp. | reverse complement strand
GTTAGTAGCTGGCGCCACCAAGCTCGCGATAGCGCAGGAACACGCCGCGTGCCTCGTCGCGCAGGATGTCGCGGCGCACCGCGATACGGCGGCGCGTGAGTTCGCCGATCCAGTCCGCGGGCAGCGGGCCTTCGTCGAATTCGGTGAGTTCCTCGACGTCATCGGCGCGCGCGCCGATCAGCAGCGCGTCGATGCCGGCCCAGACCGTCGCGCCGTAGCACTGGCAGCATGGCTGGGCGCTCGTGGCCAGCACGAAGCTGCCGTCGGGATCGTTGAGGCGGAAGCGGCCGAGCGCGTTCTGCGCGAGCATGTACGCCATCATCTCTGCGTGGGCGACCGAGCAGGACTGGGTCACGACACGGTTGACGCCGGCCGCGACGAGCCTGCCATCCGTCGTGAACACCGCGGCGCCGAATGGGCCGCCGGTCTGCTCCTCGACGTTGCGCCGCGCGAGGTGGATCGCGAGCGCTACCATCGCCTCGTCGCTCGCATAGTTGCGCTGTGCGTCGAGCTCGCGTCCGACCCAGTCGGGCAGCAGCAGCTGCACGCCGGCCGGCAGCGCGGTGCTCACGCCTTGGCCCGCGCGAACGAATCGCGTAGCGTCACGGTGCGGTTGAATACGGGCCTGTCGATGCGGTGGTCGCGGCGGTCGGCGACGAAGTAGCCGAGCCGCTCGAACTGGAAGGCCTGCTCGGGCGCAACCGCGGCGAGCGATGCCTCGAGCTGGCCGCGCACGACGCGACGCGAGCCCGGGTTGAGATGGTCGCGATAGGTCTTGCCGTCCGCATCGTCGTCCGGATCGGCGACGTCGAACAGGCGCTCGTAGAGACGAATCTCGACCTCGATCGCATGTTTCGCGCTGACCCAGTGGATCGTGCCCTTGACCTTGCGGTCGGCGCCCTGCTGCCCGGTACGCGAAGTCGCGTCGAGCGTGCAGAACAGCGCGACCACACCGCCGTCCGCGCCCTTCTCGAAGCCCTCGCACTTGACGATGCCGACGTTGCGCAGGCGCACCTCGGTGCCGGGCGCGAGGCGGTGGAAGCCCTTCTCGGGCAGTTCCATGAAATCGTCGCGCTCGATCCATAGTTCGCTGGAGAACGCGACCGAGCGCTTGCCGAGCGCCTCGTTCTTCGGGTGGTTCGAAAATGTCAGGGTCTCATCGTGGTCCGCGGGCAGGTTCGTGATCACGAGCTTGAGTGGCGCGATCACCGCGAGCCGGCGCGGCGCGCTCGCGTCGAGTTCCTCGCGCACGCAACCCTCGAGCACCGAGTATTCGATCACCGAGTTCTGCTTGGACACGCCCGCGCGCTCCCAGAACGCGCGCACCGCGGCGGCGGGGAAGCCGCGCCGGCGCGCACCCGACAGCGTCGGCATGCGCGGGTCGTCCCAGCCGTCGACGAGCTTGTCCTCGACGAGTGCCGCGAGCTTGCGCTTGCTCATCACGGTGTAGTCGAGGTTGCCGCGCGCGAACTCGATCTGCTGCGGTATCGACACCGGCATGTGCAGCCCCGCGCGGACGAGCGGCTCGACGAGCTCGGGATGGTGCGGCAGGTCGATCTGCGCGAGGCACCAGTCGTACAGCGGTCGGTGGTCTTCGAACTCGAGCGTGCACAGCGAGTGGGTGATGCCCTCGACCGCATCGGAGATGCAGTGCGCGTAGTCGTACATCGGATAGATCGGCCACGTATCGCCGGTGTTCTGATGGCTGACCTTGCGGATCCGGTACAGGGTCGGATCGCGCAGGTTGATGTTGCCCGACGCCATGTCGATCTTCGCGCGCAGCGTGCGCGCGCCATCGGCGAACTCGCCGCCGCGCATGCGCGTGAACAGGTCGAGGTTTTCCTCGATGCTGCGCTCGCGATACGGCGAATTGCGCCCGGGCTCGGTCAGCGTGCCGCGGTATTCGCGTGCCTGCTCGGCGGACAGGTCGCAGACGAACGCCTTGCCGTCGCGGATCAATTTGAGCCCGCACAGGTAGATCACCTCGAAATAATCCGAGGCGTGGCGCAGCGCGTCCCAGTCGAAGCCGAGCCAGCGCACGTCGGCCTTGATCGCCTCGACGAATTCGGGGTCTTCGCGGATCGGATTGGTGTCGTCGAGGCGCAGGTGGCAGACGCCGCCGTAATCCGCGGCCACGCCGAAATTCAGGCAGATCGACTTCGCATGGCCGAGGTGCAGGTAGCCGTTGGGTTCGGGCGGGAAGCGCGTGACGACATGGCCTTCGTGCTTGCCACTGGCGACGTCGCCAGTGACGATCTGACGAACGAAGTTGTTGACGATCGGGGCGGGGAGGCTGCTCATTCTTGTCCGTTCCGGGCGGCTCTATGGCCGTTTTCGATGCAGTTTCGGGTAAAACGTCGAGTATACGGAGTTGCGCCGTGAAAACGAGCGCCGGGGCGGCGCCGAAACGGGGTTTTGCGGTCGCAAGGCGAATCGGTTAGCGTGGGGCGTCAAGATGCCATGGACAACCAATGCGGATCGTTTACCAGGCCGAGAACATCATCGACGCCAATCTCGTGAAGAACGCGCTCGAGCAGGCGGAGATCCCGGCATTCGTCGGTGGTCAATACCTGACCGGAGCGATCGGCGAGTTGCCGCCGATGGGGCTCGTCAACGTGATGGTCGCCGAATCGCAGTGGCCCCAGGCGCGGCAAATCGCCGAGCGCATCGACGCCGCGCTCGCCGAGCGTCGTGCCGCGCCCGACCCCGGCGGCCTCTGGGCGCCGGACCCCGCCTAGCCGGGGCGA
>JBDTYX010000009.1:0-29540 GCA_040005435.1 Rudaea sp. | reverse complement strand
CCAGATGTTGCCGGGGTGCGCGTCGGCGTGGAAGAAGTTGTCGCGGAACACCTGCGTGTAGAACAGGCGAATGCCCTTCTCGGCGAGCGCGACGCGATCGATGCCGGCGGCGTCAAGCGCCGCGAGATCGTCGACCGGGATGCCGTGCACGCGTTCGAGCGTGAGCACGCCCTCGCGCGTCTGGTCCCAATATACGCGCGGCACGTAGATGTCGTCACCGCCCTGGAAGTTGCGGCGCAGCAGGCTCGCGTTGGCGGCCTCGCGCTGCAGGTCGAGCTCGTTTTCGAGCGTCGCCTCGATCTCGTCGACGATGTCGTGCGGGCGGATCTTGTCCGCGGCAGGATGCCAGCGCTGCGCGAGTTCGGCGAGGGCGCGCAACAGGTCGACGTCGGCGCGGATGCGTTCGCGGATGCCTGGCCGCAGCACCTTGACGACGACGGCCGCCTCACCGTCAGGGCGGGCGAGCGTCGCGGCGTGTACCTGCGCGATGGATGCCGACGCGAGCGGCGTCGGATCGAAGCTGCTGAACACGCGAGCGAGCGGCGCGCCGAGCGCCGTCTCGATCGCCGCACGCGCCTCGTCGCCCGGAAACGGCGGAACGCGGTCCCGCAGCTGCGCGAGTTCTTCGGCGACGTCGGTCGGCAGCAGGTCGCGCCGGGTGGAGAGGATCTGGCCGAACTTGACGAAGATCGGCCCCAGTTCGACGAGCGCGAGGCGCAGGCGCGCGCCGCGTGCGAGGGCGGCGATGTCCGCGCGCGGCCGCGGCAGGAACGGGCGCAGCGCGAGCACGGGACGAAACAGGTGCGCACCCTCGACGAGATCATCGAGGCGGTAGCGCACGAGCACCGCGGCGATGCGCAGCATGCGCGGCAGCTGGCGCAGCGGCGTCATGCGCCGACCCCGCCGCGTGCGCGCGACGCAAGAACCTGCACGCGCGCCTGCAGGCGATCGCCGCGTTCGCGCAGCGTGTCCACCTCGTCGAGAAACTGTTCCATCTCGGCGGGCGCGATGAGATCGCGGCTCTCCTCGCGCAGGAATTCGGCGGTGTCCTGCGCGAGCGCCACGGCCGATTCGCGCGACCACGCTAACGCAGACACGAAAACACGTGCGAGCGCGACGCCGACCACATCGCCGAACGCCCTCGCGAATGCTTCCTCGACGTCGGGGCGATAGTTGCGGAACAGTTTCTCGAGCCTGCGCGCGAGATCCGCGTCGCCCGATATCTCGACTTTGCCCGGAGGCTGCGGCGCGTCGGCGTCGCGGCGCAGGGCGAACGCCAGCAGGCTCGCGGGCGCGGCGCGCACGTTGAGGTTGCTCGCCTGGCTCCAGTGCGGTCCGACCTCAAAATGGCCGTCGCGCGCGACGATCGCGAGCGCGAGCCCGCTGCCGCGGAGCTCGATGCCGATGCGGCGACCCTCGAGCGCCGCGAGTTGCGCGCGCATCTGAGGATCGAGCGCGAGCGCTCTGTCGAGCACTGCGCCGAGGCCCCGACCGAGGCGAACGAGTAGCGGGTTAGGGGTGCGCGGGTCGGGCATCGGGCGGTTTTTTTGCTTCGAAAATCGAAGCGGCATTGTAGCCGCAGAACGCAACCTCCAACGCACGCAGCCGCTTCAGACGGCGGGGGCCTGGTCACGCTCGTTGCGCATTTGCTGGGTCAGGCGATGCAAGCCTTCGGTGATGCTCACCTGCGGCGCGTAGCCCAGGTCGCGTCGCGCGGCGTCGATGTTGAACCAATGCGACGTCGACATCTGTTCGGCGATGAAGCGCGTCACGGCGGGTTCGCTCGTCGCGCCGAACGCGCGATACAGCGTCTCGAGCACGACGCCCAGTGCGCGCGCGAGGCGCGGCGAGATATGCCGCGTCTCGGGTGGCATGCCCGATGCGAGCAGCCACGCGTTGATCAGATGCTCGTGCGTGACGGGCTCGCCCTGGCTGATGAAGTACGCCTTGCCCGCCACCGGCGAACCGATCGCGAGCTTGTCGAGCGCGAGAAGATGCGCATGCGCGGCGTTGTCCACGTAGACGGTGTCGACGCGCTGGTGACCGTCGCCGACGAGGCGCAGCCGGCCCGCGCGCGCGCGCGCGACGACGCGGGGCATCAGGTTGGCATCACCCGGGCCCCAGATGAACTGCGGACGCAGTGCGACGGTCGCGATCTCGGGGCCGTTCGCCTCGAGCACGCGCTGCTCTGCCATGGCCTTCGTGTGCGCATATGCCGAACTGAATTTCTTCGCATAGGGCGTCGACTCGTCGACGCCTTCGAGACTCCTGCCGGCATGTACGACGCTCGGGCTCGACGTGTAGACGAGCTTGCGCACGCCGTTGAGTTCGCAGGCGGCGAGCACGTGATCGGTACCGCGCACGTTCGTGTCGTAGATCGCATCTAGTGGCGGCCAGATCGAGAGCATCGACGCGCTATGGATCACCGCATCGACGTCCTCGCTCGCATCCATCAGCGCGCCGAGGTCGCCGAGGTCACCACTGCGCTGATCGACGCCGAGATGCTCGAGAAGCGGATGCGCGGTGCGCTGAAAACCACGCACGCCATGGCCCTGCGCGACGAGTTGCGCGCAGATCGCCCGTCCCAAGAACCCGCTCGCGCCTGTGACCAGAACCCTCAACGAATGCTCCCCGAACCCATCGGCGCCAAGCGGCAACCCGGCCCGGGCCGAGGCGCGACTCCGCACGCGTGTGCTTTCTCGTTCACCCGATGTCGCGCCCGTGGCGTTTAGACCAGCTTAAGCCTGTGGACCCTATCTTGGCTGGGAAATCATGGGAGATCAACGCGATGTGCGCTCGTTGGACGCAAATCCTGGCAAGATCGTGCAGCCTGTTGTGTGTTCTTGCCTGCCTCGGCCAGGCCGCGCACGCGCAGCGCGTGCTGACGGGACAGACCGCATCGGGCGCGTACTACCAGATCAAGGTCCCGGACAATTGGAAGCCCGGCGACTCGCTCGTGTTGTTCCAGCACGGCCTTAGCTTCGATGCGCCTGCGCCGAATCCCAGCCTCGGCCCGATCGTCGACCTGCAGCTAAGCGAGGGCTATGCGGTCGCCGCTTCTAGCTTCAGCCAGCGCTCGTGGGCGCTGTTTACCGCGCCGGACGACAACGCCCAACTGCTCGCGTTGTTCAAGCAGCAGGTCGGGGTGCCCGGCGCGGTGATTCCATATGGCGGCTCGCTCGGCGGGCTCGTTGCATTGAAGCTCGCGGAGGACGCGCGCTTCGCGCCGGTGCCCGGCGTGTATTCGGCGTGTCCGCCCGCGGCCGGCTCGCGCGTGTGGGACTTCGGAATCGACGCGCGTCTCGCCTATGACCATGTCTGCCGCGACGTCAACGGCGGCGATCTGCCGACCGGCAAGCAACCGCTCTACTGGGCCTACGACCTGAGCGACATCCCGACAGATCTCTCGGACCTCGAGGACGAGGCCAAGCTGGTCCAGACGCTGCTGCCGGTGAACGTCTGCACCGGCGTGAGCCTGCCGGAGTACCTGCAGAACGGCGCGATGCAGCGACGACTCGGTCAACTCGAAGCGTTCTTGCACCTCACGACGAAGCATTTCTTTCTCACCGACATGGGCTACGCGACGTATGGGTTGTCCGACCTCGTGCGCGCGCCCGACAAGTTGAACGGCCTCAATCCGTTCACGACCACGGGCGTGGTCTATCCGGATTCCGACATCAACGCGGGCATCGCGCGCATCGACGCGAACCGCTTCGCGCAACTGTATTTCCGCTGGGCGTCGGACTTCCGCGGGCGCGTCGCGCCGGGCACGAAGGTGCTGTCCATCCACACGAGCAGGGACGAACTCGTGATCCCCGCGAATCAATCGGTGCTGCGCCAGACGCTTCCCGCCGCCCAGCTGACCAGCGCGTTCGTCAATGAAAGTGCGCCGACCCACTGCGGCTTCAATCTCGCCGAGGGCGTCAGCGGCTGGGAAGCGCTGCGCGCGTGGATGGCCGGGCAGAATCAGCCAACCGTCGCCGACCTGCAGAGCGGTTGCCAGGCGGCGATCATCGCGGGCGCCGCGGGCCCGTGCCGCTTCGACGCGAGCGTCGTGCCGCCGAGTTTCGACAGCCAGGTCACGCCGCGCCCGGCGACGGCCGCGGCACCCGTGGACGCGCGTTACAGCGGAACCTGGTACGACCCGGCCCGCAGCGGGGAGGGCATCGAGCTACAGATCCTGCCGAACAACAAGGCCTCGGTATACTTCTTCACCTATCCGCCCGCGAGCGTCTCGGGCACGCAGGCTTGGGTCTATGCGCTCGGCGACGTCGTCGGCAACGGCATCGAGTTCGCCAACGTATTGCGCCCGACGCGCGATGCGCAGGGCAAGGTAACGCAGAACCCGTGGGGACGCATCGCGCTGAGCTTCGACGACTGCGGTAGCGGTGGCATGCGCTGGGACGGTCCGAGCGGTTGGGGCGCAAAGGAAGTGACGTTGAAGCGCCTGAGTAGCCTGCAGGGACTGAGCTGCGCGGCGCAACCGCCCGCACCCGCCCAGGCGAGTGGCGCATGGTATGACCCTAGATCGACCGGCGACGGCTTCCTGCTCGACCAGCTCGATCCGAACACGTTGTCGGTGCTGTTCTTCGCGCTCGGCACCGACGGCACGCAGACCTGGTATCAGGGCCTCGGCACGATTTCCGCCGGTTCGTCTAGCGGCGTGCTGCTGCAGCCGAACGGCACGCACTTCGGCGACGCGTTCGACCGGACGAAGATCGACAAGTCGAGCGGACTGCAGTTCGAGGCCGCGCTCGGCTGTTCGACCGGAACCGCCGTGCTTGGGCCGACCGTCGTCAACGGGCAGGCCGGAATTGGGCCGATCGCAGAATATGCGCTGCAGCGCCTGACGACGCCGGCGGGCGTTGCGGCGTGCCAATGAGGCCAGGTTGATGCGCAGCGATAAATTGCTGGTCAGCGCGCCGATCGCGGGTTAAGTCGGCACGCAAGGACCGGCCTGGCCCGGCGAGGCGGTCGCGAGCGCGCCGCGCTGCGGAAGCCCGCCGCGCTCGATGATGAAGCGAGCGACCTCGGCAAGCCCGTGATTGATCTTGAGGTTCGTGAACACGAACGGACGATCACCGCGCATCTTCCTCGCATCGCGGTCCATCACCTCGAGCGACGCGCCGACGAGCGGCGCCAAGTCGATCTTGTTGATCACGAGCAGCCCTGAGCGCGTGACGCTCGGGCGGCCTCGCGCGAAATCTCGCCGCCGCCGGCGGATTCGCTGGACTGCATCCGCCCGAGGTTGCCGCGAAATCGCGGTACGCGAAAATCCGCTATCGCTTCGTCAGATGCGCGCAAACGACGTTGGAACTACGTGCCTAGCGGTGGCCCTGGACCGGAAAGGTCTGGGTCTCGGCGCTGGCCGGGGCGAGATTCGAATCTCGCGAGACGGCGCGCTGGCGCACGATCGTGCGCCCGCAGACATACGCTTGGAAACGCTGCGCGCCGTCCTTGGGTTCGCCGAGCGCCTTGATCGTATCGGCGGGCAGCGTCGCGGCCTCGTTGCGCGCGAGCGTCTCGAGCTCGTCGCGCACCTTGAGCTCGCTGCGGTGGTAGAACGCGACCTTGTCGGTGACCGACACGCCGACCGTGCCCGCGTCGCGGCAGCCGCTCACGTTGCCGTCGTAGGCGACGCGCACGCTGTCGCCGCTGGGGCTCGGATTGACCCAGGTACACGCCACCGGAAGGACGGCGATGGCGATCAGGACAGGGATGCGTGCGAGGTTCTTCATGGGTGGCGGATTCTAAAGTGCGAAACGGACGCCGCCCGCGCGGCGGCATCCGGATTTCCGCGTAACGCAAACAGCGGTGTCTACTTTACCGCGTTGCCGTCCGCATCGAGCACTTCGATGTTGCCGATCTTCAGCTCGCGTATGGATTTCTCGATCTGCTTGCGGTCGCCGACGACGACCCAGGTGAGTCCGTTGGGCCTGACCACTTCCTTGGCGGCTGCCTCGACGTCCGCATCCTTCTGCGACTCGATATGCGTCTTGAGCGTCTGCACATAGTCGTCCGGACGGTGGTAGACGACGATGGACTGCAGCGCGCCGAGCACCGACTGCGAGCTCTCGAACTGTCCGGGCAGCGCGCGGACATCGCTTTGCTTCACCTTCGCGATCTCCGCGTCGCTGAGCGGCTTTTCGCCGACCACGCCGCGTGCTTCGCTCAGAATCTCCTTCATCGAGTCCGCGGTCTTATCTGTCTGCACGGGCGCGTAGAGCATGTACGGGCGCTGCCCGACCGCGTTCTGCATGAAGCTGAACGCGCCATAGGCCCAGTGCTTGTCTTCGCGCAGGTTCATGTTGAGGCGCGAGGTGAACAGGCCGCCGAATGCGCTGTTCATCGTGCGGATCTCGAGCTGGTTCGGCGCCATCGTCGAAGGCGCGACGATGCCCGCAATGATGACCGACTGCTGCGAGCCCGCGCGATCCATCAGGTAGACGCGCGGCTGGGTCGGCGCGAGCGCGATCGGCAGGCTCTTCTTCGGCAGCGCGGTCTTCGGGGCGAGCCAGTCTCCGATGTTCGCGTCGAGCTTGGCGATGATTTCGGCGAGCGTCGTGTCACCCGCGACGACGATGCGCGCGTTGTCGGGGCGGAACCAGTCCGCCACGAACGCGCGCAGGTCATGATCGGTGAGAGACTTGATCGACGCCTCGGTGCCGCTGCCGGTCAGCGGCGCGGCGTACGCGTGACCCTTGCCGTAGAGCAGCGGCGGAAGCACACGCAGCGCGAGGCTGGTCGGATCGGTCTTCTCCTGCGCGATGCCCGCGAGCCATTGGCCGCGCAGTCTCGAGATGTCCTCGGCGCGGAAAGCGGGGTTGCGCAGCACGTCGGTCCACAGCGCTAACGTCGAATCGAGCTGCGACTTCAGGCTGTTGAGCGCGAGCGAGCAGGTGTCGAGGTCGCAGCCGGCGCCGAGGTTCGCGCCGAGTTCTTCGCGCTTGCGCGCGATCGCGAGCGAATCGAGCGACTTCGTGCCTTCATCGAGCATGCTCGCGGTGAAGCTCGCGGTGCCGACCTTGCGGCCCTGGTCGGCCGCGTAGCCCGAATCGAACAGGATGCGCAGCTGCACCACCGGAATGTCGTGGCGCTCGGCGAGCACGACTTCGATGCCGTTCTTGAGCTTGCCGCGCTGTAGGTTGGGGAATGTCAGGTCGGGGAACGCAGCGACGACCGGCACGCCCTTGCTGCGGTCGAGATCGCTCTTGACCGTCGCGAATCCGTGCGCGGGCGGCAGCACCGGCTTGGGCGCGCCAGCGGCCGCAGGCAGGCCCGCGATCTCGGCTTCGTCCTTGCTCGGGTCGGGCGTGCCGGGCTTTACTACGAGCGTGTAGTCGCCGCGCGCGACCCATTTCTGCGCGGCTGCGAGCACGCTCGCCGGCGTCGCTGCGTCGATGCGCGCGAACTCGGTCTTGTAGAACACCGGATCGTTCAAATAAACCTGGCCGCTCGCGAGGTAGACCGCCTTGCCGCCGAATCCGCCGACCTTCTCGGTCGCGCGAACGAAGCCCGCATGACGCTGCACGCGCGCGCGCTCGAGCTCGTCCGCGGTCGGACCGTCCTTGAGGAACCGCGCCCATTCCTGCGCGATCGCGGCCTCGACCTTCGCGCGCTCGACACCCTTCTTCACGTCGACCGAGACGTAGAACGAACTCGCCAGCGAATTGTGGTCGACGTAGGCGGACGCATCGTCGGCGGTCTTGTCCTTGTAGACGAGGCGCTCGTACAGGCGTGAGGTCTTGCCGCCGCCGAGCACCGTCGCCGCGAGATCGAGCAACGACAGTTCAGCGTCGCCGCGCTGCGGTACGTTCCACTCGCGCACGATGCGCTCCTGCGCGACCTGGTCGATCATTTCGCCTCGCGTGGAGCTGTTGCGTGGCGCGATCCAGGGCTGCTGGCGCGCGACCGGCGGCCCGGCCGGGATGTCCCCAAAGTAGAGCTGTACCTTCTGCCTCGCAACGGCGGGCGTGATGTCGCCGGCGAGGACGAGCGTCGTGTTCGCCGCGCCATAGTGATCGTGGAACCATTGCTTCACGTCTGCGAGCGATGCGGCGTTGAGGTCCTTCATCGAGCCGATCACGTCGTGGTGATACGGATGGTTGTTCGGGAAAGCGTTGACCTGGACGTTCTCCTCGACGCGCCCGTAGGGTTGATTCTCGCCCTGGCGCTTCTCGTTCTGCACGACGCCGCGCTGCGTGTCGAGTTCCTTCTGCCCGATCGCGCCGAGCAGGTGACCCATGCGGTCCGATTCCATCCAGAGCGTCATGTCGAGCGCGGTCGTCGGCACGGTCTCGAAGTAGTTAGTGCGATCGAACTCGGTCGTGCCGTTCATGTCGGTGGCGCCGATCGGCTCGAACGGCTTGAAGAATCCTTCCTTGTGGTTCTCCGATCCGGAGAACATCAGGTGCTCGAACAGGTGCGCGAAGCCGGTCCTGCCCTCGGGTTCATCGGCCGAGCCGATGTGATACCAGATCGATACCGCGACGATCGGCGCCTTGTGGTCTTCGTGGACCACGACGGTCAGGCCATTGTCGAGTTGAAACTTGTCGTACTTGATGTCGACGGTATCAATCTTGGCGGTTGCCGAGGCAGCGAACGCGTGGGTGGCCGCGAGCGCGCATGCGAGCGCCAAGGGTCTTGCGAAGAGCGCGAATGTCATGGTTGCTCCTTGAGGGGAAACACGAAAATTCTTCGCAACCGCACCCGCGAACCGGACGGCTGCACCGCGTACGTTGCGCCGCGAGACGACGCATCGCCTCGTGGCCACGCGGACGGAAAACGAACGCGCCGATGCGTCTTAGACCGGCGCGCGCGTCAGGTTAGTGGACGTCCTTGCCGTCGACGTCGATCACCTTGACCTCGCCGATCTTGAGCGCGCGCACCGGCTTCTCGATCTTCGACAGGTCGCCGACGACGACCCAGGTGAGTGCGTCGGGCACAAAGACCTGCCTCGCCGCCGCGTCGACCTGTTCGACGGTCTGCGCCTCGATGTTCTGCTTGAGCATCGGCACATAGTTGTCAGGACGGCCGTAGAGTTGGTTGGTCGTGAGCGCGCCGAGCACAGCCGCACTCGTCTCGAAACTGCCCGGCAGCGCACGCACGCGTTGCGACTTGATCTTGTCGATTTCCGCCGCGGTCGGCGGAGTCGTGGCCGCGATAGCGCGCACTTCCTTGAGTGCCTCGCTGAGCGACTCCGCGGTCTTGTCGGTCTGCACCGGCGCCTGCAGCAGCAAAGGGCGCTCGCCGAGCGCGTCCTGGATCGACGATCGTGCGCCGTAGGCCCAGCGCTTGTTCTCGCGCAGGTTCATGTTGAGACGCGACGTGAACGTGCCGCCGAATATCGCGTTCGCGGTCTGCACCGGCAGGTAGTCGGGTGCCGTCGTCGGAGCGACGAGCGCGCCGGCGAGGATCAGCGACTGCGGCGAATCCGCGCGATTGATCAAATACACGCGCGGCTTCTTCTGCGCGGCCACGTGGGCGAGATTCTTCTTCGGAATCGCCGAGGCGGGCGCGGCCCAGTCGCCGAACGTCTTGTCGAGCAACGGCAGGATCGTCGCGAGCGTCGTGTCGCCGACGACGAAGATGCGTGCGTTGTCAGGGCGGATGAAATCGTCGTGGAATGCGACGAGATCTGCGACGGTCAGCGCCTTGATCGCGGCTTCGGTGCCGGTGCCCGTGAACGGAATGCCGTACGCGTGGTTTGGACCGTAGAGCAGCGGCGGCAGCGCGCGCAGCGCCATGCCGTTCGGCTGGGTCTTCTCCTGCGCGATGTCGGCGAGCCACTGCGCGCGGATGCGTTCGATGTCTGCATCGCGGAACGCGGGATTGCGCACGATGTCGGCGAACAGCTCGAGGGAAGGTGCGAGTTCGGCGTTCAGCGCGTTGAGGCTGACGCTGGACGTATCGAGCCCGGAGCCCGCGCCGATCACCGCGCCGAGACGCTGCTTGCGCTTCGCGATCTCGACAGAGTCGAGCGTCTTCGTGCCCTCGTCGAGCATCGTGTCTTCGAAGCTCGCGGTGCCGAGCTTGCGGCCCTGGTCGGCCGCGTAGCCCGCGTCGAACTGCAGCTGCACGTGCGTGATCGGGATCGCGTGGCGCTCGGCAAGGATCACTTCGATGCCGTTCTTGAGCTTGCCGCGCTGGACCGCGGGGAACGCGAGGTCGGGGAACGCGCTGACGTCCGGCACGCCCTTGCCGCGGTCGACGTCGTTCCTGACGGTCGTGTACTTCTTCTCGACTGGCAGCACCGGCTTGGGCTTGCCGGTCGCGTCGGGGAGGCCCTTTTCGGCCTTGTCTTCGCCGGCAAGGTCGGCACCCTTCTTCGCGGGCACGACGGTCAGCGTGTAGTCGCCCTGCGCGATCCACTTGCGCGCGGCCGCGAGTACGCTCGCGGGCGTCGCCGCAGCCATGCGCTCCAGGTCCACCTTGTACGCGGCAGGATTGCCGAGATAGACCTGGCTCTCGGCGAGGATCACGGCCTTGCCGCCGAATCCGCCGACCTTCTCGAGCCCGCGGATGAAGCCCGCGCGCAGCGACGTCTTCGCGCGCGCGAGCTCGTCCTCGGTCGGGCCTTCCTTGAGGAACTTCGACCACTCGTCGCCGATCGCCGCTTCGACCTGCGCGGGATCGACACCGTTCTTGACGTCTGCGCGCAGCTCGAACTGGCTCGCGAGTGCGAATGTCTGCACGTGCACGTTGACGCTGTCGACGAGCTTGTCCTGATAGACGAGGCGCTGGTACAGCCGCGACGTCTTGCCGCCGCCGAGCGCGAACGCGGCGATATCGAGCAGCGGGTTTTCGGCGTCGCCGAGCTGCGGTACGTTCCATTCGCGGATGATGCGTACCTGCGCGACGTGATCCTGTTGCGTGCCACGCGTCGATGCGCTGCGCGGGGCGGCCCACGGTTGCTGGCGCGGCACCGGCGGACCCGCGGGGATGTCGCCGAAATATTTCTGCAGCTTCTCACGCGCGGTCGCAGGAGTGATGTCTCCGGCGAGCACCACCGTCGTATTCGCCGCGCCGTAGTAGTCCTTGAACCACTGTTTCACGTCCTCGAGCGATGCCGCATCGAGATCGGCCATCGAGCCGATCGTGTCGTGCTGGTAGGGATGATTGGCGGGGAAAGTGTTGAGCAGGATGTTCTCGTTCGTGCGGCCGTAAGGACGATTCTCGCCCTGGCGCTTTTCGTTCTGCACGACGCCGCGCTGGGTGTCGAGTTCCTTCTTGCCGATCGCGCTGAGCAGATGGCCCATACGATCCGATTCCATCCACAACGCCATGTCGAGCGCGGTCGTCGGCACGGTCTCGAAATAGTTAGTGCGATCGAACCACGTGGTGCCGTTCATGTCGGTCGCGCCGGCGATTTCGAACGGCGCGAAGTAGACGCCCTTGTGATTCTCCGAGCCCGAGAACATCAGATGCTCGAACAGGTGGGCGAAGCCGGTCTTTCCCGTGGGCTCGTCGCCCGATCCCACGTGATACCAGACCGACACGGCCACGACGGGTGCCTTGTGGTCCTCGTGCACGACGACCGTGAGGCCGTTGTCGAGCTGGAACTTCGTGAACGCGATATCGACGTCGGCGCTGCTGCCCGCGGCGCGCGCAGGCGTACCCGCCTTCGTCGCGGTTTGTGTCGATGCACAGCCCGAAGCGGCGACCGCAAGCGCGATCGCGACCGCTGCGAACATTGATTTGCGGACTCCGGCAAATGAGGCTGCGAGGCGCATCGTGTCACTCCTGGGCGAGTCGTGGAAAAGTGCCCGAGCGTAGCCCAGCATAAATAGCCGCGCAATGGCCGGAGGTCAGTCGTAAACTTATGTGACGATCGTTCGACAGGAGTACGCATGGCCAGCGTCGGCAAGCTCACCCCAGCGACGCGTGTTGTCGTCACGGGCGCCAATCGCGGGCTGGGTCTCGAGCTCACCCGGCAGCTGCTCGCGCGCGGCGACCGCGTGATCGCGGGCTGTCGAAATCCGGGCCGCGCGCTCAACCTCACCGAACTCGCGGCCGCGCATCCGGGCCACCTGCACACGATTCCGCTCGACCTCGGCAAGCAGCGCTCGATCGCCGGGTTCGCGCGCGAGGCCGGTATGGTGCGCGATGCCTGCGACGTGCTCGTCAACTGCGCCGGAATTCTCGTTTCCGGCGAGCGCTTCGGCGAGCTCTCGCCGCAGACGTTTACCGACAGCTGGCAGACCAACGCGCTCGGCCCGCTGTTGCTCACCCAGGCGTTCGTTCCGATGCTCGCGAGCGGGACGCGTCCGCGCGTGATCAACGTGTCGTCAGAGCTCGGATCGCTCGCCGGCACGACGCATTTCCATTCGCCAAGCTACGCGATGAGCAAGGCCGCGCTCAACATGGCGACGCGGCTGCTCGCCGCGGAACTCGCGGCACAGGATGTCGTCGTCGTGAGCCTGCATCCGGGCTGGGTGCGCACCGACATGGGTGGCCCGAACGCCACACTCGGCGTGGCCGAATCGGTGCGCGGCATGCTGCGCATCGTCGATGCGCTCGTCGTCGCCGACAACGGGGCCTTTCTCGACCATCGCGGAGAGACGCTCGACTGGTGACCTCTTTGGATCACCTGGCGTCGGGCGAAGCGAGGAACGCGAGCACGATTCGGCTGAATGCTTCGGTGGCGTCGAAAGGCGCGCCGTGGCGCGAGCCTTCGATGACGACGAATTCCGCATTTGGAAAGCGCAGCAGTTCTTCACGCTTGTCTTCGAGCGGCGTGTAGTCGTGCTCGGGGGCGATGATCAGCGTGCGCGCGTGCAGCGCGCCAAGGCGATCGAGCGCGACCATCCGATCAGCGCACGGATCGACGCGAGATAGACCTGCGGCGAGTTCGCGCCGACGACGTCGACGACGCGCAGGCGCTTCGCCGCCCAGCCGGGATCGGGAAACAGCCGTTTCGCGATGAGCGCCGCGGTGCCTCGCAGTCCGAGCGCGCGCACGAAGAACATCTGCAGCCAGGCCTCGAGCCGCTTGCGCCAGGTGTCGATGCGGTAGTTCGCGAGCGTGTTGCACAGGATCAGGCGACGCATGCGCGACGGCTGCAGCAGCGCCATTTCCAGTGCAACGGCGCCGCCGAGGGAAAAGCCGAGCACGTCGACGCGTGCGTGTCCGAGCCGATCGAGCAACGATCACAAACCGTTGGCGAACTGGATGACCGATAGAGACTCGGCAGCCTGCCCACTGCGACCCGAGCCGCGTAAATCAGGAATCACGTGACGATGGCTGCGTGCGAACTCCTCGCGCTGGAACGCCCAGTCCGCGCCGCTTGAGCCGAGGCCGTGGACCAGCAGCAGAACCTGACCGCCGCCCTCGCACTCGTAGTAGATGTCGGCGCCATTGATGCTTGCCGTCGGAATGCGCTCGTCTCGCAGATTCGCTCATTGCCGCAGTATCGCCAAACCCTTCGCATGAACGTGTTCGCGCGGCCGCGGTCGCGGACAGCGGCTGTCCGCGGACAACGGCGTCCACCGTGCCGGAAGTCACGATCGAAGATGCCGCTGCAACGCAAATGCCTGATCGCGCATCGAATACGGGTACATGAGCAGGCAGCCCACGCATCTGGCACGGCACTTGCTCTTGCAAAAGTTAGCAAAATATACACGAGGAGCAAATCATGAACGTCCATCACCCGTTGCGCCGCAGTCTCGTCGCATTCGGCATCACGATCGCAATACTGGTCGGCGCCGAGGCAGTGGCGCAGATCAGCGGCGCGGCCGAATATCCGTCGGCGCTGCCGACACTCGGCGCCGTGAGTGTCGCACCGACCTGCGTCGCCGAGGCGCGCAGCCTGCGCAAGATCTGCTACCAGGCCAACGTCGTCGTCGGAGAGCCCGAGTTGGTGAAGTGAGAGCGCAACCTGTTTCGCGCGGGCCGCGCGCGACGCTTGTCCGCGAGGCCACGCGCGCGGAATAATCGCGCGATGCTGCACGTCGTGCTCTACCAGCCGGAAATTCCGCCCAACACCGGCAATGTGATCCGCCTCTGCGCGAACAGCGGGGCGCGCCTGCATCTGATCCGGCCGCTCGGCTTCGACCTCGACCACGCGAAGCTGCGCCGCGCCGGCCTCGACTATCACGAGTTCGCGACGGTCGACGTGCACGACGATCTCGATGCGTTCGTGGCGCGCGCGCGCCCCGCGCGAATGCTCGCGTTGTCGACGCGTGGCGGCACGCTGTATACGAACATTCGATTCGACGACGGCGATGCGCTCGTGTTCGGCCCGGAGACGCGCGGCCTGCCGCAGTCGTTGCTCGACGCGCTGCCGGCCACGCAACGCGTGCGCCTGCCGATGCGCCCGGGCAACCGCAGTCTCAATCTGTCGAACGCCGTCGCGGTGGTCGTCTACGAGGCCTGGCGCCAACAGGGGTTCGGCGGAGGCGCGTAACGGCGAG
The DNA here is from genome assembly GCA_040005435.1 of Rudaea sp. GTDB lineage: Bacteria > Pseudomonadota > Gammaproteobacteria > Xanthomonadales > Rhodanobacteraceae > Rudaea. Next base: position 15,129 of record JBDTYX010000009.1, on the reverse strand, counting down.
CGACGCGCGCAGACGACGAGGCGAAACGCACCGAGTGCGACTTCATGCATCCCGCGGCGTGGCGATCAGGACTTGAACATTCCCGTGGGATATTCGGCCTTCTGCTCGCGCGCGAGCAACTGGCGCAGCGCCTCGGCCGGCGTGATCTCTTCGTGCAGCACGCGCTGCACGCCGAGTGAGATCGGCAGCTCGATGCCCTCGCGTGCGGCGAGGCGCATCACGGTATCCACGGTCTCGATGCTCTCGACGACCTGGCCGATTTCGGCCACGGCGTCCTTGAGACTGGTGCCGCGACCCAGCGCTAGACCGAGGCGGCGGTTGCGCGATAGATCGCCCGTGCAGGTCAGCACGAGGTCGCCGAGGCCGGCGAGGCCCATCAGCGTCTCGGCGCGCGCGCCGATCGCGGCACCGAGCCTCAGCATCTCGTTGAGCCCGCGCGTGATGAGGCCGGCGCGCGCATTGAGGCCGAGGCGCATGCCGTCGGCGACGCCGGTCGCGACCGCGAGCACGTTCTTCATTGCGCCACCTAGCTCGGCGCCGATCATGTCGCTGCCGGTGTACGCGCGAAAGCGCGCGCAATGCAGCAGGTCGGCGATGCGCTTGGCGAAGGGGGCGTCGGCGGAGTGCACGGTCACCGCGGTCGGCAGGTCTTCGGCGACCTCGCGCGCGAACGACGGCCCGGTGACGATCGCCGCGGGCAGGCCCGGCAGGCGCTCTGCGACGAGTTCGTGCAGGAAACGTCCCGAGCCCGGATCGAAGCCCTTGGTCGCCCAGGCGATGCCGGTGCCGGCGACGACGCTACCCGCGATGCGCTCGACGAGCTCGCCGAACGCGTGACTCGGCGTGACGATCAGCAATACCTGCGCCGCGCCGACCGCCGCGCCGAGGTCGCTCGTGCAATGCAGCTTCTGCGGCAGTTCGAGTTCGGGCAGGTAGCGCGCGTTGCGGCGCGTCGCGCGCATCGTTTCGACCGCCGCGGGATCGCGACCCCAGAGCAGCGTCGGGACGTCGTTGCGGCAGAGCACCGTGGCGAGCGCGGTGCCCCAGGAGCCCGCGCCGAGAACCGCAACCGTGGGCTTGGCGCTCATGGGCTGGCGATGCGCGCTTGCACGAGCGCGAAATTACGCGTTCGCGGTGGGCGTGCCTTCGGCCTGGCGCCGAACCTGTTCGGCGTAGAGGCCTTCGAAGTTGATCGGCTGCAGCAGGAACGGCGGAAAGCCCCCATTCTGGATCAGGTCGGAGACGACCTGGCGCGCATACGGAAACAGCACGTTCGGGCAATACGTCGCGAGCACCGTGTCGCGGCCCTGCGCATCGAAGCCTGCCATGCCGAACACGCCGGCCTGCTGCACTTCGGCAAGGTAGGCGGTCTTCTCGCCGAGCTTGCAGGTCACGGTCACGCTGAGGACGACTTCATAGACGTTCTCGCCGATCGTGGCGACCTGCTGCTGCAGGTTCAGTTGCACCTGCGGCTGGCCCTCTTCCTGGAAAATCTGCGGCGCGCCGGGCGCTTCGAACGACGCGTCCTTGATGTAGACCTTCTGCAGGGACAGCTGGGCGCCGGTTTCCGCGCCGTTCGGAACGATGTTATCGGTCATCTTGTGTTACTCCAAAAAAATCCGGACAAACGAAATGTCGGGGGAAAAGGGGCGGGAGTATCCCATGCAAGCCGGTTTAGCGCACCTGTGAAGCAGTTCGCGACGCGCGCGGGCGCGCGAGCGGCAGCGCCGCGCCTCGACTCTGCGCCGGATGCGGCCTAGCGGCCCTTCGCAAGCGGCAGGCTTGCCTCGCGCCACGAGGCGATGCCGCCACCGAGCCAGAACACCTGCTTGAAGCCGGCCTTGACGAGGCGCGCCGCGGCCTGGCCTGAGGTGGTGCCGGTCTTGCAGTACAGCGCGATCGGTCGGTCCTTGATCGCGACGAGCTCCTTGGTCTCCGGGTCGAACTGGCTCATCTGGATGTTGCGCGCGCCCGGGATGTGCGCTTTCTCGAATTCCGCGTTGGCCGAGAAGTCGAACAGCAGCGGACTGTCGCGATTGATCAGCCGGGTCAGCGCCGCGGGTGTCAGCTCGCGATAGCCGCGAAACACGCGCGACATCTCGTTGCCGACGAGGGAGACGAGCAGCACGACAAGCACCATCACGAGGAGGAGGTGGTTCGCGGCGAACTCGGGCAGACGATGGAGAAATTCGGACATGGGGCGCAGCGATTGTCTGGAACGGCCGCGGATTATCCGCTACCGCGCCGCCCGCGACAAATCACTGCGACAGGTAGAGCGCGTTCAACGGAAGCTGCGAACGCACCCAGGTGCCCGGGATCGGTGCGGGGAAAGTTATATTTGTGGAGATTTTCGCGGTGCCCGACGAGCTGTCGTAGACCATCGTGCCGATGCTGCGCTGGCCAGCCTTGGAGTCGAGCCAGATGCAGCCCGGGCACGTCGGCCGCACGAACGCGACGTCCTGCGTCGCGCCGTCCGTATAGGACGGGTTGTTGCCCTGGACCCAACGCGGCACGCCGTTGCCGTCATAGAGGTAGACGAGGCTCGCGATGAGCGGCGGCGCTCCCGGGCCGGCGACCTGCGCCAGCTGGTCGTAGATGCCCCAGCCGCTCTCGGTGGTGTTGTTCCAGATGCGGATGCTCGATGCGACGCCGGTCACCGGCACGTACAAGGCGCCGCCGTAACTGCCCGGGAAATTCCACGAGAACACGAACTTGTCGGCATCGACGAGCGTGACCTGCGCCGCCCCGATCGAAACCGGCTTCTGCGGCCACGTCGGCGGCTGCGTCTGATGCGTCTGGAACAGCGGCGAATTGACCTGATTGCCATGCAGCGCCGCCTGCAGCTGGTACCAGGTCGGCAAGCGCGCTGCGTCACCGGCGAACCAGAGGCCGAAGAACAGCGGGTCTGCGTTGCCCTGTGGCAGCGTGATCTGCGTCATGCCGGTGCCGGGACGCAGCGGGTCGTAGTACGCGCCCGGATCGAGGCGCAGCTTCGAAATTTGCGCCGGACAGTTCGTCACGGGCGCGCAGGTCGTTTCGACTACGCGGTCCACGACGCCGACCGGCGCGGCCTGCGCTACGCCGACAAAACCGAACTGGCCCGCATTGCCGGGTGGCTGGAATCCGGTCGCGTCCGTGGCGCCGAGCAGGTTTATGCGAAACCTGGCTCCGCACGTCGTCGCGGTGTCGATCGCGTAGTCGAGTGCGACGGTCGTCGTCGCGCCGGGCGCGAGCGCGGGCAGCGCAACCGCCGGGGTTTCGAGCGTGAGCAAGGACTGGCCAAGGGTCCCCGGGTCTTGCGCGAAGATCGCGTAACCGGGTTGGCTTGCCGTGTCACCGTAGTTCATGAGCACGACCTGTTGCCGCCAGCGCTGGCCCGGGTCGATGCTGCCGTCCGTGCTGCCGCACAGCGTGACCGGCGCCGGCAGCGCAATGCCGCTGGCGAGGCCGATCGCCGGTGCCTGCACGATCAGCGCCTGCGACGCGGTCGCGCTGCAGCCGCTGCTGTCGGTGACACGGATGCTGACGTTGCCCTGATAGCTTCCGGAGTAGACCGCCGGAATGCTTGCCTGGGTCGGATCGGTACTGTCGACCACGCCATCGTCGTCCACATCGAAAGCGTAGCTGTACCCGCCGGACCCGCCAGTCGCCACGGCGCTGATCGTGATGCGGTCGCCGATCGTCGCGACCGAGGGGCTCAACGCGAGACTCACGCTCGGCGCGCTGCAGCTGCCGATGCCATCGAGTACGGTCGCGCTGCCGCCTTTTGGATCGAGCCAGTCGGACAGGCGCGTCGCGCGCGTCCCGTCGCCCTGCCAGGCGCTGCTGAGACGCCCGTAGAAATCGTCGCCGGCCGGCGTTTCGCAATCGGCGGCGCCGCCCGACAGCACGCCGCGCACGTGGTGGGCGAGGTCGAGTAGCGCGCTCCCCGACGAGCCGGGCTCCGTCGTGCCCTGGTCGTAGTGATCGACGCGCCAGTGATTGAGACCCGGCGCGACGTCCTGGCCGTAATCGGTGTCGTCGATCACGACCGCGCCCGCCGCGAAGCTGATGCGCTTGGCGTCGGCTTCGGGATGATGCATGACGACGCCGCCGGAAAAAGCCGCCTCGGTGCGATCCCAGCCAACGTAGTAAGGGTTGACGACCGCAGGCGGTGGGGCATGCAGGCGGAACAACGTCACGTCGGCGTTGGTCTGCGTTGCGAGCAGGCTCGCGCCGCCGGTCTGTGCGATCGCGCTGGCGCTCGGCACCGGAGATCCGTTGTCGGCGCTGCCGACGACGCGGCAAGTCGGGCTCTCGTATTTCCAATAGACGACGAGGCTGTCGCCCGCGTCCGTGCTCGAAAAACAGTGGTGCGCGGTCAGCAGCAGCGGATCGCGATCGCCTGCGGTGTTGTTGACGAGCTGGCCCGAGCAGTACGAGCCGCGCGAGGCGAGCACCGCGACCGCGTTGATCTCGCTGCGCCACGCGTCGCCCTGGCTGCAGATCGTGTCGATATTGCACGTGCCGCTGCCGTTCTGCGGATTCGCGACCGATTTTGCTACGAGCAGGTCGCGATAGCCCGCGAAGACGGACTCGAGCTCGAGGTCGAGGAACGGCTTCATCGCCTGTGGCAACAGCACCTCGATCTGCGCGCGATTGCCGCGCACGAGCGGGGTCGCAAAACGGCGCGAGCGCGGATTGTCGGCCGCGCCGTAGGGTCCGAGCGTCTCGCCGTCGGCATCGACGAAGAGCTGCGCGCCGGGTGGCAGGAAGAAGCGGCTGAACGTGAAGTCGAGGGACATCGCGCCCGCGACGTGCACCGGGATGCGCCATACCGCCATGCCGCCGGCGAGATCGCGCCACTCGCCTCCGGCGGCCGCGACGTGCGGGCGCATGCGCACAACGCCTGCCTGCCGCTCGACCGCGTAGCGCAATGGCAGCGATTTTGGCCGACCCACATCGGCGCGCAACTCGGCAGACGCATCCACCGCGGCGGGTTCGATCGTATAACGTGCGGCCGGCGCGGGCAGCGCGAACCGCGCACTCGGCGTGGCGGGCGCAGCGCACGCCACGCCGGCGGCGAACAGCAACGCGACCGAGCCGATCGACTGCAGGCCGATCCCGCTCAGGCCGATCAAGCGCAGGAGGGGTACTCGCGCGGATCGATGCAGCATCGTCATCAATGCTGCGTGATGTCGGGCAGGCCGGTCATGAGCCACCAGTGCTTGGCCTTCTCATCGTAACGCCACACCTGGCGGTCTAGAAACGAGCGCACCGACAGTGTGTTGTTGTTCGATAGCGTGATCTCGACGGTCTGGCGAACCTCGCTGTCGCCGACGGGATGCATCGGCTGTTCCAAATAGCCGGCGACGCGGACCTGCGTATAGCGATCGAGGTCGAGTTTCGTCAGCGGATGCGCCTTCATCGTCGCGGGATCGATGAACGACACGGCGTCCTCGAAATTGCCCCAGCGGATCGTGGCCGCGTAGGACTGCAGCGTGGTCTCGAGCAGATCGCTGCGCGTGCCCGGCGTCGAACAGGCTCCGAGCGCGCCGAGCAGAAAGGACACGAATACGGTGCGGATGCGCATGATCGATTCCCAACAGGTGCCGCGGCCATTGTAGACCACCCTTCTCAACGCGTGTCCCCCCGCGCGCGCGCGATCGCGACAAAACGCGCATCGAGCGTGCACGCGTCGGCGCCGTCCGCCGTCGTGACCCGGCACGCCACGCGCACGCGTCCTCGTCCGCGCGCCGCGAGCGATGCAACGAAACCGCCCCAGGTCTCGTCGCCGCCGCTGATGCGCGCGTGCGCACGCAGATCGCTCCATAGCGGCTCGCGATAGTGGGTGGTCGAGTCCTGCACGAAGATGTCGCAGTCGAGTCCCTGCGCCTCGAGCCTGAGCAACACGAGGCCCCAGCCCGCGAGCGTCAGCAGGCTCACGAGGCTACCGCCGAACGCGCAGCCCTTGTCGTTCACATTCGGCTGCAGCGGAGCGTCGAGTGTCAGCTCGTGGCCGTCGAAGGACCGGATGGCGACCTGCATCGCGCGCGTCAGGGGTATCTTCGCCATCGCATCGGCGAGACCGGCGGATATCGAATGCGAAGGAGGGTCGGCATGCATGCAGCGCCATTGTCCGCGAAATCGTTCGTCAGGGCGCAATCAAGCGCCGAACCGCCGCCGGCCGCCCGACGCCGCGTGAGCGCCGTTGCTAAGATGCGACGGTGACCGCACGCGCTCGCCATCGCACGCCGCCGCCCGCCCTAGCCGGCGCCGTGGTCGTCGTGACCCGCCCGAGCGCATCCGCGGGGCCGCTGAAACGCCGCATCCTCGCGCTCGGTGGTGTCGTGCTCGCGCTGCCGGGTCTTTCCGTGCGCGCGATCGACGACGCGCGTTCGGCCCGTGCCGCGCTGCGCGAGCTCGCCGCCGACTGGGTGGTCTTCGTCAGCCCCAACGCCGTGCGCCACGCCTACGCGCTCATGCCAAGACTGCGCTTCGCGCGCGCGACGCGCATCGGTGCGATCGGCGCGGGCGGCGCGGCTGCGCTGGGTCGCCGTGGCGTGCGCGACGTGCTCTGGCCGCGGCAGCGGCAGGACAGCGAAGGCCTGCTCGCGCTGCCCGAATTCAGCGCGTTGCGCGGACGCCGTTGCGCGCTGATCGACGCACCGGGCGGTCGCGACCTGCTACCCGTCGAGCTGCGCGCGCGCGGCGCGCGCGTGCAGCGCATCCACGTCTATCAGCGCGGTGCCGCGCGTCTCGACCGTCGTCACCGCGACGCGCTCGCAAGCGCGGGCGCGCCGCTCGTGGTGCAGCTGTCGAGCCTCGAGGCGCTCGCCAACCTGCGTCGCCAGCTACCCGAGCCGCTGTTCGCGCGGCTCGTCGCCGGCGACGCGGTCGTCAGCAGCGAGCGCCTCGCGTCAGCAGCGCACGCGGCCGGCTGGCAACGCATCCAGCGCGCCGCGTCCGCGGGCGTCGCCGACATGATCGAGGCGACCTCCGCGGCGCTGGCGCGACATCGCCTGTGAGCGCCGACGCGCGCGCGGCCGGGGCGAATATTCGTTAGCATTCACCCCATGATCGATCCCGACAACGAAACGACCACGTCCTTGCCTGAGCCCATCGTCGAACCGGCCGTCGTGCAGGCGTCGAGACCCCAGGCGCCGAAACGCGGCGGCAGTCTGCGCTGGAGCTGGCTGCTCTGGCTCGTGGTGCTCGGAGCGGCGGGCTACTTCTTTTGGCAGCTGCAGGCGGTCGAACAGGGCCACGATCTCGCGGCGCACGACGAGCAGGCGGCGGCGCAGAAGCTGCGCGACCAGGTCGATGCGCTGCAGCGCGATTCCGCCGCGGCGCGCCACGACGGCGAAGGACTGCGCGCGCGCCTCGACGACGCGGCCAAGGTCAACGAGTCGCTGCGCGGACAGCTGCTCGGCCTGTCCGAGCGCGCGCGTCTCGCCGAAGACGCGATCGCGAACCTCGCAGACAAGCGCCTTTCCGGTCACGATTCGCTGTTGCTCAACGAGGCCGAGCTGCTGCTCGTGCTCGGCGGCGAGCGCTTCCGGCTGTTCCACGATCCTGCGCCCGCGCTCGCGGCGTACCGCCTCGCGGACGCGGCGCTGGTCGAAACCAACAACGCCGCATTCTCGACGATACGGCAGAGCATCAATGCCGAGATCACCGCGCTCGGCACCATGCCGGCGCTGAGCAGCGGGGCGATCGAGGAGCAGCTCGGGCAGCTGCGCTCGCGCCTCGCACAACTTCCGGTCGCGACGGGCGCGGTGCAGCAGGAAGCCGAGCCGGCTTCGCGCTGGGCGCAGGTCTTCGGCCAGTTCGTGCGCGTCAGCCGCGACGACGAGACGCGCGCCATGCTGTCGCGCAGCGACCCGTTGCTCGCGCGAGCGCTCGTCGACGCGAGCCTGCGGGACGCGCAGGCAGCGCTGCTGCTGCGCGATACCACGCTATTCCGTCGTGCGCTCGTCGCGGCGCGCGCGCAGCTCTCGCAGGCTTTCGACGTGCGCTCGAACGACGTGCGCGCGGCGCTGGTCGAGCTCGACGCACTCGGCAAGCCCGAACTCTCGCCGCCGGCTCCGGAAGTCCTCGGCGCGGCGCTGAAGGAACTGCGCAACCTGCGCGCAACGCAGGCATTGCAGCCCGACCTGCCGCGCGCGCCCGCGCCTGCGGCGGCGGCGCCAGCCACGACGGGCGACAAGACGTGAAGACGTGGGTCGCGATCCTCGCGCTGCTGCTCGTCGCATGCGCCGCCGCATGGGGATGGCACGTGCTCGCGCTCGACCCGGGATCGGTGCTCGTGCGCTTCGCCGGGTGGCGCGTTGAGACCTCGTTCGTCGTCGCCGTCGTGCTGCTGTTGCTCGCATGGTCGCTGTCGAGCCTGCTCTGGCGCGCGGTGCGCTGGCCGCGCGCCGCGTGGACACGACGTTCGCGGCGGCGCGGACACGAGCGCATCGCGGACGGCATCGTTGCACTCGTCGAGGGGCGGCATGCGCGCGCGACGCGCGAGCTCGAACGCGCGGCGCATGTGCGCGAACTACAGGCGCCGTCGCTGCTCGCGCGGGCGCAAGCAGCGCATGCGCGTGGAGACGATGCCGTCGCGGACGCCGCACTCGATGAGGCGCGGACGATCGCGCCCGAAGCGGCGCTGGCGCTGCGCGCGCAATTTCTGTTCGAACGCCAGCGGGCCGCCGAGGCCGTCGCGTTGCTCAAGCCGGGCATGGAACGGGGCGACCTGCCGCCGGCGGCATGGCGCAGCCTCAACGCAGCGGCGCTCGCGAGTGGCGACAGCGCGACGGCGCTCGCCACGCTCGCGCCGATTTCGCGCGACGAGGCGTTCGCCGCAGACTACGCGCGCATCGAGTCCGACACGCTCGCGAGTGCACTCGCGAACAGCAGCGACGCGTCGAGCCTCGGTAGCCTGTGGTCCGGATTGACCCGCGCCCAGCGGCGCATCGACGCGGTCATCGCTGCGTACGCGAGGCGCGCCGCGGCGCTCGGGCAGCCGCTCGCCGCGATGAGCGAGATCGAGTCCGCGCTGCGCCGCGAGTGGTCCGAATCGTTGATCGGCGTCTATGGAGAGCTCGGTCCCGCCGAGGTCGCGGCGCGCCTGCGCCAGGGCGAGACCTGGCTCGATGCGCAACCCAACAGCGCCGCGCTGCTGTTGACGCTCGGGCGCCTGTGCAACCAGAGCGAACTGTGGGGCAAGGCGCGCGAATATCTCGGTCGCGGCATCGCGATCGAGGGTGACGCCGCCACGTGGGAGGCCTACGCCGACGCCTGCACCGGCATATCCGACACCGCTGCGGCGCAAGGCGCCTATCGCAATGCGCTGCGCGCGCTGCGCGGCGAACATATCGATGCCGCCCGCGCACTCGGTCGCTCGGCGCTCGACACCCGGGCGAGCGTCGTCGAAGAGCGCAGCGAGCACGGCGTCCCTCGTCTAATCCTTCCGCGGAGATAGTGTTCATGGCCCTTTGGAAAACCACGCTGTCGCTGGACGAGCTCAACGCGAGGCGCGCCGACACGATGCTCGCGACGATCGACATCCTGTTCACCGAGATCGGCGACGACTTCGTACGCGCGACGATGCCGGTCGATGCGCGCACGCACCAACCGTACGGCTTGCTGCATGGCGGCGCGTCGGTCGCCCTCGCCGAGACGCTCGGCAGCATCGCCTCGATGCTGTGTTGTGATCCACAGACCGAACTCGCGGTCGGCATCGATATCAACGCCAACCACGTGCGCGCCGTGACCTCGGGACGCGTGACGGGCACGGCGCGTCCGCTGCATGTCGGCCGCAGCACGCACGTCTGGGAGATCCGCATCGAGGACGAGGCCGGCAGGCTCGTCTGCATCTCGCGGCTGACGACGGCCGTGGTGCCCAGGCAGGCGATTCCCGCACGCTGAATCGGATGTTGCACTGCAGCGCTGGCGGCAGCGCTGCAGCTTGGCTACCATCGGGCGGATGACAGCGACAGATATTCCCGCCGCGACCCGCGACTACCTGCGCCCGCTGCGCTATCTCGTCCGCGTTCCGTTGCTGCTGCTGCACATCCTGATCGCGATTCCGCTCGCGCTCGGCGTGTTCAATCCACTCGCGGACCGCATGCGCGTCGGCAGCGAACGCCTCGACGACTGGATGACGCGTTGGTGGTCGGGCGCGCTCGTGCGCCGCTTCGGCTTCCGCATCCGTCGCTTCGGCGAGCCGTTACCGGGTGGCGTGCTGTTCGTGGCCAACCACATCTCGTGGATGGACATCGAACTGATGCACAGCCAGCGCATGATGAATTTCGTCGCGAAGGCCGAGATCGCTCGCTGGCCTGTCGTGGGCTGGCTCGCGTCGCGCGCGGGGACGATCTATCACCAGCGCGGCAGCACGCATTCGCTCGGCGCCGTGATGGAGCGCGTCGTGCTTCGTCTCAAGCAAGGCATGGCGGTAGGCGTCTTCCCGGAGGGCGGCACCGGCCCGGGCGATTGCGTGCGCACCTTCCACGCGCGCATCTTTCAGGTCGCGGTCGACGCGGGCGTGCAGATCCAGCCGATCGCGCTGTGTTACGGCCGCAACGGCAAGATGGACCTCCGCGTTCCGTTCGGCCCCAAGGAGAGCTTCTTCGGCAACTTCGTGCGCATCCTCGGCGGACCCGTGCTCGATGCCGAGGTGCATTTCCTCGAGCCGATCGTCCTCGCCGACGAGGGCCGCCGCCAGATCGCTGAGTCGGCGCGTCAGCGCATCGCCGGCGCGCTCGGCTATGAGTAGGCGCGCGCTTTGCTCGCTCGTGACTGCGTCGGCAGGCTGCGCGGGGGTTCGCGCGTGAGCGCGCATGCGACGGGATTCCGACCGCACCGCTGGTTGCGCAATCCGCACGTGCAATCGGTGCTCGCGTCGAGCGGCATGCGCCGGATCCTGTTCCGCAAGCGGCGCAACCTGCTCGAACGCAGGGCGACCGAACATGTCCTCGAGTGTGGCGACGGCATTCGCCTGCAGGGATTCCATACCCGGCAGACCGCGCTGGCCGAGCCGCGTGCGCTCGTCGTCCTGCTGCACGGCTGGGAGGGCAGCGTGCACTCGTCGTATGTCCTGCACACCGGCAGCCGCCTGCTGGCCGAGGGCTGCGACGTCTTCCGCCTCAATTTCCGCGACCACGGTGAGACCCATCATCTCAACGCTGAGCTGTTCCACTCGTGCCGCATCGACGAGGTCGTCGGCGCGGTCAAGGCGATCGCCGATCTGTTCCCCCAGCGCCCGCTCATGATCGGCGGCTATTCGCTCGGCGGCAATTTCGCGCTGCGCGTGGCCCTGCGCGCGCGCAAGGCCGGCATACCGCTGAGTTGGGTGTTCGCGGTGTGTCCGCCCGTGAGTCCACTCGCCGCGCTGTCTGCGATCGAGAAGGCCCCCGCATTCTACGAGTACTACTTCCTGCGCAAGTGGCGCGGGTCGCTCAAGCGCAAGCAGTCGCTTTTCCCGCACGCCGACCTGTTCAACCGCAACGAGCTCAACAGCAACATGCGCGAGCTCACGCGCAGCATGGTCGAGCGGCATACCGACTTCGGCACGCTCGAGGATTATCTCGATGGCTATGCGCTGGTCGGCGACAGGCTCGCCGCGCTCGACGTGCCGGCGACCATCCTCACCGCCGAAGACGATCCGATCATCCCCGTCGCCGACTTCCGCACGCTCCAGTTGTCGGCGCAGACCGACCTCGTGATCGTGCCATACGGCGGGCACTGCGGCTTCATCCGCGATGCATCGCTGCGCAGCTGGGCGGAGGATTTTATCGTCGAAATGCTCGATCGCGAACTGTGCGATCATTCCTGACCCGGCCGGCGGCGCAGAGACGCTGCGCAGCCCGCAACGCCTCTGCCGCAACCCATGACTCTCGAAGAAATCCTCGAACTCCATCGTAGCGGCGATCTCGTCGCCGCGGAGGCCGCGTATCGCGCGCACCTCGCGGCGCAGCCCGACGACGCCGAAGCGCTGCATCTGCTCGGCGTGCTGCGCCAGCAGCAGGGCGATCACGTCGGTGCGCGCGCGATGTTGCAGCAGACGATCGAGCTGGCGCCCGCCGAGGCTCGCTATCGCCTAGCGCTCGGCGGCGTGCTGCTGCAGCTCGGCGAGGACGCGACGGCGCGCGAAGAGTTCGAGCGCGCGGTGCAGCTCGACCCGAATCTCGTCGAGGCACACAGCCTTGTCGGACATCTGCAACTGCGCGAGGGCGACGTCGATGCCGCGGAGAGCCGTTTCCGCATCGGTCGCCGCGCCGACGAGGAGGATCCCGGCATCCTGTTCGGCCTCGGCAGCGTGTATCTCGCGCGTGGCGATTCGACGAACGCGGTGAAGTTTCTGAGTCGCGCGGCGGAGAAGAAGCCGGACGACGCGGCGATCCAGGCAAGCCTCGGGCGTGCGCTGTTCGAACAGGGGGCATACAGCTTCGCGGAGCGCGCACTCGAAAATGCGCTGCAACTGCGTCCCGACCTCAGCATCGCGAAGCTGTTTCTCGCCCGCTCGCGTCTGCGCCAGGACAAGAACGACGCGGCACGCGATGCGTTTTCCGAGCTGATCGGCGCCAACCAGCAGCTGTTCGGCGCGAACGCAGGCCTTGGCGACGTCGCGCGCAAGAAGGACCAGCCCGTGAAGGCGCTGCGCTTCTATCGGCGCGCTCTCGCGATAGACCCGGGGCACGGTGGCGCGGCGCACGCGTGCGCCTGGTGCATGGAGCGGGTCGGGGATCTCGCGGGAGCCGTCGGCTATCTCGAGGAAGGGTTGCGCCTCTCGCCGGACGCGGACGAGTTGCGTCGCCCTCTGGCCGAGCTGCTCGACCGACTCGGCCGCGCGGAGGAGGCGACGCGCTTGCGCAACCGGATGTCGGCGCAATCGTGAACGCGGAGCGGACGCCACCGTTCCTGCGCAATGCGCCCGAACGCGCGGATGTGGCGCGCGAGCTGCGCGCCGCGCACGAGGCGCTCGAACAGCGGCGGCCCGACGACGCGACGGCCGCGCTCGGCCGCGTGCTCGCGCTCGATGCTGACAACGTCGCGGCTCTGCATTTTCTCGCGTTGCAGGCCGTCAACGCGGGGCGCTTCGACGAGGCCCTGACGATGCTGGAACATGCCGTCACGCGCGACCCCGACAATTTGATGCTGCTCAAGAATCTCGGCGTCGCCTACGCGGACGCCGCGCGCCTCGTACCCGCAGAGCAGACGCTGTCGCGCGCGATCACGCTCGATGCGGGATTCTTCATCGCGCGCCTGCATCTCGGCGGGGTGCTCGAGGAACTCGGCCGCGAGCACGACTCACTCGTCCAGTATTTTGCCGCGGTGACCCAGGCGCAGACGCAGGGGCGCTGGCTCAGCGAGGCGAGCACCGCGCCGGCGATGCGCCAGCTCGTGCTGCATGCGATGAATCGCATCGACGCAGGGCGGCAAAAGTTGTTCAGCGATCTGCTCGCGCCGCTCGTCGCGGCGCACGGCGCGGCGGCGCTCGCGCGCGTGAAGGCCTGCGTTGACGTGTATCTCGCGGGCGTCGCGCCGCAATACGTCGATCCGCGCCAGCAGCCCCGCTTCCTGTACTTCCCCGGGTTGCCGACGAGCGCATTCTTCGACCGTGCGCTGTTTCCCTGGTATGCGCAGCTCGAATCGAATGTCGACGTGATCCGCGCGGAGATGCAGGCGGTGCTCGCCGATACGCATGGCATCGAGCCATTCCTCATCTTCGAGTCGCCCGAGCAGGCTTCGGGCTACCTCGCCGGCGAGGGCGCGGCGCCGAGCTGGGACGCCTTCTTCTTCTATCGGCATGGCGAGCGCAACGATGCGAACTGCGCGCGCTGTCCGCACACGGCCGCGTTGATCGACGCGCTGCCGCTCGTGCGCATCCGCGAGCACGCGCCGGAGATATGCTTTTCGTTTCTGACGCCCGGCACGCACATCCTGCCGCATCGCGGCGTCACGAACACGCGTCTCGTCACCCACCTTCCGCTGGTCGTCCCCGACGACTGCGCGATCGTCGTCGGCGGCGAATCGCGTGTGTGGCGCGAGGGCGAATGCTTCACGTTCGACGACACGTTCGAACACGAGGCATGGAATCGCGGCACGTCGACGCGCGCGGTCATGCTGATCGATTGTTGGAACCCGCATCTCAGTGCGGTCGAGCGCGAAGCCGTCGCACTCGTGATAGCGGCGATCGGCGATTTCAATCACGCGGCGGGCATCGTCGATACCTGACCCGCTTCGCCCGAGGCAATCCGGCTCAGAAGCGGGCGCATCGCGGGCCCGTTGCGCAATCGCGCGCCGCGAAACCGCCGCGCTGCGGGCGCGCGGACCTCGATCGCGATCGCTGCGAACGGGCGAACCGTGCACCGCGGTTCGCCGCGGCGTCCGCGGGAAATGCGCGCAGCCGGTCGATCTTGCTCGCACCAATGCGATACATATATCACAAAGGATTGCACATTATTGGTGCGAAAATTCGCTGCGCTGCCACAGGAGATAACGTAATTCATTGAAATAAAACATTTTTGTATACCGCAACGAGTTGGCACGCCCGTTGCTATTTCATCCCGTAAATCCATTGGAGCGTTTCTATGTCTGCCGAAGTAACCAAACTGATCAAGGAAAAGAACATCGAGTTCGTCGACCTGCGCTTCGCCGACATGCTCGGCAAGCAGCATCACGTGACGTTTCCTGTGGGTGCGATCGATGCGAGCCTGTTCGAGGATGGCAAGATGTTCGACGGCTCGAGCATTTCGGGCTGGAAGGGAATCAACGATTCCGACATGGTGCTGATGCCCGACGCCGACAGCGCGATCGTGGATCCGTTCAGCGCCGACCCGACGCTGATCCTGACCTGCGACGTGCTCGAGCCGTCGACGATGCAGGCCTACACGCGCTGCCCGCGCTCGGTCGCGCAGCGCGCCGAAGCGTTCCTCAAGTCTTCGGGCGTCGCCGACTCGGCGTTCTTCGGTCCCGAACCCGAGTTCTTCATCTTCGACTCGGTGCGCTGGCGCAACGAGATGCAAGGCGCGAGCTTCGAGATCGACTCCGAAGAGGCGTCGTGGTCGAGCAACCGCGGTTTCGACGAAGGCAACTCGGGCCATCGCCCGGGCGTCAAGGGCGGCTATTTTCCGGTCGCGCCGGTCGATTCGCTCG
>JBDTYX010000132.1:0-9230 GCA_040005435.1 Rudaea sp. | reverse complement strand
GCGGCGAACGCGATGAACAGGCCCAAGAATATCGCAGGTAGTCTTTTAAGCATGGCGGCTAAACACCTGATTTTCCCCAACGACTGGGGAGGAGTGTAGTAGAAAATACGAGTAACAAACCGGAACTCGTGCAAATTTTGTTAAACCCGTCGAAATCGCCATTTCGCGGCCCCAAATCACCCGGAGAACGACCGCGAGCGTGCGCGCGGGCGTCGCGTTAGACCTTGAATTGCCTTACAATTCGCTCCCCGCGAGACGATATTTTCATGAGCCTGCTCACCATACTCGAATACCCCGATACGCGTTTGCGCACGGTTGCGCAATCCGTGAGCGTTTTTGACGCCGCGTTGCAGGCGCTGATCGACAACATGTTCGAGACAATGTACGCGGCGCCGGGTATCGGGCTCGCCGCGACGCAAGTCAACGTGCATCGACAGCTGCTCGTGCTCGACGTGTCGGAGGAGAAGAACGCGCCGATGGTGCTCGTCAATCCGAAGATCGTCGCGAGCGAAGGCGCGCAGACCTACCAGGAGGGATGCCTGTCGGTACCGGGCATTTTCGCCGACGTCGACCGTGCCGACCGCATCACCGTCGAATCGCTCAACCGCCACGGCAGCGTGCAGAACTTCGAGGCGGAGGGGCTGCTCGCGGTATGCGTACAGCACGAGATGGATCATCTGCTGGGCAAGCTGTTCGTTGACTACCTGTCGCCGCTCAAGCGCGAACTCGTGCGCAAGAAGCTCGCCAAGCAGCGCAAGGCTGCCGAGACGGGTTGAGCAGCAGCGCCGGCGGACGCGACACCGCGTGTAAACTCTGCAGCCCGCGCGACGACGTTGTGCGGACTCGCGCGGTGGCCCGAAAGACGAAGATTTCGCAGAGTGATGACCGAGCCCATACGCCTGATTTTCGCCGGCACCCCCGACTTCGCGGTTCCGCACCTCGCCGCGTGCGCGCGCGACGGCATCGAGATCGTCGCGGTCTACACGCAGCCCGACCGTCCCGCGGGACGCGGCCGCAGGCTCGGCGCCAGCCCGGTGAAACAGGCCGCACTCGCCGCGGGACTTCCGGTCGAGCAGCCCGAGAGCCTCAAGGACCCGAGCGTGCGCGCGCGTCTCGCGGCGTATGCGGCAGACCTCGTCGTCGTCGTCGCTTACGGGCTCCTATTGCCGCGCAAGATCCTCGCGATTCCACGCCTCGGGTGCTGGAACGTGCACGCTTCGCTGTTGCCACGCTGGCGCGGCGCGGCGCCGATCCAGCGTGCGATCCTTGCAGGCGACGACGAGACCGGCGTCTGCCTCATGCAGATGGACGCGGGTCTCGATACGGGACCGGTCCTGTTGCGGCGCGCCGTGCACATCGCGCGTGACGAGACCGCGCGCAGCCTGCACGACCGACTCGCCGAGCTCGGCGCGAAGTTGCTCGCGGAGGGTCTGCAGCGCGTTCTCGACGGCGCGGCGCTGGAGCCGCGAGCGCAGCCCGAGGCCGGCGTCACCTACGCACACAAGCTCGACAAGGCCGAAGCACGGCTCGACTGGCACGAAGGCGCGGCCGCGCTCGAGCGCAAGGTGCGCGCGTTCGATCCCTGGCCGGTCGCCGAGGGCGCGGTCGCCGCGGAGACGTTGCGAATTTGGCGTGCGCAAGCGGTGAGCGCCGCCCCGGCCGCGCCCGGAACCATCGTTGCGGCCTCGCGTTCGGGCATCGACATCGCCTGTGCGGACGGTGCGCTGCGCCTGCTCGACGTACAGCGAGCCGGCGGCCGGCGTGTGGCCGTCGGCGACTATCTCAACGCTCGGCCGCAGCTGCATGCGGGCGAGCCGCCAGCGCACGAATGAACGCATCGGCAGGCCAAGAGGGCGACGCCCGCGCGATCGCGGCGCTCGCGCTCGCGCGTATCGTCGGCGGCGACTCGCTGCGCGCCGCGTTCACCGCGAACTCAGCGCGGCTAGGCGACTCGCGCGACCGCGCACTGCTCTCGAGCCTGCTCCACGAAGGCGCGCGCTGGTGGCTGCGCTACGACGCGGCGATCGATGCGCTGATGGAGAAACCGCTACGTGCGCGTGAGCAGCAGCTGCACGCATTGCTCGTGCTCGGCATCGTGCAGCTCGAGGTGCTGCGCATGCCCGAATACGCGGCCGTCGCGGCGACCGTCGAGGCCGCGCGCGCTCTGCGTCGCCCCAAACTCGCCGGACTCGTCAACGCGGTGCTGCGACGCTGGTTGCGCGAGCGAGAGCCGCTGACGCGCATGCTCGACGGCGACGACGAGACCCGAACCGCGCACCCGCGCTGGCTGATCGACTCCTTCGCGAGCGATTGGCCCGACCGCGGCGAGGCGTTGCTCGCTGCGAACAACGCGCGGGCGCCGCTCTGGTTGCGGGTCAACCGCCGGCGTGCGGCCCGCGACGAGCTGCGTGATCGCCTGGCCGCGGCCGGCCATGCGGCGCGCAGAGTCGCGTCGCTCGACGACGCGCTGCTACTCGACGAGAGCACCGACGTGACGCTTCTGCCCGGTTACGCGGAAGGCCATTTCTCCGTCCAGGACGGCGCGGCCCAGCACTCCGCTGCGTTGCTCGATCTGCATGCAGGCCAGCGCATTCTCGATGCCTGCGCGGCGCCCGGCGGCAAGTCCGCGCACATCCTAGAAACGGCCGACGTCGACCTCACCGCGCTCGACCGTGACGTGCAGCGCCTGCCGCGCGTGCGCGAGAACCTTACGCGCCTCGGCCTCGCCGCGCGCGTGCGCGAGGGCGATGCGGCGCAACCCACTGCGTGGTGGGACGGCGCGCCGTTCGACCGCATCCTGCTCGACGCGCCGTGTTCCGCCACCGGCATCATCCGCCGTCAGCCCGATATCAAGCTGCACCGTCGCCCGACCGACATGACCGGTCTCGCGGCGGCGCAAACGCGGATGCTCGACGCGCTCTGGCCGCTGCTCGCGCGCGGCGGCCGACTCGTGTACGCGACCTGCTCGCTCGCGGTGCGCGAGAATGCCGCGCAGGCGCAGGCGTTCCTCGCGCGTCACGCGGATGCGCGCAGCATCGACGCGACGCCGTCGGGCTGGCATGCGACGCCGGGCGGCGGCGCACAGAATCTGCCGGGCGAAGGCGGCATGGACGGTTTCTTCTATGCGCTTTTCGAAAAAAACAATTAGTACGCTTGTTCTCGCATCATTCGTGGTCGCTGCAGGCGGCTGCGGGCGGCGGGCACTGCCGGAAGCCTTCGCGATCCGCAGCGCGGCCGTCGAGCGCGGCTCGGTCAGCGCGCAACTCGATTGGCGTCCGAGCGCGCTGATGCTCGACGCGCTCGATCACGGCATAGCACTCGATTTCGAAGTCGTGCTCGAGGCGAGGGGTGCGGCGCGTTTCGGCTGGCCAGTGCTGGTCGATCGCCTGACCTGGCATCGCGAATTGCGCTACTTCCCGCTGACCCGCCAATATCAGCTGCGCGATCCCGATCAGGATCCGGCGCGCGACACGGATACCCGCAACTACCCTGCACGCGCGCTGTTGATCGCCGCGATGAGCGACCTGCGGCTCGGCCTGCCTGCGGACTGGCCCGCGGACGCCAATCGCGTCGTCGTGCAAAGCTACAGCTTGCGCATCGATCTGCAACGCGACAATCTGCCCGGCGCGTTGCGTCTGCCCGCACTGATCGACGCCGACTGGCGCCTGTCCACCGGAAACTACACATGGCTCGTGACGCCAAACGCTGGTTGAACATCGCCATTCGCCGGATCCTTCCGGCGCTGGCGATACTCATCCTGCTCGTCGCGGCGTTGCTGCTCGCACGCGACGCGGCGGGTGGAAGCAATCGCTTCGGCCCGTTCTACCCATGGATCCTGGCCGCGTCGGCGCTATCGCTCGGCGTACTCGTGATCATCATCATCATGCGCCTCGTGAGCCTGACCCGCGAGTTGCAGCAGCGCATGCCCGGCGCGCGCCTCACGCGGCGCATGCTGCTGATGCTGATCGCGCTCGCGGTGCCGCCGGTGCTCGTGGTCTACGGGTTCTCGCTGTTCTTCCTCAATGCGACGATCGACACGTGGTTCAATGTTCGCCTCGAGAAGGGGCTCAACGACGCGCTAGAGATCGGCAGCGCCTACCTCGGCGAGCGCCTGCGCACGGCCGAGCAGGGCTCGCAGCGGCTCGCGCGCGAACTCGCTGACCTGCCCGACATCGACTTGGCGCAACGCCTGACCGCCGCGCTCGACGCGCAGGGCGCGACCCAGCTGACGGTGTTCGGCAACAACCGTTCGGTGATCGCGACGCAGAGCGCGGACCCGCGTTTCCTCAATCCGGCCTACCCGGATTCGAACGCGTTGCTGCAGATCAAGGATTCCGGGCGTTACGCGTCAGCCGATCACATCGGCACCGAAAACAACCTGATTTTGCGCGTCGCGATGCCACTCGGCGACGCGGCAGCCGGCAGCCAGCGCCTGCTGCTCGCGCTGTTTCCGGTGCCCGCGCAGATCCAGCCGCTCACCGCGGCTGTCGAGCAGGCGAATTTCGATTTCCAGCGGCTCAAGTTCCTGCGCGACTCGCTGAAGCTGACCTTCTCGCTCGTGCTGACGTTCGTGTTGCTGCTGTCGGCGCTGTTCGGCGTGCTCACCGCGTTCGGCGTCGCGCGCCGACTGACCGCGCCGATCGGTCGCCTCGCGACCGCCACGCGCGCCGTGGGAGCGGGGCGTTACGACACGCCGCTGCCGGTAGGCAGCGACGACGAACTCGGCTTCCTGCTCAACTCGTTCAACCAGATGCAGCGCGAGCTCGAGCTCGCGAGCGCGCGCGTCTCGCGCAGCGCGCTCGAGACCGACGGCCAGCGCACCTATCTCAAGGCCGTGCTCGAGCGGCTCTCGACCGGGGTGCTCGGACTCGATCGCGACGGCGTACTGCGCACCGCCAACCATGCCGCCGAGACGATTCTCGAGGCGCCGATTTCGCGCTATGTTGGCCAGCACCTGGGCGTCCTGCGCAACCGCCATGCCGAGCTCGTGCCGATGATCGACCCGGTGTTGAAGCACATGCGCGAGGCGGCGGGCGAATGGCGCGAAGAGGTCGTGCTCGACTCGGCCAGCGGGGAGCGCCGGCTGCTGATGATGCGCGGCGCCGAGCTCGGCGTCGCCGGCGACGATTCTGGTATCGTCGTCGTATTCGACGATCTGACGCTGCTCAACCGCGCGCAGCGCGACGCGGCCTGGGCCGAAGTCGCGCGGCGTCTCGCGCACGAGGTGAAGAACCCGCTCACGCCGATCCAGCTCGCGGCCGAGCGCCTGCGCCGCCGCTTCATCGGCCGTCTGCCACCCGACGAGACCGAGATCCTCGATCGCGCCACGCACACGATCGTCAACCAGGTCGAGGCGCTCAAGGCGATGGTCAACGCGTTCGGCGACTATGCGCGTCCGCCGATGATCGATGCGCGCGCACTGTCGATCAACGCGCTCGCGAACGAGGTGCTCGACCTCTACGAAAACGACCAGCGCATCCAGCTGACCCGGCAGTTCGCGGCGAGCGAACCGACCCTGCGCGCCGATGCGGTGCGCCTGCGCCAGCTGCTACACAACCTGATCAAGAATTCCCTCGAGGCGATGAGTGGGGAGCGCAAGCCGCACATCGAGGTGAGCACGCGCGAAGGCGCCGACGGCGGCCGCGCGTTCGTCGAGCTCGCGGTCGCCGACAACGGCCCCGGGCTGCCCGATGGCTTCGGCGAGCGCTGGTTCGAGCCGTACACGACGAGCAAGGTCAAGGGCACCGGCCTCGGCCTCGCGGTGGCGAAGAAGATCGCCGAGGAGCACGGCGGCAGCATCCGCGCCGAGAACCGGCCCGGCGGCGGCGCGGTGTTCACGCTGCGCCTGCCACGCGCGGGCGTCGCGTGAGACGCACGCGTCGCCTGTTAGCATCGTCACCCTCGAAAGCGCCTGTCCCGATCATGATCCGCACCGCTCCCGATGTTTCCAAGCAGGCACGCCGCGAACTGTGGATGTTCCTGCTGTTCGCGCTGGTGCTGCTCGCCGCGGGTATCGGGTTGCGCGATCCGTGGCCCGCCGACGAGCCGCGCTTTGCGCTGTCCGCCAAACAGATGGTCGACAGCGGCAACTGGCTGATCCCGCACCGCGGCAGCGAGCTGTATTCGGACAAGCCGCCCGCTTTCATGGCGATGCAGGCGGCGGCGTACACGCTGATCGGCAACTGGCGCGTCGCGTTCCTGCTGCCGTCGCTGCTCGCGGCACTCGGCACGCTGTGGCTCATTTACGACCTGGCGCGCCGGCTCTGGGATCACCGCACCGGGCTGTATGCCGCAGGCGCGCTGTTATGCGCGTTCCAGTTCGTCTATCAGGCGAAGCGTGCGCAGATCGATCCGACCGTCACGTTCTTCATCACGCTCGCGAACTACGGGCTGCTGCGTCACTTCCTCATCGGACCCGACTGGCGCGCCTACTGGCTCGGCTGCTTCGCCGCGGGTCTCGGCGTGATCACGAAGGGCGTCGGCGTGCTCGCGTTGTTCATGTTCGCGCCCTACGTATTCGCGCGCATCGCGCACTGGCAGCATGCCTCCGCGACGTCGCGAGCCGCGGGTCGCTGGCTGTTGGGCGGGTTCGCCTTCCTCGTCGCCGCCGGCGTGTGGCTCGTGCCGATGCTGCTCGCGGTGCGCAACAACCCGGCGCCCGAGTACGCGGCCTACGCGCATGACATCCTGTTCCGCCAGACCGCCGGCCGCTACACGGACTCGTGGGACCATCAGCACCCGTTCTGGTACTACCTCGGCGTCATCATTACTAGCTGGTTGCCGCTCGTGCTCGTGCTGCCCGGCGTCCTGCCGCGCTGGCGCGACGCGCTGCGCGCACGCGACGCGCGCATCCTGCTGCCGCTCGCGTGGGTCGTGCTCATCATCGCGTTCTTCAGCTTTCCGAAGGGCAAACGCGACGTCTACATCATGCCCGCGCTGCCGATCTTTGCGCTCGTCGCCGCTCCGTATCTGCACGACGTGCTGCGACAGCTGTGGGCGCGGCGGACGGCGTTCGCGGTTTCGCTGATCCTCGGCGCCGGCTTCCTCGGCGCGGGCGCATTTGCGCTGGTCGCCCACCCCCCCTTCGCGCGCGACCTCGCGCAGCAGCGCGGTTTCAGCGATGGCGGCGCCGCGTTGTGGTGGCTGCTCGTCGCGCTCGGCGCGAGCCTGCTCGCAAGCGCCGCCGTGTTCCGCATCCGCGCGGGCGTGCGCGGCCTGCTCGCCGGCCTCGCCTGCGTGTGGTTGCTATGGGGATTGTGGGCCTATCCGTTGCTCAACGATTCGAGTTCGGCGGTGGGCGTCATGCGCCGCGCCGGAGATCTGATCGGTCCCGACGCCGAACTCGGCCTCGTCGCCTGGAAGGAGCAAAACCTGCTGCACGCCGACCGCGCGGCGACCGATTTCGGTTTCGTGCGGCCCTGGCACGACCAGCTCGCAGAAGCGATCCGCTGGCTCGAGGCCGCGCCCGCGCGGCGCTGGGTCTTCATCCTCGCCGAGCCGATGGCGCCGTGCGTCGACCGCGCCAGGGCGACCTACGTCGGCCACGCGAACCGGCGCGAGTGGTGGCTGTTCCGCGCGGATGCGATCGTGCCCGCGTGCGCGGGCGGCAAGGTTCCGCTGCCTAGCGGCGAGGATGCGAGCGACCCGAACGCGGAGTGATCGACGCCGGCTTCGTGATGCCGCGCGCCTTTCAAAGTCGGCAAAGCCCATCTCGCGCACCGCGCAGACCGATGCCTGTCAGACGGCCTGACCGCGCTCGAGCAGCCACTGCTTGATGAATTTCTGGCGCACGTAATTGGCCTCGACATATGCATAGACGAGTCCGCGCCAGCCATCGAGGAAGCCGCCGCGCAGCAGGTAACCGCGCACGAATCGCCAGAACGGATTGAGCACGATGTTGTGCAGGCGCGCGCGTTTGCCGACGGCGTGCTGGTGTTCGGCCATCATCCGCGCATAGCGTTCGAGCCGGGCCAATTGGTCGCCGAGCGAGGCATACGCGCGATGTTCGAGGTCGCCGTCGAGCGTGCCGATCGCGCCGTCGACGCTCGCGTGTTCATGGATCTCGCGCGTGCCGCGGAACCCACCGCGGCGGCGGTCGAACAGGCGCAGCACGCGATCCGGATAGGCGTTGCCATGGCGCAGGAATGCGCCGAAGTATTCGGTCGCGCGCGCAAAGCGGAAGCCCGCTACACCCGCGAAGTCGCGCGCGCGCGCGGCCTCGATCGCCGCGCGCAGCGCGGGCGTCACGCGCTCGTCGGCATCGATGCACAACACCCAGTCGCTGAGCGCGCTACGCACCGCGAAGTCCTTCTGCGCGCGATACCCCGCGAAGGCGTTGACGATCACGCGGGCGCCGTTGGCCGCGGCGCGCTCGCGCGTGTCGTCGGTAGAGCCCGAATCCACGACGAGAACCTCGTCGCAGAAATCGAGCGATTCGATGCACGCCTCTATGTTCTGCGCTTCGTTGAGGGTGATAATGCAGGCGGTCAGGGGCTGGGACATCAAATAATAGTTTTCTGTGGGTGATGGGCGTACGGAGGGGGCGATGGATCCGAATGCGGTACCGGTCAAGACCGACGCGGGTCGGCAAGAGATCGGCACGCGCGCGCACAAGCTGGCTTGGCAGACGCGCGCGCTGCTCGTATCGATCAACGGCGACAAGACCGTATCCGAGCTTGCCGGTCTGTTCAAGACGCCCGAGGCGCTGCACCAGGCCGTTCAGGAGCTCCTGACGCTCGCGCTGATCGGCTGGCAGCGCGGTCCGGTGGCGTCGCCCGAGCCGCTGGTCGGCGAAGGCATCACGCCATTGCAGCAGGCGCGGCAGCTGCTCAACGACACCGCGATGGGCGCGATCGGCATGTTCGGCGGCTTCAGCAAGTTCCGTTTCACGCTCAAGCTGGAGCGCTGCTATTCGCCGGCCGAGCTGCGCGCGATTTTCCCCGAGTACCGCAGCCTCGTCGCGAAGACGAAGGGCGATGCATTCGTTGATGCCGTGCTCGAACGCGTCGAGGCACTGCTGGCGCAAGAGTGAGGACGCGAGGGGCCCCTTGCGTTATGCTGGAGCGTCGTTTTTTTGCAACAGGGCAGACAATGGCTTCGGGACGCGTTCTGGTCGTCGATGACGAACCGGATATCCGCACGACGGTCAAGGAAATCCTCGAGGACGAGGGCTACCAGGTCACGCTCGCTGCCGGTGCGCAGGCCGCGCGCGAGGCACGCACGCAGATGCG
>JBDTYX010000131.1:0-9242 GCA_040005435.1 Rudaea sp. | reverse complement strand
CTGTTGACGAGGCTGATCATCACGAGCATCGACAGCGACATCACGATCATCTGCAGGCCCATCGGCAGGCCCTTCGCGACGAGCGAGGTCAGGATCGTCCGATCGATGCGGAAGTAGTGCATCTCGTGGCGCTGGATGCGCAGGAAGTGCTTGCTGCGATAGAGCCATGCGACGAGCGCGACGAGGGTCAGAGAGGTTGCGATCAGGCTTGCGGTCGCCGATCCGCGAATGCCCATCGCGGGTACGGGGCCGAGGCCGAAGATGAACAGCGGGTTGAGCGCGATGTCGAGCACGACGTTCATGACGAGGAAGATGAACGGTGTGCGCGCGTCGCCCGCGCCGCGCAGCGTCATGCTGACGAAGGTCAGGAGGTAGATCGCCGGGATGCCGAGGAAGATGATGCGCAGGTAGGCGACGGCGAGCGCGTGCGACTCCGGCGGCATATGCATCCATGCCATCAGCGGCTCGGCGAACAGTAGCCCGACGACCGCAATCACGAGCGACATCAGGGCGAAGAAAATCACGCTCGTGCCGACGACGCGCTTGGCCTGATCGAGGTTGTTCGAGCCGATGCTCTGGCCCACGAGGATCGTCCCTGCCATGCCGACACCGAAGACCGCGCCGATCAGGAAAAACAGGATCGTATTGGCGTTCGAGGTTGCCGCGAGCGCGGCCTCGCCGAGGCCATGTCCGACCCAGATCGCGTTGACCGAGCCGTTGAGCGACTGCAGCACGTTGCCCGCGAGGATCGGCAGCGAGAAAAAGAACAAGGTCTTGCCGATCGCGCCCTCGGTCAGGGAGGGGGTCGGCCGTTGCATCGAAGACATGGGTGCGAAGTTTATCTGCGGACAGGCGCCATGTTGACTCAGCACACCGCGCGCGAATAGTGATACTTGTCAGGAGGCGGCGAGGCCGTCGGCAGGCCGGCGCGCTATTTTCCCGCGCTGGAACAGGTAGACCGGAACGCCGGCGAGCAGCAGCCCGGCACCCCAGATCAGCGCCTCGCTGCCGGTACCGACGAGCGCCCACAGTCCGTAGACCAGCGCGAGCCCGGCGACGATCAGGCGCCAGACTGCCGCATCGGGTTCGCGCATCTCGAGCCGCAGGAGTGCCGCGGCGCTGAACACGTACGGCAGCAAGCACGCCGCCGTCGCGAGCAGGATCGATGCGGTGAAGATGCTGACGAGCGAACCGGTGAAGTTGGCCGCGACGAGCACGGTCGCGAGCGTGCTGCCGATGACGAGGCCGGCGCGCGGCGTGCCGCTCGCATCGGTGCGCGCGAACCAGCGCGGGAACAGTCCGTCACGTGCGGCCGCGAGCGGAATCTGGCCCTGCACGAGGATCCAGCCATTGAGTGCGCCCAGACAAGACACCGCCATGCCGGCGGCCATCGCGGCGGCGGCGCCGTTGCCCCAGAGCTTGCGCGCGGCGTCGGCGAACGGCGCAGTCGAGTCCTTGAGCTCGCCGAGCGGCAGCAGGGCCATCACGACGGTCGTGGCGCCGACCGTGATCAGCGTCGCGAAGCCCGTGCCCCAGATCGTCGCACGCGGAATCGTGCGCTTGGGGTCTTCGACGTGCTCTGCGGGAATCGTCGCGCACTCCATGCCGAGCAGCGCCCACAGTGCCAGCGCGGCAGTCGTCGTCGTCACATCGAACAGATGGCCGCCGCTGGGATTGAATGGCGTGAAGGCACGCGTCTCGATCGAGCCCACGCCGAACGCGATGATCAGCACGATCGGCAGGATCTTCAGTATTGTCGTGACGAGCTGGGCGATCCCTGCGGCGCGCACGCCCGCCAGGTTGCTCACGGTGCACAACCAGAGGACGACGAGTGCGCACGCGGAGGAACGCGCGGGCGTGGACAGCAGCGCGGGGAACAGCGAAGCCACGCTGCCGGCGAATGCGACCGCGATTGCCGCGACCGCGCACCAGACCGAGATCCAGTAGCTCCAGGCCATGAAGAAGCCTGCGACGTCGCCGAACGCCACGCGCGCATAGGCGTAGGGCCCGCCCGTCGCGGGGTGGCTCTGGCCGAGCCGCGCGAACACGATCGCGAGCAGGATCGCGCCGACCGCGCTCAACCCCCAGCCCAGCAGGCTCGCCATGCCGTACGGGGCGAGCGTCGCGGGCAGCAGGAAGATGCCGGAGCCGATCATGTTGCCGACCACGAGCGCACATGCCGACCAGAAGCCGAGTGCGCGCGGCGCGCCGCTCACGTGCGCTCGCCGCTCGCGCGCGTCACGCGCGGATGCTTGACCACGAAGAATGTGCTCGGCATGGCCCAGTATGCGTGGTCTGCGGCGTGAACGAAACAGCGCGCATAGCTCGCTGCCCGACCGCGCGTGCCAGATCGTCGCGACGCACAGGCGCGACCTCCCTGCCACGCGCGCAGGCTTGCATCGCGCGGAAATCAGGCCTTCTTCACGAACTCCGACTTCAGTCCCGTCTGCCCGATTCCGTCCACGCGGCAGTCGATGTCATTGGCGCCGTCGACCAGGCGAATGTTCTTGACCCTGGTGCCGACCTGACGACCGATGAGGAGCCTTTGACCTTGAGGTCCTGGATCACGGTCACGGTGTCGCCGTCGGCCAGCGGGTTGCCCACGGCGTCGCGCACGGCCTTCGCCGCGTCGACCGTCTCCTCGACCGCGATCCGCGCCCACTCGTGCGCGCATTCGGGGCACACGTTCATATCGGCATCGACGTACGCGTACTCAGAAGCGCGCTTCGGGCAGCGCGGCAGCTCGCTCACGCGCTCAAGGCATCGCCTTCTCGCCGATCGTCTGCTCGAACAACCGGTAGATGCGCTTGTATTCGTCGAGCCAGGAGTCGGCATTGCTGAAACCGTGGCGGTCGAGTGCGTAGGGCGAGATCGTGAAGTTGTCCTTGTGCAACTCGATCAGGCGCTGGTAGATGCGCATCGAGTCCGCGAACAGCACGTTGTCGTCGATGACGCCGTGGCAGATCAGCAGCGCGTCCTTGAGCCCGTCTGCGAATTCGATCGGCGAAGAGCGCCGATACGCGATCGGGTCGATCTGCGGATCGTTGAGGATGTCCGAGGTGTACTCGTGGTTGTACTGCAGCCAGTCCGTGACCGGGCGCAGCGCAGCGCCCGCGGCGAATTCTCCGGGCGCGCGGAACAGCGCCATCAGCGTCATGAAGCCACCGTACGAACCGCCGTAGATCCCGACGCGCTTCGGATCGACGGCCTGCGTGTCGACGAGCCATTTCTTGCCGTCGAGGAGGTCTTCCAGTTCGGGATGTCCCATCTCGCGGTAGATCGCATCGCGCCACTCGCGGCCGTAGCCCTCGGACGCGCGATAGTCCATGTCGAGGACCACATAGCCCTGCTGCAGCAGCAGGTTGTGGAACATCTGCTCGCGGAAATAATACGGATAGCCAAGATGCACGTTCTGCGTGTAGCCCGCGCCGTGTACGAACAGCACCGCGGGATGCTTCTTCGACGCGTCGAAGTCGGCGGGGCTGTAGAACTTCGCCGGAATCGAACCCTTGAAGTGGGTCGAAGGCACGTCGACGATCCTCGGCGCGACCCAGCGCATCGCCTTGAATGCGTCACTGCGCGTGTCGGTCAGCGCACGCGCGCTGCCGCTCGCGGCGGCAGCGGCGACCTCGAGCTGCGCCGGGAGGTAGCTCGCCGAACGCGTGACGAGCAGCGCGCTGCCGTCGTGCGAGAGGCTGAAATTCTCGCTGGCCTGGTTGTGCGTGATGCGTTCGAGCTTGCCTTGCGCGGCGGAAACCCGATACACGTCGTACGCATACGGCGCCTCGGCGTTGGCGCGTACGTAGAACCAGCGGCCGTCCTCGGACAGCTGCGAGTGCGAGACCTCGAACCTGCCCGCGATCAATGCGCGCGCGCTGCCGGCGACGGGTTTGACGTAGAGGTTCGAGTAACCGCTCTCCTCCGACTCGTACCATAGCGTCGCGTTGTCGTTGAGCCAGCCGAAACCGTTGAAGTTCCAGTTGATCCAGCCGCGGTCGCTGAGGCGATGCTGGGGCACGAGCGCGTGGCGCGCGAAGTCGACGCTCGCGATCCAGCGATCCTTGTTGTCTATCGCGCGCAGCTGGATCGCGACGTTGCTTCCGCTGCGGTTCCACGCGATACCGCCGCCGCCGCCGTCCTCGGCGTCGGAGACGATGCGCAGCGCGCGCAACTTCGGCTTGTCTTCGCTGGCGTGCTTGCCATACTTGTCGTCCTTGCGCGCGTCCTTCTTCTCGTCGGCATCCTTCTGCCGGAGCTTAGCGTTCTCGTCCCGAACGGCTTTGAGCGGGTCGTCGTGGATGCCAGGCAGCACGTCGAGCGTCAACGGCCAGGCCTTGTGCGCGACGAGATCGAGCAGCTGCAGCGATTGCGCGACGGGCGGGTTGCGGCCGACGCGGACGCGCTCCTTCTCAAACTCCTCGTAGCCCGATTCGGTGACGTAACGCGTGAGCTCGCCGCGCTTGCCTTCCTCGGCCTTCTTCGGCGCGGTGACGACGAGCATCCAGCGCGCATCGGGCGACAGTTCTGTGTCCAGCACGCGTACGTCCTCGCCGAGCCAGAACGGCGCCGCCGCGCGCGTCGGGTCGGCGGTGCGCGCTTCCTCGGCATGCTTGCGCCGCGTCTCCTTGTCGTCGTGCAATTTCTTCAGGGTCGAGAACGTGCGCAGCTGCATGTCGCGCAGGTCGTCGGCCTTGGGCGGCGCGTCGGGATCCTTCTCGGCCTTGACGGCGGCTACGGACGACGTAACGCCCGTCGCGAGGTCGTGCACAAACCACTCGTGGCCGCCACGGAAACTGAGCAAGCGGCCATCGGCGCTGAACTGCGGCGAGGCCTTGCGCTCGGTCGAGCGCGTGATCTGGGTCAGGCGCCCGCTCGCGAGGTCGCGCACGAACACGTCGCCATTGCGCACGAATGCTGCGCGCGTGCCGGCCTGGTCGAAGACCGCGTCGGCTGCGTCGCTCGCAGCGATCGCGGCGCCGTCGACGACCTCGTCCTTGCCGCTGTCGATCTCGATCCGGTGCAGGTCGACGATCGGCGACCCTGAGCGCTTGCGCGAGTAATACGCAGACTTGCCGTCGACGGACCAGTAGGCGCCCGCAACCGGCGCGCCGATCCAGTCCGGATCGGCCATGATCTTTTCGAGGTTCAGCGGTGCGGTCTGCGCGCCGGCGGCGGAGAAGACGAGCGTGGCAATGGTTCCAGCGAGCGCGTAGCGGAGCATGTGCGACCTGCGAAGGGTAAAAGAGAGAGCATAACGGCAAGCGTGAGTGCCGCAAGCCGCCGAAAGTCACGCCCACGCCGGACTCGGGGATGGCGGCGGCGGACACGATGCGGCAACATCGCCCCATCCGCTCCGTACCCATGCAACCTCCCATGCCGCTGACTTGCGTCGAGATCGAAACCGCACCGAATCCGCGCCACGCGGTCATCTGGCTGCACGGACTCGGCGCGGATGGCCACGACTTCGAGCCGATCGTGCCCGAACTCGTGGATCGCGCGTGGCCGCCGCTGCGCTTCGTCTTCCCGCATGCGCCGGTGCGACCGGTGACGATCAACGGCGGCATGCCGATGCGCGCCTGGTACGACATCACCTCGATGGAGATCGCGCAGCGCCAGGACGAGGCGGGCGTGCGCGCGTCGATCGCCCACCTCGAGGAGCTGATCGCTCGCGAGGTCGCGCGCGGCGTCGCAAGCACCAATATCCTGCTCGCCGGATTTTCGCAGGGCGGCGCGATCGTGCTCGCGGCGGGCGTGCGCCACGCGCAGACGCTCGGAGGTATCGCCGCGCTGTCGACCTATCTGCCGATCGCCGAGAAGACCGCCGCCGAGGCGAGTGAGGCCAATCGCGCGCTGCCGATCTTCTTCGCGCATGGTAGCGCCGATCCGGTCGTTCCGATGGCGCTCGGTGAACTGAGTCGCGATCATCTTCTGCGCCTCGGCTACCCGGTCGAATGGCACGCCTATCCGATGGCGCACCAGGTCTGCGCGCCGGAGATCGTGGAGTTGCGCCGTTTCATCGGTGCGCGGATCCGCTGAGCGACGCATGCCAGCGAAAGCGCCGCCGAATACCCCCGCGCCGGACGGTGCCGCCGCCGCGCCGCAATGGCTGCCCAATTTTTGCGGCCCGGGAGTGCTTCTCGCGGTGATCATCGTGGTCGAGCTGCTCGTCGTCGCTGTGCTGATCGCGCCGAGCGACGAATCGCAGCCGCTGCTGCCGCGCCTCGGTACCGCGACGCTGTTCGCGCAGTGGATCGCGTTGCTGTGCGTGCTGAGTCTGTGCGAATTCCGCGCCTGGATCGGCAAGCTGACGCCGCGCAGCGGCGTCGTCGCGGCGTATGCGCTGATCCTCGCGATCACGCTGACCTGCAGCACGCTGGTCTCGACGCTCGATCAGCTGCTCGGCTTGCGGCTGACCCTGCCTGCGGAGTTCCAGTGGCGTTTCGTACTGCGCAGCGTCGCGCTGAGCGCACTCGTCGGCGCCGCATTGCTGCGCTACTTCTACGTGATCGAGCAGTGGCGCGCGCGCGTCCGCGCCGAAGCGCAGGCGCGCGGCGACGCGTTGCAGGCACGCATCCGTCCGCACTTCCTGTTCAACAGCATGAACACGATCGCGAGCCTGATCCGCACCCACCCGGCCGATGCCGAACACGCGGTAGAGGATCTGTCGGATTTGTTTCGCGCGGCGCTGGGCGCCGACAACAAGCTTTCGACTCTGGGCGCCGAGATCGAACTCGCACGTCGTTATCTCGCGATCGAACGACTGCGCCTCGGTGACCGCCTGCAGGTCGAGATGGATCTCGAAGGCGTGCCCGAAGACCTGCCGGTTCCCGCGCTGCTGCTCCAGCCGCTCGTCGAGAACGCGGTCTATCACGGCGTGCAGCCTCTCGCGCGAGGCGGTCTCGTGCGCGTGCGCGGCACACGCCTCGGCGCTGGGGCAGAGATCACGATCAGCAACCCGCGGCCGCCGCCGGGCGAGCGCGCGCCGCCGCGCCACGGGATAGCACTCGCGAACACGCGCAGCCGGATCGAGTACCATTTCGGCTGGCGCGGAACGCTTACGGTGCGTGAAAGCGACGAGGAATTCGTCGTGATTCTGCGCCTGCCCGATCCCGCGACCTGAACCGCAGCCGGAAACTCAAAAAGCGCACGATGAGAGCCTTTGTTGTCGACGACGAACCGCCCGCGCGCGCGCGCCTCGCGAGTCTGCTCGCGGAGTGCGGCGGTGTCGAGGTCGTCGGCGAGGCCGGCGACGGCCGCACCGCGGTGGAAGTCGCCGCGCGGCTGAAGCCCGATCTCGTGCTGCTCGACATCCGCATGCCGCTGATGAGCGGCCTCGAGGCGGCGCGGCATCTCGCGGCGATCGAGCCTGCGCCCGCGGTGATCTTCTGCACGGCATACGACGAGCATGCGCTGGCCGCCTTCGACGCGAACGCGATCGACTATCTCGTGAAGCCCATCCGCCTCGAGCGGCTGCAGAGCGCGCTGACCCGCGCGCATCGTTACAGCAGCGGCGCGATGGCGCGCGTGCAGCACGAGTCGGCCGCGACGCAGGCTCGCACGCACCTGTGCGCCCGCGTGCGTGGCAACCTGCTGCTCGTGCCTGTTGTCGAGATCGAATACCTGCTCGCGGAGGACAAGTACACGGTCGTCCACCACGCGAACGGCGAAGTGCTGATCGAGGAGCCGCTCAAGGCGCTCGAAGCGGAATTCGGCGAGCGCTTCGTGCGCATCCATCGCAACTGCCTCGTCGCGCGCGCGAGCCTCGGCGGCCTCACCCGCGCAACGGACGAGCGCGTGTTCGCGCGGATCGCCGGGCGCGATATCCAGCTCGAGGTGAGTCGACGCAACCTGCCCGCGGTGCGCAAGCTCGTGAAGGGCGCATGACCGCGTTGAAGAAAACCCTGCGCATCGCCACGCGCCAGAGCGCGCTCGCGCTGTGGCAGGCCGAACATGTGGCCGCGCGGCTGCGCGGCGCGCACGCCCACCTCGCGATCGAGCTCGTGCCGATGACGACGCGCGGCGACCGCATCCTCGACCGGCCGCTCGCGCAGATCGGCGGCAAGGGGCTGTTCCTCAAGGAGCTCGAAGTCGCGCTCGCCGAAGGGCGCGCCGACATCGCGGTGCATTCCTACAAGGACATGCCGATGAACCTCGAGGCGGGTTTCACGGTGAGCGCGGTACTCGAGCGCGCCGACGCGGCCGACGCATTCGTCAGCGTCCGCTGCGCGCGCATCGACGAGCTGCCGCGCGGCGCACGCGTCGGTACTTCGTCGTTGCGCCGCCAGGCGCAGCTACGCGCGTTGCGTCCGGATCTCGAGCTCGTGGACCTGCGCGGCAACGTCAACACGCGCCTCGCCAAACTCGACGCCGGAGACTACGACGCGATCATCCTCGCGTGCGCGGGTCTCGACCGGCTCGGCCTCGGCGCGCGCATCCGCAGCCGGCTCGAGGCGCCGGCGTGGTTGCCCGCGGCGGCGCAGGGCGCGATCGCGATCGAACAGCGCCTCGGCGACGCGCACGTCGCCGAACTCGTCGCACCGTTGCACGACACCGTGACCGCGACCAATGTCGACGCCGAGCGCGCGATGACGCGCGCGCTGCAGGGAAACTGCGAGGTGCCGATCGCCGCCTACTGCATCGAGACAGAACGCGGACTGCACCTCTGCGGCCTCGTCGGCGATGCGGCGACCGGCGAGATCCTGCGCGCGGTGGACGCACGCGCCGCGGACGAAGCCGAGGCACTCGGACAGCGTGTCGCCGATGCACTGCTCGCGCAAGGCGCCGCGCGCTTCCTCGGCCGCTGAGACGCGGCGTGCATCGCGAGCTCCGCAGACGGCAGCGTGCCGTGCATCGTGTGCATCACGCCATAGCGCAATTAAGCGCGTCGCCGCGCGATCCGCAGGCAAGCCATTTCGCAGCGTCGGGTGCGGACGCGAAAGCCGATTCACCAGAAGCGCGCATACAGCGCGATCAGGATCACGATCACCACGACCGCCGCGACGTTGAACGACCTGCGCGTCGAATAGTCGACGTCCTGCAACTCGACCCTGAGCGCCGCCGTGCGCGGGGCCTGCACTAGCGAGACGATGACCGCAATCGCGGCGCAGGCCAAGAACACAACGCCGACGCGATCCATGAACGGCAGTGCGGGCCATGCGAGCTTGAACGTGAGCGACAGCACCGCCGATCCAATCGCCGCGGCGAGTGCGGCCGCCGCGGTCGTGCGGTTCCAGAACATGCCG
>JBDTYX010000130.1:0-9290 GCA_040005435.1 Rudaea sp. | reverse complement strand
TCAAGGGACTCAACTACGGCCTCGACTTCACCGGCGGCGTGCTGGTCGAAGCCGAGTACACCGAGGCGGTTGAAGTCAGCGATGTTCGCGCGGCGCTGGCCGATGCTACTTTCGGCGACGCGCAGGTCGTCAGCTCCGGCGCCCACGACGTGGCAATCCGCCTGCAGAATCGCGACGTGAAGACCGACGCCAACCAGGGCGCCGCCGAGGTCAAGACGAAAAACGACCAGCTCGCGGCCGAAGTGCTGAAAGCGCTCCAGGTCAAGCGCAGCGACGCCCGAATCAAGCACACCGACTTCGTCAGCGCCACGGTCGGCGACGAGTTGAAGAGTGACGGCATCATTGCCGTGCTGTTCGTGATCATCGGCATCATGATCTACATCGGCATCCGCTTCGAATGGCGTTTTGCGATCGCGGCGATTGCCAGCGAATTCCACGACACGATCCTGACCGTGGGTTTCTACGCGCTCACCCAGCACGAGTTCGACATCACGGTGCTCGCTTCGGTGCTCGCCGTCGTCGGTTACTCGATCAACGACAAGGTCGTCGTGTTCGACCGCGTCCGTGAAATCTTCCGTTCGTCGCGAAAGGGCGAACCGGCTGACATCCTGAACCGCGCGATCAACTCGACGTTGTCGCGAACGATCATCACGGCGCTGTTCACCGGCGTGACGATGGTCGCGCTGTACTTCTTCGGCGGTCCGGTCGTGCATGGCTTCGCGCTGACGATGATCATCGGCATCGTGATCGGCACGTTGTCCTCGATTTTCTTCGCCAACCCGATCCTGCTCTGGCTCGGCGTCTCGAAGAAAGACCTGATGCCGGTCACGCGCGACAATCCCGAACTCGCACGGCGCCCCTAGGCGTCGGTCTGCCCCGTTCGCGAAGAGGCCCGCGCAGACGCACGGGCCTTTTTCTTTTCTGCGGATTTCGCGCCCGTCACACGAGCACAGCCCGGTGACGCAATCGCGCCGGACGAGAATCCACTAGCCGGGTCGCATTTGTCGCGCGGCCCGACGCCAAGGCCCTAGCCGACCGGCCAGCCCGGCATGAACGGAACGATCGGCATCCGGTCCGGCGGTCCGACGAGCCCCGGACTCAAGATCGGAGCGCCGTCTTGGGTGAAGTAGATTCCGTTGTCGCTATCGGCGTCGCTACCCGATACAACAGCCGTCTCGTCATCTTTGAGATTGCGCATTGATACCTCCCTCCTCGAAGTCGCGTAGTCGGACCATCCGACACGCCAGTGCGTTGCATCATTCTGGTACGCGAAAATCGAGCAAAACCCTTCAACGGCGATTCGGAACGAGCGCGAGGCATTGCGTCCGCTGTCTCGCAAGAGCGGACTGCGCTCACGGCGTCCGCTGCGTCGCGGGTACCGCTTCGTCCGATCGGAATTCGGGACACGGGATCGGGCAGTCCGCAGCATCTTCAACACGAACCGAAGCATTCGCGACCGGCGCGATCTGCGCGAGAAACAGTCGCGCCTCGATTACCCAGGGGTGACCTTCCGCAAAGACCACGCGCAGGCGGGCCAGATTCTCGACGCCGATCGCCCTTGCCTCGTCGGCGTGTCCGACGTCGCGCTCGTCCTCGGCCAGGCCCATTCGCGCGCGCAGCCCATCGAGGCTCCAATCTCCCGCCTGCGCGACACCGATGCCGATGGCGCGACGATGGAGCTTCGCAGCACCCAGGGGATCGTTGGCGAGGCGCTGCAACCTGCCGAGATAGTCCATCGCCTGCACGCGAAATACGGAGCCTTCGCGGTCACCAAGCGCGGCCTCGCCGGCGAAAATGCGCTTCGCGTCGTTTAGTGCACCTTCTTGAAAATAGATTGCACCCAGCGTGTGCTCCGCTGCGCTGGTGTAGGCGCCATCGTTGCCCTCCACATCCTGCGCGATCATCATGGCCTGCTTCGCGAGCGCTTCGGCTGTCTTGAAATTACCCGAAGCGCGCTCGAGTTGCGCCATCGCGCAGAGCGCGCTCGCAAACGGCAACGAGTGCTCGCCTCGCAGGGTGCTCGCGATGGACAACGAATCCGCGATCACCGCCCGTGCCTCTGCCAGCCTGTGGGTCTCTACCAGCACGCGTCCGTAGCGGATTCCGATCTCGCCATAGTCAGCCGCCCTTTCGCCCAGGGTGGTTCGATAGACGTCGCGCGCCGCGACCAGCAGTGCCTCGGCCTCGCTCGCGTGTCCGGCGCGCATCAACGGCAGCGCAAGCGCAGATTGCACACTCGCGATCAACACCGAGCTGCCCTGTCGCCTGCCGCGCGAATCGAGCAGGTCGCGATAGACGCCGATCGCGCTCAAGTCGCGGCGCGTCTCCGAGAGCACGAAGGCGAGCGCCTCGAGGCTCGACTCGTGCTCCGCATCATCATCGGGCCCCCGCGCGTCCGCCTCATCGAGCGCACCACCCATCGTTGCAAGGGACGCGGCATGCTCCCCCTGCACGAACCGGATAAGCGCTCTGACGACGAGTGCACGAACGATCAGCTTTCGCTCGCGCGCGGGCAGCAGGCGCTGGGCGGCGACGAGCCCGTCTGCCAGCTCGGCTGCGGCCGGCTCGAGCGGCTGCTCGCCGAGCATTGCCTGGACGAGCGAGAGCGCGATCTCCTGCGCCTGGGCGGAGTCCCGACCGCCGACGCTCACGGCCGCGGCATGCGCCTCGCGCAGGATGCGGACCGCATCGTGGCGATGCCCGAGCGTCGCATAACTGGTGCCCAGCGCATTCAGCAGGAACGCCTGCAGCTTCGGCTGATCGTGAAGTTCGATCTGCGCGCGCTGCACCGCGACGTCGACGAGATCGACGGCGGTAGGCGGCCTGCCCGAGCCTTGGTAGGGACTCGCCGAATTGAAGACATCCACGAGGAAGTCGCGCGCCGCGGCCGCGGTGCTGATCTCTTGCCGAATGCGCTGGTTCTGCCAGGCGACTGCCACCGTTCCGCAGAGCAGCGCCAGCGCCGCTCCTCCGCCGAGCGCGAGCTGCAGCGCGTTGCGCGCGATGAACCTGCGCGCGCGATAGAGTCTTCCGAATCCCGCGGCGACGACCGTCTGGCCCTTGAGGTATCGCTGAACGTCCGAAGTCAAAGCCGACACGTTCGCGTAGCGCCGTTCGGGTTCCTTCTGCAATGCCTTCGAGACGATTTTCTGAATGTCGCCCTTGAGGATCCGAAGCAACCTGTGCGTATCCGTACCGCGCAGCGCCGCCGCGCGACGGATCGAATCGGCCTCGACCGTCTCGGCGCGTTTCAGACGAAGCGCCATCGCCTCGGGCTCTCGCTCCACGACGTCGCGCTGAATTTCGAAAGGCGAGGCCTCGCGGCCGAACGCACGGAATCCGCAGAGCGCCTCGTGAATCAGCAGACCCAGCGCGTGGACGTCTGTCGCGGTCGTTATCGGCTCTCCGAGAACCTGCTCGGGCGCCGCGTATTCCGGCGTCAGTAGCCGCGTCTGCGCATCGGTGGCGAGCCGCGTCTCTGCTTCGTGCTCGAGCAGCTTCGCGATTCCGAAATCGAGAATCTTGACGACTCCGGCACGCGACACCATGACGTTGCTCGGTTTGATGTCGCGATGCACGACGAGCCGGCCATGCGCATAGTCGATCGCAGCGCAGATGTCGAGGATCAGACGAAGGCGCTCGGCCACGTCAAGCGAGCGACGGTCGCACCATTGCAGCAGCGGCTCGCCCTCGACGAACTCCATAGCGAACCAGGGCTGCTTGAGCTCGTCGACGCCGCCGTCGATCAGGTGGGCGATGTTCTCGTGCTGCAGCCTCGCGAGAACGCTTCTCTCGCGCACGAAGCGCATCTGCGCCTGATTCGAGATGCGCTCGTCGCGCACGACCTTCAGGGCAACGACCTGCGAGAAATCGCTGCCGGTTCGTTCGGCGCGATAGACGATCCCCATGCCACCGCGTCCGACGACTTCGGTCAAGCGGTATGGGCCGATGAGCGTGCCGAGGCGCGCGGATTCATCGGGTGGGACAAGGCCGAGATTGCTGACGAGTGAATCCAATCCGCAGTCGAGCAGCGTGTCGCGTCTTGCGTCGATACGCACGCCTTCGCGCAGCAGGTCCGCCATGACGGCGTCGCTCTGGCAGCGCTCGCGTATCCATCCCTCTCGTGCGGGCGCTTCGAGTTCCAGAACCTGCTCGAGCAAGACTCGAAACTTCGAGGGCATCGGACCTGGTCTAGC
This sequence comes from Rudaea sp., assembly GCA_040005435.1. Classification (GTDB taxonomy): domain Bacteria; phylum Pseudomonadota; class Gammaproteobacteria; order Xanthomonadales; family Rhodanobacteraceae; genus Rudaea. The sequence continues at coordinate 5,094 of JBDTYX010000130.1, read as the reverse complement.
TCATGGTGTTTCGCAGCAGCGCCCGCGCGCTGCGCCATTGCCGCTCGATCGTGCTCAGCGAGCATCCCTTCATCTCGCCGATTTCTCCGAATCCCAGTCCGCCGAAAAAATGCAGCTCCACGACCTCCGCAAGATCGGGTTCCTGCGCGCTCAGCAGATCCAGGGCGCGATCGAGCACGACGAGATCGGGCATGTTGGTCGCGGCGGGATGCGGCATGTCGTCGTCGAGCGCCTCGAGCAGCCGCTGATCGCGCTTCTGGTAGAGCCGATGTCGCGCATGATCGACCATGATCTGGCGCATCGCGCGCGATGCGAGGCTGAAGAAATGCTTTTTGCTGCAGGTATGGATGTTCGCGCCGACGAGCTTTAGGTAGGCCTCGTGCACGAGTGCGGTCGCGCCGAGCGAGGGGTTCTGGTGCGCCGCGAGTATTTTTCCCGCGCGATTCTTCAACTCGCCGTAGATCAACGCGAACAGCTGATGCCGCGACTCTTTGCTGCCGACGTCTTCGGCGAGCCGCTCTGCGACGTCTGTATTCGGCATGGACCTACCCCGCTGTCGGTCTTGCTGCAGGAATACCAACTGCGCAACCACTGCTTATACAAAGAGAGCTCTCGGTGACCGTTTACATCGATTCGTGGCGGGTCCCCGCCGCCGCGAACATGTTTCTGCGCGAGCGAAGTCGCTCGCGCGACAGGCCGCTAGAAGGCGGCCGCTAGGTTGCGTAGAACACGAGCAAGCCTTGCAGAATCAGACTGTGCGAACCGTGAAATACCGCACGATCGAGCGTCTTGACGCCCTTGAACGCCATGTAACACATGAGCAGCGAAAAGCCGAAGGCGAACAATTGCATGTCCCGGTGGGTCAGCGCGAAGATCGTCGACACGAGCAGCGCGGATGCAAACCAGCCCATCCACTGCGCCGCACCGAAGTACATCCAGCGGCGCACGATCGCCTCCTCGAAGATTGGCGCGAGAATGACCGCATAGGCGAAATAGTAGATGTAGTCGACGCTGCCCGACGCGGAGATATAGATCGGCTGATTTGCATAGTTCGCGATGAAGTAGGCCGCGCCGAGCGTCCCGCCCCCCGCAAACATCGCGAGCGTGCGTATCGTCGCCTTGCAACTCTCCGCGATAAGCCACAGCAGCATCCCGTCCACCGCTGCCATGAAGACGAGCCGCAGTAGGTCCTTGCCGATACCTGCTCTCGTCAACAGGCCATCCGCCGCCGCCACAAGCAGGCTGAACACGACGCCGATGACGAACGTGTTCTGCAGGAGGCGCTTTTGCGAGGTGGCGACGCAGGTCAGCATGCTTTCCATTTCTCGGCCTCGATCGACGATGTTCGGAAGAGCGGCGCGGTGTGCGTAACCGCGCCGCGTGACGTTACGGAACGCCTGCGATCCAGCAGAACAGATCGGTAGTTGCGGAGACCGCGGCGTTGTAACCCGTGGCGATCGCGTTGGCGAAGTCCGCAGGGCTGCCCTTGCATGAAACCCCCGTCGGAATACCGACCGTGCACTCGAGATCGCCACCACAGACGTTCCTTGCCTCATACGCGTCGAGAATGCGCATTGTCCTGCTCCTTGTTGCCGGTTCTGGAAGGCCGTTCCGGCTGCAGCCTTTCGCCATTGCGTCGCGAAAACGCCGGCGTCGATTCGCACCGCGGCCATTCGTGAGCGACACGACCCGATGCCACACTTGGTACGGGATCGCTGACGCAAACCCTTCGCGGTAGCAAAGTCCGCGCGGTGCGGATATCCGCGGAGACCGCGAAATGCACGCCGGCCAACAAGGGCTGTGCCGATGCCATGCCGAAGGCATGCCAAACCGGGCGAGGCGCGAGGGGCTGCTCGACGACCTGCGCCAGCATCATTCGGCGTGCGGACGCAGCGACCGTCTGCGCATCGGCCGAAGGCCTCGCGTCGCCGATGCGCGTTTGCCGCGGCAAGATCGGCGTGGCGCGCATCGGCCGCCGTGACGCTTCCTAGCCGACACACCTGCATCGGTCGCGCCCATCGGTTAGGCTTCGTCGATGACCAATCGCCTCTCGCTTGAAGCCAGCCCGTACTTGCGCCAGCACGAAGACAATCCAGTCGACTGGTGGCCGTGGTCTGCCGAGGCGCTGGCGCTCGCGCGCGCGCAGGACAAGCCGATCCTGCTCTCGATCGGCTACAGCGCGTGCCACTGGTGCCACGTCATGGCGCATGAGAGTTTCGAGGACGAAGACACCGCGCGGCGTATGAACGAGTGGTTCGTCTGCATCAAGGTCGACCGCGAGGAGCGCCCCGACATCGACAAGATCTACCAGCTCGCGCACCAGGCGCTGACGCGGCGCGGCGGCGGCTGGCCGCTGACCGTATTCCTCGCGGCGGACGACCTCACGCCGTTCTATGCGGGCACCTACTTCCCACGCGAGGCGCGTCACGGAATGCCGCCGTTCGGCTACGTGCTCGAACAGGTGCGCGGATTCTGGGACAGGCAACGCGACGAGGTGCGCAAGCAGAACGCGGTACTGCGCGAGTTCCTCGCGGACCACGGCCGCAGCGAGGCGACGACGGCCGCGCTCACCCTCGCGCCGGTTCGCGCGGCGCTCGCGCAGATCGCACAGAACTTCGACCGTCAATACGGCGGGCATCTCGGCGCCCCGAAGTTTCCGCATGGCGCGGAGATGGAGCTGCTGCTCGACCTCGCGACGCCCGATGCGCTCGCGATGGTGGGCCTGAGCCTCGCACGCATCGCCGCGGGTGGCATCCACGACCAGATCGGCGGCGGATTCTGCCGCTACAGCGTCGACGAGCGCTGGGAGATTCCGCATTTCGAGAAGATGCTCTACGACAACGCGCAGCTGTTGCCGCTGTATGCGGAGAGCGGCGGCGATGCGAACGCGAAGACCATACGCCGGTTGATCGCGTGGCTGCGTCGCGAAATGACCGCGACGGCGGGCGGATTCCATGCCGCGCTCGATGCCGATTCGGAGCACGAGGAAGGAAAGTTCTACGTCTGGCAGCGTGATGAAGTCCGTGCGCTGCTCGACGACGACGAGTTCGCAGCCGCCGAACCTTACTGGGGCTTCGATCGAGCGCCGAACTTCGAGCACGTCGCCTGGAACCCGATCGGCGCGCGCGGAGTCGACGACGTCGCGGCCGCGCTGTCGCTGCCGCGAAGCGAGGTGCAGACGCGCATCGAGCGCGCGCGAGAAAAGCTTTTCGCGGCACGCGCGCGGCGCGCGCGACCCGGCCTCGACGACAAGGTTCTGACCGCCTGGAATGCGCTGATGATCGGCGGCCTCGCGCGCGCGGCGCGCGCGCCCGCGCGCGCGGGCGAGCCCGACGGAGTCGATTGCAGCGTGATCGCTGAAATGCTCTCGCTCGCGCGCGCCGCACTCGCATTTCTCCACGCGAATGCCTGGCGTAACGGCCGCCTGTTCGCCAAGACCGGCGGCGACAGCGCGCGCTTCCCCGCCTACCTCGACGACCACGCTTTCCTGCTCGACGCGATCGTCGAGTTTCTGCAATGCGAATGGGACGATGGCAAGCTCGCATGGGCGATCGCGCTAGCCGACGCGTTGCTCGCGCGGTTCGAGGACACACGGGACGGTGGTTTCTGGTTCACCGCGCACGATCACGAAGCGCTGATCCAGCGACCGAAGCCTTTCGCCGACGACGCGATCCCGGCCGGCAACGGCGTCGCCGCGCGCGCGCTGCTGCGCCTCGGTCATCTGCTCGGCGAGACGCGCTACCTCGACGCCGCCGAGCGCGCGCTGCGAGCGGGCTTCGCGACGATGCAGCAGGTGCCGCAGGCCTGCGCATCGATGCAACGCGCGCTCAACGACTTTCTCGAGCCGCGCACGCACATTGTCGTGCGCGCCTCGGCTGGGGAGGAGTCCGCCTGGCGAGCGGCGCTCGCCCAGCGCGGCGATCGACGCACCGATGCCTATGTCATCCCCGCGCATGCTCCCGCGCTGCCTGGCATCCTCGCGGCGCAGGCGCATGCCGCCGGCGGCGTCGCTTACGTCTGTCGCGGCACGCAATGCGAGCCTGCGACGGGCTCACCCGAGGCGTTGGCGGCGAGCCTATGATGCTGCGGTACCACACTGGCTGAGCGGCCGCGGGAGCGGCACGCTGGGAGAAATTCCGCGGCCGACGCGATCGCCGATATTGCGGCGCCGCTGCGCCGCATCCGGGATAGAGTGGCTCTCCGCGGCCGCACGGTGGTCGCCCCGCTAAAGTCGAATCAGAGCAGCACGGGCCGGTCGGGCAATTCGTTTTCGCGCAGCGTTCCGTCGGCCGGAAAGTGCCGCGCGAGCAGATCGTTCGCACGGTTCACACCCTCGATGGCGCCCGCGACGAAATCGCCGGCGAGGAAACGCTCGCGCATTGCGGCGCAGATGGCCGCCCAGTCCGCTTCGCCCACGCGCGCGGCAATCCCACGGTCAGCCAGAATTTCGATCGCATGGTCGGCAACGAGCACATAGATCAGCACGCCCGAGTTGTTCTGCGTGTCCCATACGCGCAGATGGGAGAATGCGTCGTTCGCGCGGTCGCGCGCCGCATGATCGTTCATGAGCTGGCCGAGCGGCAGCGCGCCCTCGATCGCGAAGCAGACCTGTTCGCTATGGCGCTGCTCGCCCGCCGCGATCGCCTTCTGGATCGCATCGAGCGCGCTGTCGGGAAACAAGCGCCGCGCCGCGCCGCCGGAGACGAGATGCCTGCAGATGCGGGCGATTTTCATGCGCTATTCCTCACCAGCTTCCAGAGGCGCCGCCGCCTCCGAACGAACCACCGCCGCCGCTGAAACCGCCGCCACCGCCGAAGCCGCCGCCCCCAATACCACCGCCGCCGAATCCGCCGGGGAATACGCCCCAGCCGCCTCGACCGGCTGCTCCGCCTCCACCGCCGCCGCCGAGCAGACCGAGCAGCGCGCCGAGTACGCCGAGGCCTACCGCGGCCGGCATGAGGCCGGTCAGCAGCCAGCCCGCGGCTCCCCCGACGACGCCGACGACGCCGCCTCGCGGCGCGCCGGGCAGCCGTCCGAAGAACGCGCGCGCCCAGAGGATTGCGAAGATCGCGAACACGATCGAATTGAAGACGT
>JBDTYX010000346.1:0-2779 GCA_040005435.1 Rudaea sp. | reverse complement strand
GGACTGGTGGGCGAGTTCCCACTCGGTCTCGGCTGCGAGCGCGGCGTGGAACTGCGCCGCGTACGCGTCGTCGAGCATGTTCGGAATCAGCACGCGCGACTGCGCCTGCAGGCGTTCTCGAAAAGGCGCGTAGTCGACGCCGGGCCTGAACATTTCCTTGCCTCTCTTGGATGGGCAGACAGGAATGAGAATAAGGGGTCAGGTTCATTTTTCAGACCCTGGGATAGGTCATCGAAGCGCGCGTGGCCGACGCGCCGCACCCGCGAAGTCTGGAAGGCCTGCTCGATCACGATCGACCGCCGGGAAACTGCACTCTGGCCCCGTTTTTCCCGTTCTTAAACCGCGATCTGCGCCTTGATCGCCGCGTGCGACTCGTAGTTGTCGAACGCGATGTCTTCGAAGGCGAAGCCGTCGATCGTCGTAATGTTGGGATTGAGCCGCAGCTGCGGCAAGCGTTTCGGCTCGCGCGTGAGCTGCTCGCGCGCCTGGTCGATGTGGTTCTTGTACAGGTGCGCGTCGCCGAGCGTGTGCACGAAGTCGCCCACGACGAGGCCGGTCGCCTGCGCGACCATGTGGGTCAGCAGCGCGTAGCTCGCGATGTTGAACGGCACGCCCAGGAAGATGTCGCCCGAGCGCTGATACAGCTGGCACGACAAGCGGGGACGTTCCGCGTTTGCGGGGCGCGCGACATGAAACTGGAACAGCGCATGGCAGGGCTGCAGCGCCATCTTCGGCAAGTCGGCGACGTTCCATGCGCTGACGACGAGGCGGCGCGAATCGGGATTGCGCCGGATCTCATCGACGAGCCACGCGATCTGGTCGATCGTCCGGTCTTGTTGAGAATTGCTGGCAGGGATGCCGGCTTCTTGACCTTCGCGCGCGGGACTCGCGCTTGATTGCGGCGCCGACCACGCGCGCCACTGCTTGCCATAGACCGGACCCAGGTCGCCGTTCGCATCGGCCCATTCGTCCCAGATGCGCACGCCGTGTTCGTTGAGATAACCGATGTTGGTGTCGCCGCGCAGAAACCACAGCAGCTCGCGCACGATCGACTTCGTGTGCAGCTTCTTCGTCGTGACGAGCGGGAATCCGTCGCCGAGGTTGAAGCGCATCTGCCAGCCGAACACCGATAGCGTGCCGGTGCCCGTGCGGTCGGCCTTGTCGACGCCATGGTCGAGCACGTGGCGCAGCAGGTCGAGGTACTGGCGCATCAGGCGGCTTTCTCGCGCGGCGCGGGCTTGGCCGCCGCCGCGGCTGGGTCGGGCTGCAGCGTCGGCGCGCGGTGCGACATCCAGCACAGCACGAGGCCGACGACGATCAGCGGCAGCGACTGGATCTGGCCCATCGTGAGCCAGCCGAATGCGAGGTAGCCGAGCTGCGCATCGGGGATGCGCACGAACTCGACCGCGAAGCGGAACACGCCGTAGAGCAGGCCGAACAGCCCCGACACCGCATAGCGCGGGCGCGGCTTCATCGAGTAGACGTACAGCACCGCGAACATCACGACGCCCTCGAGCGCGAATTCGTACAGCTGCGACGGATGCCGCGCCTGGTCGTTGAGCTGGCCCGCGAGATACATCTGCTGCAGCTCGGCGCGCGTCTTGCCGAGGCCTTCGAGCGCGCTCGGGAAGATCACGCCCCACGGGCCGTCGGTGAGCTTGCCCCAGAGCTCGCCGTTGATGAAGTTGCCGAGGCGGCCGAGGCCGAGGCCGATCGGAAACAGCGGCGCGACGAAGTCGACCGTGTCGAAGAAGTGGATGCGGTTGTGCCGCGACCACAGCCAGCCCGCGAGCAGCACGCCGAGCAGCCCGCCATGGAACGACATGCCGCCGTCCCAGACGCGGAAGATGGCCAGCGGATCGTGCACGATCCAGTCGAGCGAGACGTACGAGAGCATGTACCAGATGCGTCCGCCGAGGATCACGCCGAGCATCACATAGAACGACAGATCGGAGAATGCGTCGTAGCTGACCGGCAGCCGACCCTGCGCGCGGCGCCGATTGCCGACGTACCACGCGATCGCGAAGCTCAGCAGATACATGATGCCGTACCAGTGCACGGCGAGCGGCCCGACCTGCAGGGCGATGGGGTCGATGTTATGGAAATACGGCATGCGGCGGCACTGCGACCCGAAGCGGATGAAGCGATATTGTCGCAGAAACGCATCGCCGCATGGCAGACCCGCGTCGCTGGGCGCGCCTGCGAATGCTGGCATAATCGAGGCCTTGGTCACGTTGGGGAGAGGGACGATGTCTCAGTTATTGATGCGCGGCGCGCTGGCCGTGGTGTTTGGTGCGGGCGCGTTGCTGGGGACGATGTCGCGGGCTTGGGGGGAGGAGGAGAAGCCGGTTGTGCTCTCGCCTGTCTCCGTCGTACCTGATGCGGATTTCGCGAAGCATCCGCCTTTAGGTGCGCCCTCACTTTCGCCGGATGGTCAGCATATTGCCGTCGCAGTTCACAGCAACGTTGAAGGAGAGAGCAAGTATCAACTTGCGGTGCTTCACCTTCCTGACTTGAAATTTGTAAGCCGCCTAGATTTTTTGCCGCACTACCTACCCATTGGAATTACGTGGGTCGACAACAAACGCCTCGTTATGGGGACTGGAAGAGAGACAGCTTTTGCAGAAGCCCCGTCGCCAACAGGCGATGTCCTCGCCGTTGACATGGACGGCAAGAACAAGCGCTTGCTATTTAGCGATAGGATGCGGGGCGGCTCTGCGAACATGAATATTCTGAAGATACCGCCAAGGTCATTGACCAGGAAATCGAAGCACTGATC
>JBDTYX010000129.1:0-9306 GCA_040005435.1 Rudaea sp. | reverse complement strand
CTGTCTTCCCACGTAGCAGGCTCAACTTCTTCCCCCGCAACAGGTCTTTATAGGATAAAGACGATGTATCGCATTAATATCCGATGGCTAACGAATTAGCAACAGAAATTTAGCGGATTTTTGCCTGAAGCGCCCAAAATTTTCACTTCAGTGACCGAAGTCTCCTTCTCGCGGGCCGCTCGGCGCCCCACTTGTCGGCTACCTGTCAGTCTCGGCTCCCCGATACCCTATAATTCACCCGATCCCACGCCCCTGCCTGCGTAGTAAACCACCAATGCGTTTTGTTTTCCGCCTGCTACGTTACATTTTGGTGCTGGGAATCGCCTGCGTCATTCTCGGCTGCGCCGCACTCGGCGTCGTGTACTGGCTGATCGCCCCGCGGCTACCCTCGGTCGACTCGCTGCGCGACGTGACGCTGCAGGTTCCGCTGCGCGTCTACAGCGCCGACAACAAGCTGATCGCCACGTTCGGCGAAACGCGCCGCATCCCGGTCAAGATCGAGAAGGTGCCCGACCTCGTCAAGCAAGCTTTCATCGCCGCAGAGGACGCCAATTTCTACACCCACCCGGGCGTGGACTGGCAGGGCATCGTACGCGCGTTCGGCCTCATGATCAGCAAGCGCACCCTGCACGTCCCAGGCGGCAGCACCATCACGCAGCAGGTTGCGCGCGACTTCTTCTTGAGTTCCGAGGTCAGCCTGTCGCGCAAGGCGACCGAGATACTGCTGTCGCTGCGCATCGAGAACTCGCTGACCAAGGACCAGATTCTCGAGCTGTACCTCAACAAGATATTCTTCGGCAATCGCGCCTACGGCGTCGCCGCTGCCGCGGAGTTCTACTACGGCAAGACGCTGGATCAGCTGGGGCTGCCCGAGGTGGCCATGCTGGCCTCGTTGCCCAAGTTCCCGTCGACTGGCAATCCGCTCAACAATCGCGCGCGCGCGCTCGAACGCCGCAACTATGTGCTGCAACGGATGCTCGAGAACGGTTTCATCACCCAGGAGCAGTTCAAGGCAGCGGGCGCAGCGCCAGAACTCGCCAGTGCGCACGAACCGCCAATCGAACTCGAGGCCCCCTATGTCGCCGAACAGGTCCGTCTCGACGCCTTGCAGCGACTCGGCAACAGCGCACTGACCGACGCTTATACGATCCGCACGACGCTCGACTCGACGCAGCAGGTCGCCGCGAACGAGGCGCTGCGCGACGGCCTCGTCGCATACGACCAGCGCCATGGCTATCGTGGCGCGGAGGCGCACGTCGAGTTGCCGGCTAACGCGACTCCGTCCGAACTGGACAAGAAGTTAGATACCTTCCACGCCGTCGTTGGCCTCGTGCCTGGCATCGTCACCGGGAGCGACGAGAAATCGGCACAGGTCTACATCGAGGACGGCAAGACCATCAGCGTAGCCCTCGCCGACCTCGCCTGGGCGCGCCCATATGTCGACGAGAGCAAACGCGGCAATTCGCCCAAGCGTGTCGATGCATTGCTCAAGGTCGGCGATGTGGTGCGCCTGATTCACGGCAGCGATCCGAAGAACCCCGACAAGTGGTTGCTCACGCAGATCCCGGCGGCGCAGGCGGCGTTCATCGCTGTCGATCCCGAGGATGGCGCGATCCGCGCGGAAGTCGGCGGCTTCAGTTATTCACGCAGCAAGTTCAACCGTGCGGTTCAGTCCAATCGCAATCCCGGGTCCAGCTTCAAGCCTTTTTTCTATGCGGCAGCATTCGAGCACGGCTTTACGCCAGCCTCGATCGTCAACGATGCGCCGGTCGTCTTCCCGGATCCGTCGAAACCGAACGGACAATGGACGCCGAAGAACGACGACGACAGCTTCGACGGCCCGATGCGCCTGCGCGAGGCGATGGTCAAGTCCAAGAATCTCGTTTCCGTGCGCCTCCTCGACGCGATCGGCGTGCGCTATGCACGCGAGTTCGTCACGCGTTTCGGGTTGACGCTCGAACAGGTACCCAACAATCTTTCGATGGCGCTCGGCACCGCGTCCGTCTCACCGGTGACGATGGCACGCGGCTTTGCGGTATTCGCCAACGGCGGCTACCTCGTTGATCCGTATTTCGTGGACGCGATCTACGACCGCGACGGAAAGGAGATCTACAAGGCGCAACCCGTCGTGGTCTGCCACCAGTGTCCGGAGCGTCAGGGCGATGACGGCCGCGTCGTTGCGGCTCCCACCGCGCGCACGGTTGCGGCCGACGCGACCGCGCCTGCATCGCTGTCGCCCATCGGCAGCGCACAGGCCGCGAGCACGCCGGCCTCGACGCCCGGCAAACCCAATCTCGCGCCGCGCGTGCTCGATGCGCGCACGGCGTATCTGATCGACTCCCTGATGCGCGATGTCGTCAAGCGCGGCACCGGCGCTGGCGCGATGGTGCTCAAACGCAACGACCTTGCCGGCAAGACCGGTTCGACGAACGACCATCGCGACGGCTGGTTCATCGGCTTCAACGATCATCTCGTCGCGAGCGCCTGGATGGGATTCGATGATTTCTCGCCGATGGGCCGCGGCTCGAACGGCGTGCCCGAATTCGGTGCGCAGACCGCGCTGCCGATCTGGATCGACTTCATGCGCGTGGCGCTCAAGGGCCTCCCGGAGAAGCGCTTCGACATGCCCGCCGGCATCGTCACCGCGCGCATCGATCCCGAGAACGGCCAGCTCGTGTCGGCAGACTCCGAGCACAGCATGCTCGAGGTCTTCCGCACGGAGGATGTCGCTAGGCTCGCGAGCAATCCGAACACCCCGACGGAGGACGAGAAGAAGGTGCAGCAGGAAGCCTACGGCATCTTCTGAGCGTTTGAGCGCGTCATGCGCAGACACGATTCCCGCAAGATAACGATGCGCGACGGTGGCGGCTCGAGTGCGCAGTTGCGCGCGCGCATCGCGGCCGAGGCCGCTCGCGTGATCAGTGAGTCCGGCATCCGCGACTACGCGTTCGCGCGGCGCAAGGCCGCCGCACGCTTCGACGCGCGCGAGCCCGCCGCAATGCCGGACAACGAGGAGATCGAGGCAGCGCTGCGCGCACACCAGCGCCTGTTCCATGCCGACGAGCAGCCGCGCACACTGCGCCGCTTGCGTCGGACGGCGCTCGCGGCGATGCGCTTCTTCGCGGCATTCGAACCCAGGCTCGTCGGTGCCGTGCTCGAAGGCACCGCGGATGGGCATTCCGCAGTCAGCCTGCACCTGTTCTGCGACGATGCGGACGCCCCCGTTCGATTTCTGGACGAGCGCAACCTGCGCTACGAGATGCGCGAGCGCCGCATGCGCCATGGCACGCAAGAGGCGGGGTTCACGACGCTGCGTTTCGTCGCCGAAGACGCGACGATCGATGCGACATTGTTTCCGGTGGACGCGTTGCGCCAAGCGCCGACGGATCCACGCAACGGCCGAGCGATGCGCAGGGCGACGATCGAAGCGCTGGAGCTGCTGCTGTCTGCCGAAGGGGATACAATCTGAGATCGAGATGGGGGAAATCCGCCTAGTGACCCGCACCACACCAAGCCGACGGCCGCTTCTGCTCGTGGCTCATCCGGGGCACGAATTGCGCCTTTTCGGCTGGATTGCGCAGACGCGTCCGCTCGTCGCGATCCTGACCGACGGATCCGGTTCCACCGGCGTTTCGCGGATCGACATCAGTGGGGAATTGATCGGCCGCCTCGGTGGCGAGATCGTCATGGCCGGCAGGTTCGCCGAGCCGGATCTGTACGAGCTGATCCGCAGCGGCGACGCCGAGCCGCTTGCCGCGGTGGTCGCGGATCTCGCCGCGCTGCTGCAGGTTGAAGGCAGCGACCTGATTGTCAGCGATGCCGACGAGGGCTACCACCCGGGTCACGACCTGTGCACGCCGATCGCGGCGTGCGCGGCGGCGCTTTGTCACACGTCACCGCGCCATTGCGAATATCGCGTCGTCGGTGACTCTCGCGCCTGCAGCGCGCACGCTTCGCTGCTCGCGCTTGACGATACGACGCTAAGCGAAAAAATCGACACCGCACGACGTTATGCGGCGGAATCCGGCGCGACACTCAGCGCCGAGGTCGCATTCATGTTCGACGCTTATGGCGAAGAGTCCTTCCGTTACGAATACCTGTTTCCCGCAGGCAGCGAGGGGCCTCAGCTGCACGACGGCCTGCGCTACTACGAGAAACGCGGAGAGGAACGCGTGCGCGAGGGGCGATACCGGGAAGTGCTCAGGCACGCGACTCACGTCGAGCCGCTCGTGGCTGCGCTGCGGCGGCATTCGAATCTGAAGGCGGCATAGCCGATGGGTGCAGGTTCAGAACCGCGCCCGCTGTCGCTCGCGCTCGTAGGTATGGGCCGCCAGGGGCGACGTCACCTCGACGCCGCCGCGCGCCTGCGCGACTCCGAGAACATCTCGCTGACCGCGGTCGTCGACTGCGACGCGGCTTGCGCTGATCTGGCGGCTGAGGGCGGCGCCGAGTATTTCGGCGACGTATCCGACTTGCCTGCCGACATCGACGCCTGCGTCGTCGCGACGCCGACGAGCACGCACCTGTCGGTTGCGCGATTCCTGCTCGGGCGCGGCATCGACCTGCTCGTGGAGAAGCCGGTCGCGGCGAGCTATGCGCAGACGCATGCGCTGGTGCGCCTCGCGGCCCATCACGGCCGCATCCTCCAGGTCGGCTATCTCGAACGCTACCATCCGTCGTTCACGAACACGCGGCCGGATTTCTCGGCCCCCGCGGAAATTCTCGCCGAGCGCTCCACGCGCGGGGACTCGATTCGTACGCTCGCCGATCTCGTGCGCGAACTGATGATCCACGACCTCGACATCCTCGCCACCTGGCTCGACTGCACGCCGCTATCCGCGACGTGGAGTGCGCTCCGCGAGGGCGGACGCGAAACACGAGGAACGCTCGAACTTCTGTTCGCCGGCGGGCACCGCGCGAGACTCGTCGCCGAGAGCGGAGCGCACACCGTCGTCCGCAGGACTACGGTGAAATCGCACGATCGTTTCTGGGAATTCGAATGGAGCCCGGGCGCCGCGGCCATCCAGACGCATGCAGGCGCCGACGATCCGATCACGGCCCAGTTGCGCGCGTTCGTGCGCGCGGTGCGCGATCGCTGCAACCCGCATATCGACGGCAACTCGGCGCTCAGGGCGATGCGCCTGGCCGAGAAAGCCATACACGCGCTGCCCACCGCAGCATGAGCGTGCGTCAGTTCGATCTGACCGAGCAGCATGCCCGCCTCAAGGACGATCTCGAGCAAGCATGGCGCCGCGTGTTCTCGAGCAATCGTTTCGTGCTCGGCTGCGAAGTGGAAAAATTCGAGCAGGAGCTGGCCGCCTACCTCGGCGGCGGTCGCGTCGTCGGCGTGAATTCGGGCAGCGATGCGCTGCTCCTGAGCCTGTGCGCGGCGGGCGTCGGCGCTGGCGACAAGGTCGTGCTTCCGGCCTATACGTTTTGCGCCTCGCTCGAGGCGGTGCTGCGAGTCGGCGCGATCCCGGTCTTCGTCGACTGCGCGGCTGACGGCTTCAATTGCGATCCGGGCGCCGTCGTCGACGCGCTCGCATGCAGCCCGAAAGCCGTGATCGTCGTGCACCTGTTCGGCTTGCCGATGCAGCTTGCCGAGATCGCTGCGGCCTGCCGCGAGCGCGGCATCGTGCTAATCGAAGACGCGGCGCAGGCGCTGGGAACCGCGACGTCCGCGGGCATGGTCGGCGCGCATGCAGATTTCTCGTGCTTCAGCTTCTACCCGACGAAGAACCTCGGCGCGCTCGGCGACGGAGGCGCTATCCGGGTCTCCGACGAGCGGGCCGAAGTGCGGCTGCGGCGGCTGCGCAATCACGGTCTCGATCGTTCGGGCACGATCACCGCGTGCGGCTTCAACAGCCGCATGGATGAACTTCAGGCCGCGTTCCTGCGCGCGAAGCTGCCGCACCTCGACCGCTGGGTCGCATCGCGCCAGCAAATCGCAGCCGTATACCGCGGAGCGCTCGCCGGGCTCGGCGTGCTGCCGCGCCAGAACGACGATCCGATGCATGGCTTCAACCAGTTCGCGATCCGGTTCGACCGCCGCGATGCCCTGCGCGACTGGCTGCACGGCCGCGCCATCGAGACACGTGTCTACTACGCAACGTCTGCCGACGCCCACCCCGCGCTGACGACGATCACGCAATGCGCGCAGGCACGGCGCAACGCGCGGCAGGCGCTCGCGCTGCCGATGTATCCCGAACTCGACCTGCGCGTGGCTCAATCGGTGGGCGCCCTCGTCGCCGAGTTCCTGCGGGCGCCGCGGGGCGTCAAAGCCGCAGGCGGACACGACGCCGTCGCCGTGTGATGCGCAGCGGCGACGACCTCCCGCCATTTCCGGTCATCGTAGGCGCGCCGCGCTCCGGTACGACGATGCTGCGTCTGATGCTCGACGCGCACCCCGATCTTGCTGTTCCTCCCGAAACGGGGTTCCTCGCGCTGCTGCCCGGCTTGCACGGCGAGGGCGACGCGTTGCGAGAAAGCGCCCTGCAGGTGATCACGCGTTATCCGAGCGAGGCTCCGGGCTGGGCCGACTTCGGCATCGCCGAGGCCGACCTCGCCCTCTGCTTCGCTGCGATCCATCCGTTTACCGTGGCAAGCGCTGCGCGCGCGTTCTATCGCCTGTACGCGTCCCGCTTCGGTAAGTCACGCGGCGGCGACAAGACACCCTCGTACTGCTTCCACATCGCGGCGATTTCCCGTCTCATGCCCGAAGCGAGGTTTATCCACCTCGTGCGCGACGGGCGCGACGTCGCGTTGTCGCTTCGCGACCTCTGGTTCGCCCCGGGACGCGAAATGGAGACGTTGGCGGCCCACTGGGTAGCGCACGTGGCGGCGGCGGAAAGCAGCGCGGTCGAGGCGCCACGCCTGCGCGTGCACTACGAGGAGCTCGTGCTGCAGCCGGAGCTGGTCCTGCGCCGAATCTGCGAGTTCATCGAACTGCCGTTTCACGAAGACATGCTGCGCTCACATGAGCGCGCGACTCAACGTCTCGGCGAGCCCGCGGACCGGGTGTGGCTCGACGGCAGCTTTCGCGTGAGCCGTGAGCAGCGCCTGCACCAGCAGCGAAATGCCTGCCTGCCGCCGGCGCACGCGCGCGTGCACGCATGGCGTCGTGAGATGAGGCCTGATGATATTCTGCGCTTCGCCGCCATCGCGGGGCCTCTGCTGCATCGCCTGGGCTATATGACCGACACGAATGAGCGCACCGAATCCGTAGTCCGCGCAGAGCCGCCGCTGCGCATCCTCCTGGCCATCGGTTTCCTCAGCTACCGCAGCGGCGCCGAACTGTTCGTCCGCGACCTCGCGCTCGGACTGCAACGGCGTGGTCACAGCGTCATCGTTTACGCTCCGCTGATCGGCGACCTCGGCGACGATTTGCGCAGCGCCTGCGTGAGTTGCGTCACCGACCTTTCGATGGTCGCATCGGCTCCCGAGCTCCTCATTGGCAACACCTGCCGCGAGACGGTGCTCGCGCTGGGGCACTTCGCGGGGGTCCCGGCGATCTCCGTGTGCCACGACCGCGTCCATCCGCACGGCATGCCGCCGAAGTTCGCGCGCGTGCGGCGCCACGTCGCCGTGGACGCGAACACATACGAGCGTCTCGTCCTCGAAAACGGCATCGCCGCGGATCGCGTCAAGACGATCTTCAATGGCGTCGATACCGCGCGCTTCGCGCGCCGTTCGCTACTACCCGCGCGTCCGCAGCGCGCGGTCATCTTCGGCAACATGGCGACCGCAGGGGCGGAGACCGAGGCCGTGCGCCGCGCATGCGCGAAGCGCGGCATCACGCTCGACGTCGTCGGCAAGGAATCCGGCAACCAGGCACGCGAACCGGCAATGGTGCTGCCGCAATACGACCTCGTCTTCGCGAAGGCGCGCTGCGCGCTCGAGGCGATGGCGGTCGGCTGCGCGGTCGTCGTCCTCAACCAGGGCATGGGGATGGGCGAGATGGTGCATTCGTCACGCGTGCCGTTCATGCGCCAGTGGAATTTCGGGCGCCGCCTGCTCATCGACGCGATCGATGAGGCCTCGGTCGGCGCACAGATCGATCGCTATGACGCAATCGACGCGGCGATCGTCTGCGACATGATCCGCAACGCCGCCACGCTGGACGGCATGGTCGACGCTTTCTGCGCGCTTGCCGGCGAAGTGGTTGCCGAGGCCGCCGCGCACCCGATGTCGGCGCAGGCAGAATGGCGCGAATTCGCCGCATACACGGACCACGTGCACCACTGGCTCGATGCGGCGCACGCGCAGTTGCATGACGCGCTCGGCGACGCCGCTGCCGCCCGCAGGCAGGCAGGCGAGGTGGAGCAGCGAGCGCGACAATCGTCCAGCGAGGAGGCCGTCGCGAATCGGGCGCTGCGCGATGAAATCGTGACACTCGCGACGCAGCAGCGCGACGCCGGCGCGCGGCTCGAATCCGCTGCGGTCCTGGCGCGCGCGACCGCGGATCGGGTCGAGCAGGAGCAGGCGCGGCATGCGTCAGCCGAAGCTGCGCTGCGCGAGGAACTCGCGACGCTGACCCGGCAAGCGGCCGAACGGTCGCAGCGCGAGCAGGACAAGCACGCGGCGATCGTGGCCGAACTGCGCGAAGCTCTCACGGCATTGACCGTGCGTCAGAGCGATACGTTAGGCAAGCTTGGAGCCGCGCGCGGGCAGGTATCTGAGCTGCGCGACGCACTGATCGCCGTGCGTGCTAGTTATTCCTGGCGCCTGACCGGTCCGCTGCGCTGGATCGCATCGTTCTTGCGCCCGCGCCGCTGACGCGAACGAATCGGCACTCGGAGCGGCGGCGCCTCGACGACGCACACGCTACGAGCCACTCTGGCCCATTCGCGGCTGGACCCCCGAACGCACTCTGCCGACGACGCGCAACGCGCGCCGGCCCGCATTTGGCAGGCTGATGTTCAGCCGCGCTTTGCGAGCGGCATGTAGTCGCGATTGACGGGACCGGTATAGATCTGGCGCGGGCGACCGATCTTCGTGTCCTTGTCGTTGTGCTGCTCGAGCCAGTGCGCGACCCAGCCAGCGGTGCGCGCGATCGCGAACATCACCGTGAACATCTCGGTCGGGATATTCAGCGCCTTGTAGATCAGGCCGCTGTAGAAGTCGACGTTGGGGTAGAGCTTGCGCTCCACGAAGTACGGATCCTTGAGCGCGACTTCCTCGAGCGCGAGCGCGACATCGAGCAGCGGGTCGTGCACGCCGAGGTCGTTAAGCACCTTGTGGCACATCTCGCGGATGATCGTCGCGCGCGGATCGAAGTTCTTGTAGACGCGATGACCGAAGCCCATC
>JBDTYX010000008.1:0-29897 GCA_040005435.1 Rudaea sp. | reverse complement strand
TCCGGCGAGACGATCTTCCGCAAGGGCGAACTCGGTCGCAGTATGTTCGTGATCGAGAGCGGCGAGATCCATCTCGAGTTCGGCGACGGCCTCGCGTCGAAAGCGATCGGCGAACGGGAATTCCTCGGCGAGCTCGCGCTGTTCATCGGGGACCATGCGCGCGTCGCGAGCGCGATCGCGACCAGCGAGGCGCGCCTGCGCGTGATCGACCAGGTCGGCTTCGAGGAACTGCTCAATCGCGAGCCGCTGCTGCTCGCCAAGTTCATGCGTCGCTCGTTCACCTATCTCGTCGCGAGCGAGCAGCAGCTCGTCGCGAACCTCAAACGGCGCAACGAAGATCTCATTTCGACGCTGCATTCGCTGCGCCAGACGCAGACCATGCTGACCAATGCGAACAACCTCGTGCGCACCGACGAGTTGACGGGCTTGACCAACCGTCGCGGTCTGTACCAGTTTCTCGAGGGCCTACCGGAACAGCGCAAACCCGGTTCGCGGCTCGCGCTGTTCCTCGTCGATCTCGACAGCTTCAAGACAATCAACGACCAATTTGGTCATCTCGTCGGAGACCGCGCGCTGTGCCTCGTCGCTGATGAACTGCGCCGCGATATCGGCCCCAACGAGCTGTGTTGCCGCCTCGGCGGCGACGAATTCGCGCTGCTGGTGCATCTCGACGCCGCCGCGGAATTGGGTCCGCGTGCGACGGCCTTCACCGCGATGATCCGGGCACTGCAGCTGCCGGCGCCGCACGACCTGATCTCGTTGACCGTCAGCATCGGCGCCAATCTCTGCGACGACCGCGCGGACTGGTCCACCTGGTACAGCGAGGCCGATCGCGCCCTGTATGCCGCGAAGGGCGAGGGCGGCGACGGCTGGCGGGCAGGGCAACCGATGCTTTGACGCCGGATTCACGCCCCGGATACTGGTCAAACGCGCGTTTATAAAGCAGAATCCCAGGCTCTTCGGGGAAAGCTTCAGATCCTGATACAGGCCAGCACCCCGTCATGGGCGGGAAGACATGAGCGCGATTCCGAACGAGTTGCCCGTCGAACTACCCAAGGCCGCCACGCCGGCGCCCGTCCTGCGCACGCTTGCCATCTGCGATCTCGCGGACAGCACGGCGCTCGTCGAGAAGCTCGGCGACCAGCGGGGCGCCGACATCATGCGTCAACACGATCGCGTCGCGCGCGACCTCGTCGAGCATCACGGCGGTCGCGAGATCGACAAGACCGACGGTTTCCTGATCATGTTCGACCGCCCGGTGCAGGCGGTCGCGTTCGCACTCGATTACCAGCGCTCCCTGTGCGCACTCGGTGTCGCGGAGGGCCAGCCGCTCGCCGCGCGCATCGGCATCCACGTCGGCGACGTCGTCATCTGGGACAACAACGCGCGCGACATCGCGCGTGGCGCCAAGCCGGTCGAGGTGGAGGGGCTCGTGAAGCCGACCGCGGCGCGCATCATGAGCATCGCGCGCCCCGGCCAGATCCTCGCCTCGGGAATGGCGAGCACGCTCGCGCAGCGGGCTCGCTCCGAAATCGAGGAAGGCCTGCACGTGCGCTGGCGCGCGCACGGCAACTACCGTTTCAAGGGCCTGCCCGAGCCCGTGCAGGTTCACGAGGTCGGCGAGGAGGGCGTGGCTCCGTTCCGCGCGCCCGCGTGGAGCGGCAAGGCTCATCGCGAGATTCCGTGGTGGCGTCGCCCGGGCATGTTGTTCGTCGAGGTGGCGGTCGTCATCGCCGCGCTCGGCATACCCGCATACTTCGCGCTGCGCAGCCCCCCCGCGATCGCGTTCGCGGAACGCGACTGGGTCGTCGTGGGCAACCTGAAAAATCAGACCGGACAGACGGTCCTCGATGACTCGCTGGACACGGCTTTTCGCATCAGCCTTGAGCAATCGCGATTCGTAAACCTCGTGCCGGCATTGCAGCTGAACGATGCACTCAAGCGCATGGGAAGACCCGACGGAACGAGAATAGACCGGACGACGGGCTCGGAGATCGCGATGCGCGAGGGTGCGCGCGCGTTGATCCTGCCGAGTATCGCCGAGATAGGCGGTCGCGTTCGCGTGACCGCCGAAGTGATCGATCCGCGTACGCAGGCGACCGTCTTCGCGGAGACCGCCGACGGCACCGGCCTCGACTCGGTCCTGCCGTCGGTCGGCAAGGTTTCCGGCGAATTGCGTGCACGGCTCGGAGAGGCACTGGCATCGGTTGAGGCGAACAACGCGCCATTGCCTAGGGTGTCGACCTCGAACCTTGATGCGCTGCGCGCCTATTCGCTCGGCCTTCAATCGATGATCGCGGGGCGTGATGCGGAGGCGATCGGCCTGTTGCGACGCGCGATCGAACTGGACGCAAATTTTGCGCTGGCCTATATGGCGATTGCGCGGGTCTATTCGGAAAACGACGAAGACGCTCTTGCGCGAGACAATGCGCTGAAAGCGGCTGCGATGAAGGATCGGCTTTCGACTCGCGACCGACTCTACGTCGACGCGTGGCTCGGCAGCTTCGGCCCGCCCGGTCAGGCAATCGAAAAATGGCAGCTGCTGGGTAAGCTATATCCCGACTCCTACGCCGCATCGAACAATTCTGCATATTTCGCGTGGCAGTCGGAGAACCGGTTCGCCGATGCCGTGGAAATGATTCAGCCGGCACTGTCCGAGCACAGCCCTTTCCGCGGAGCGGTATTTTATTCTTTGGCGTCACTTCAGGCGGCGCAGGATCAGTTTCCCAAGTCGCTCGAGACATTCGCGACGGCCGCCTCGATCGGCTACAGGCCGCAGGGGATCTTCTATGCCGACGCATATGCGTCGCAGCGTCGCTTCGCCGATGCAGGACGGTTGCTGGACGCCGTGAAACCCACGGGTATCGCCGCCGCCGACCTCGCGGCCTCTCAATTGCCCATCACGCTGCAGGTCGATCAAGGAAATTGGATTGCGGCCCGACAGAGCGCGTTCAAGAACACCGAAGCGGCGGTCAAGGCCGGAGCACGCTACGAGCGTACGGCTCGGGCGATCCAACTCACTCTCGATGAGTTTCTTTCGCCTCCGGCCACCCAGATCGCGCAAATCAAGCAATTCATCTCGCATGCGCGGGACGCGCTGATACCGCCGGCGCCCACGAATCACGATGCCGATGTGATGGCTGTCCTTTACGGGGCCTATCTCGCCGCGCAGGTCGGGGACTTCGGAATGGCGCAGTCGGCGCTGACGGTGGCAACTCCGCATGCGCACCGCAGTGGCTACCCGAATCTCGAGCACATGCTGGCGATCGTGGAGGCCGAGCTGTCGTGGCGGGAAGGTCGCCCGGACGATGCGATATCTCGGCTGGAGCCTACCGTGGACGGCAGCGAGTTGTACCTGACCCATGTCGCTTTGGCAGCCGCATACGCAGCCGCCGGTCGCAACGATCGGGCATTGGCGGAGGCGCGTTGGCTGACCGCACATCGTGGTCGCGCGTATCTCGAATGGAATGCCTCGCAGATGTTGCAGGCGAGGAACGTGATCGAATCCAACCTGGGTTGGCTGGTCGCCGCCGAGCAGGCGCACGCGCTCTCGCACGACGACGAGGCGCGCGCCGCACTCGCCGAGTTCGATCGTATTTGGCCAGCGACCGCGCCGAGGGAATTCCTCAGCGCGCGTGTCGACAAGTTGGGCGCGACGCTTCATCACTAGAAGCGTCGGCCACGTCGGCCAACCTACTTCAGGGTGTGGACTGACTGCGATCCGCCGCCGACGAGGGCCGCACGGAATGCTGCGTGACTGCGTCTGAACGTCTCTTTCGGCGCCAGAGGACCCTTGTCCAGGCACAACCCGACATCGAAGTCCTTTGGCGCGCCAACGTGCTGCATTGCCTGACCCGGATCCTTGCTCCAGAGGTCGCGAAAAGCATCGTCATTGCCGAGCTTGTCGAGAAGCTTGTCGGTCAATTCGGGTGTCAACGGTGTACCAGCCATACTCCCCCCATAGGCCGCACGATGCGGCTGGGTCAGTGTAACGAGCGATGCTTTGCGCAACAATCCCGCGCGGGTTGCGACACCCCCCATGCGAATCGATGGAAGAGAATCCTGTGCGAATCAGGCGTTGCGCGATCCTGCTCATCGAGCCGCGAGAGAAGCTCGAATTCAGCCTGCAATCCGTCTCGAGCGGAGGCGATGGTCTGGTTTCACGAATCGAGTTGCTTGCGCTGGCGCCGCACCTCGAGACCGAGATCGGCATCGGCGAGAATGAGGCGCGCGTCCTCAACGCCGTCAGTCCCACCCAATGGGTAGAGTTCTCAGACGTAGCGCCGCACTTGGGCGACGAGATCGTGCGTGGTCTGCTCGGCAAGGGTTTGCTCATCGCAGACCATGGCGCGCACGCGGACGTGCGCGCACGCGACGACGCGCTGCGCTCGACGCACTGGCAGGCCCATGCAGCAGTGACCCATTATTTCGGTCGCTGGCGAGGCGTGATGGCTGGCGAGGACAACGCCAGCGCGAATCTCTGTTCGATGGCAGAGCTGCTCGCGCGCCTCGGCGACGCACCGCCGGCCGTGCACGAGCGCGCTGCTCCGGAAGCGAGAGTCGCCCTGCCAGGAATCGAGGGCACGATGTTCGATGACCTGCTTGAACGGCGAGTGACTTGCCGCAATTTCGATGCTTCGGCCGCAATCGACCTCGAGACATTTTCGCGCATGCTGCGCCGTGTACTCGGCGCTAAGCCGCACCCCATCCACGCGGACAGCATCGTCCTCAAGCGCACGAGTCCTTCGGGCGGCGGCCTACATCCGACCGAAGGCTACTTGCTCGTCCAACGCGTGGCGGGCATCGCGCCTGGTTTGTACCACTACCACCCGGTAGAGCACTCCCTCGAGCCGCTGCCGCTTCCGAAGGGCATCGAGGCGAAAGCATTCGCGCGCCAGATGGTCGCGGCGCAGCACTATTTCATGGACGCGCCCGTTCTCATGGCGTTGGTCACGCGGTTCCCGCGGTCGTTCTGGAAGTACCGCAACCACAGCAAGGCCTATCGGGTGACCGTGCTCGACGCAGGACATCTCTCGCAGACGCTCTACCTGTCCGCGACCGACCTGGGTCTCGGCGCATTCATCACGGCGGCGATCAACGAGGCCGATATTGAAGCGGCCTTCGGCCTGGATCCGCTCGTCGAGAGTCCGATCGCCGTCGTCGGGTTCGGTCATCGCGCCGTTGAATGCGTGACGTTCGAGTTCGACCCCAACCGGAAGGTTTGGCCCGACGGTGTCGAGCAGCCGCGGTGAAAGCGCGCTGATGACGCGCTCGGCATCCGCTTGCCGGATCGCTCAGGCGGCCTCGGCGATCTGGAAGCGACCTCGCAGCGGGCGCCGGGCCGCTGCGAGACGCGTCTCACGTTTAGGCCAGCCTGAGCGGCAACTTGCGCAGCCGTTGCCCGGTCGCCGCGAATACCGCGTTGGCGACGGCCGGCGCGCTTGGCGGCGTACCCGGTTCTCCGCAGCCGCCCATCTTGGCGGTGCTCGGCACGATATGCACTTCGACCTGCGGCGCCTCGTTGAGACGCATCACCGTGTAGTTGTGGAAGTTGCTCTGCTCGGGTTTGCCTTCCTTGAACGTCAGTTCGGAATGCAGCGCCGCCGAGAGGCCGTAGACGATTCCCGACTGCATCTGCGCCTCGACGGTCAGCGGATTGACGACCGGACCACAGTCGATCGCGCAGACGACGCGATGCACCCGAATCTGCTTCTTGTCGTCGACCGAGACCTCGGCGATCTGCGCGACATAACTGCCGAACGACTGGTGCACCGCGATGCCGGCGCCATGGCCCTTCGGCAGCGGCTTGCCCCAGCCGAATTTCTCGGCGGCGAGATCGAGTGCGCGCCGCTCGCGCGACTTCTCGGGCAGCAGCGCGCGCCGGTACGCGAGCGGATCCTGCTTCGCCGCGTGTGCGAGCTCGTCGACGAAGCTCTCGACGACGAAGCCCGTGTGCGAATGCCCGACCGATCGCCACCAGAGGACCGGGATCGGGCTCGATGGCGAGTGCAGGTCGACGAGATGCGCGGGCACCGATTCGAGATATGGCGAATCGGCGGCACCCTCGACGCTGGTCGCATCGACGCCGTCCTTGATCATCATCGGCGCGAACGGGGTGCCCGCGATGATCGACTGGCCGACGATTGTGTGCGCCCACGCGACCGGCTTGCCGTCCTTGCCGAGCGTCGCGCGCATGCGCGAAACCCACATCGGGCGGTAGTAGCCACCATGGATGTCGTCCTCGCGCGTCCACACGACTTTTACCGTCTTGCCCGAAGCCTTGGCGACCTCTACCGCCTCGGTCACGTAGTCACAGGTCGGGTTTGCGCGGCGGCCGAATCCGCCACCGAGGAATGTCGTGTGGATGCGCACCTGTTCGGGCTTGAGTCCGAGGATCTTCGCCGACAGCGCCTGGTCCATCGTCTGGAACTGCGTGCCGGTATAGATGTCCGCGCCGTCCTTGCCGATCTCAACCGTGCAATTCTCAGGCTCCATCGGCGCATGCGCGAGGAACGGCACCTCGTACTCGGCCTCAATGGGTTTCGCGCCCTTGAACGCCGCGTCGACGCCGCCGGCCTTCTTCGCGACGACGCCCGGAGTGCGCGCCTGCTTGCGGTAGTCCTCGCGCATCGCGACCGTGGACAGCGCGGTGCCCGCGCCGAGATCCCAATCGATCGTGAGCGCGTCGCGGCCCTGCTTGGCCGCCCAGAAGTGCTTGCCGAGCACCGCAATGCCGCTCGGCACCTGGACCACGTCGACGACGCCGGTGACCGCTTTCGCTTTGCTGGCGTCGAACGATTTCACTTTCGCGCCGAACACCGGTGCGCGCGCGACGACGGCGACGACCATGTTCGGGCGCTTGACGTCGATGCCGAACTCGGCCCTGCCGGTGACCTTGGCCTTGCTGTCGAGACGCTTCGTCGGCTTGCCGATGATGCGAAAATCCTTCGCGTCCTTGAGCGCCACGCCGTCGGGAGGCGTCAGCTTCGCGGCGGCGTCGGCGAGTTCGCCGTAGCTCGCCTTATGCGTGCCACAGATCACGAATCCGTTCTCTGTCTTGCATTCCGTCGGCTGCATCTTCCACTTCTGCGCCGCAGCCATCACGAGCATCGCGCGCGCGGTCGCGCCCGCATGGCGCAGCTGGTCGAACGATTCCCACGTGCTCGTCGAGCCACCGGTCATCTGGATGCCGAACGCGGTGTGCGCATAGGCCGGCGCCGCGGGCGCGTGCTCGACGCGCACCTGTGACCAGTCGCAGTCGAGCTCTTCGGCGACGACCATCGGGATCGAGGTCCACACGCCCTGGCCCATCTCAGAGTGCTTGAGCAGCACGGTCACGCTGTTGTCGGGCGCGACGCGAATGAACGCGTTCGGCGGAATCGGCGGCGGCTTCGCGACGGCGGGCGCGGGCTCCTCCGCGAACGCGCGGCGTGCGCCGAGCGGCACGAAACACGCGATTACGAGGCCGGCGGACAACGTCGCGCCGGTCTTGAGGAAGTCACGGCGCGACGGAATGCGTGTTTCCGCCGGCGTCTCGCGATCGACGCGCAGGTTGCCCGCGAGTTCGTCGATCACTCCCGCGAGGTCGGCGTTGCCATCCTTCGACAAATTAGGCCACATGGGTCGGCTCCTCAGTCAGGCTTGCCAGCTTCATGAGGTCGGCCGCGCGATGCACGCCTGCGCGGATGCGCTGGTAGGTGCCGCAGCGGCAGATGTTGCCGCTCATCGCGGCATCGATGTCTGCATCGGTCGGCGCCGGTTTCTGCTTGAGCAGCGCGGCGGCAGCCATGACCTGGCCCGACTGGCAGTAGCCGCACTGCACGACGTCGGCTTCGATCCACGCGCGTTGCACGGGGTGCTCGCCGTCCTTGGACAGACCCTCGATCGTCGTTATCTGCTTGCCCGCGAGTGCGACGGCCGGCGTGACGCAGGAGCGGATCGGCGCGCCGTCGACGTGTACCGTGCAGGCACCGCATTGCGCAATGCCGCAGCCGAACTTGGTGCCGGTGAGCCCGATCACGTCGCGCAACACCCACAGCAGTGGCATATCGGCGGGCACGTCTACCTCGTGTTCCTGTCCATTGACGGAAAGCTTCATCGTGCACCTCGCTTGGGAACCTGGCTCAAATCGTCGTGCGCAACGCGCAACCCGCACGCGCGGGTCCGAGCGAATCGCGGCATCGCCGACCGGCGAATCCGCGTCGTCCCGACGATTTGAGACAGGCACCTGGCTGCCTCGACAGACTACACCGCGGTCGCAGTCGAATCCAGAAAGCGTCGCTCACGACGAGTCACTCGCGCGCAGGCCCGTTGCGTTCGAGCGCGGCGAGGTCTGCGGGTTCGTCGATGTCGATCGCGAGCGCTTCGTTGGCGACGCGGCCGACCTCGCCGCGTCGCGCTTCGAGCAAGTCGCGGGCGCCGCGGTCGCCGACGGACGCCAGCTGTGCGAACCACCCCCGCGGCAGCAGGGCCGGCGCGCCGAGACGGCCCTGATAGAACGACGCCGCGGCGCCGTGCGGCGCGAGGCGCCACGTCGCGCACAACGCCTGCAGGTGCTGGACATCGAGCCAGGGCTGGTCGCAGAGCACGACCAGCGCGCCGGCGCATTCCGCCGAGAGCGCGGCGAGCCCCGCGCGCAAGGACGCGTTCATGCCGTCTCGCCATTCGCGGCAATCGACGCGACGCAACGGCAGCTGTCTGACCTCTGCGTGCACGGAGGCTGCCCCATTGCCGAGCACGATCACCGCATCGCGCGGCGCCGTGGCGAGCGCGACGCGCGCCGTGCGGTGGACGAGCACCTCGCCGTCGAGAGTCAGTAACTGCTTGCTCCGGCCGAGACGCGTCGACGCGCCGGCGGCGAGCACGACCAGTCCGTGCGCGAAGGCCGCCTCAGGCATTGCCGGCCTTCTTACGATCGCAGAAATACATCTGCAGTTCTGCCACGATCGCAAGGGCCACAGCCTCGCCGCCATGACCGCCGAGATCGAGCCCGACCGGCGAGTGCAGTCGGCCACGTAGGCTATGCGCGAACGCGTCACCGAGGTCGCCGAGCAATGCGTCGCGTCGCGCCGCCGGGCCGAGCAGTCCGACGTAGCCGATGTCGCCTTCGGCGCAGTGCCGCAGCCATGCGAGGTCGAGCGAATAGTTGTGGCTCATCACGATCGCGGCAGCGTGACGATCGTTTGCGAGAGTCTGCGACGCGCCTTCGGGCGCGAGTTCGATCAGGAGATCGATCGGCGCCGTGCGTGCGAAGGCGGACCAGCGGCCGCGATGCTCGACGACGTTAGTGAACCAGCCGAGCCGATACGCGAAAGTCGCGAGCGAGGCAGTCTCGGGCCCCGCGCCGAGCAGCAGCAGTTGTGGCGGTGCGGGTATCGTGAGCTGAAGCGACGGCTGCGCGCCGGGCGCGACGGATTCGCCGCGTGCATCCCAGGCGAACACCTCCGCATCCTCCGCGAACGCTGCCGAACCCGCGCCGAGTTCGTCGCCCGCAGTGACGAGCGAGAGCGTCAGCGCGGCGCCTTTCTCGGGCACCGCGAACAGCGCGCGCGCGAGTGGCGCGCGGACGGGCAGCGGCAACAGCAGCATGTGCACCCGGCCGCGGCAGCCGATGCCGGTGCCGAACAGCAGATCTTCATCGCTGCTCGTGTCGAACTCGACGCTCGCCGCAACGCCGCTCGCGTGGACCGCGCGGGCGGCGTCCTCGAGCGCGGGCTCGAGACAGCCGCCGCTGATCACGCCGTGCCGCAGGCCGGACTTATCGAGCAGTACGAGCGCACCGGGCTTGCGATAGGTCGAGCCTTGCGTACCGACGATGATGCCGAGTACGGCGTTGCGATCCTTCGTATGGATGCGCCACAGCACGTCGAGGAGGCCGCGCAGTCCACCGGCATGGCTCTGGGAAGGGGCAAGCTCCATTACGTCTCGTCACCGTCTTGGGGTCGGGCCATGGTAGCGCGAGTGCATGTCGATTCGCCGCGTGCGAGTGCGCGAGCGTGCAGGATGCGCTCGTCGCCCGCCGCCGACGCGGAGGCGGAGCGCCGCATGTCGCGACTCCGCCAAGGCTGGAACGAACACGCGAAAACGACGAACCGATTGCGCGCCGCGATTGCATGACCCGGCGGTTCGAATCGAAGTATTTCGTTTGGCGAATTACTGCGCCGCGGCGCCGAGCGCACCGCGCAGCTCGCGCAGCTCGGTGTCGAACGCGTCGTGATCGGCGGCGGTCTGTGCCACCTCTTCACGGACCAGCTCCCGCAGACGGTGGCGCAGGCGATGCACCGAGACGGCTACTGTGTTGCGGCGCAAGTTCAGGAGTGTCGCCACGCGCGCATAGTCGTCGTCGCTGGGCTGTTCGGAGAGGAAGCCGCGCAACTGATCGAAGAGACTTTCCTTGCCGGCGTGCTGGGCCTCCTTGCGCAGACGCCGCATCGCCGAGTCGAGCACGACGAGCGCCCAGGCCTGCTCGAACGCGCGCTCGGGCGTGTCGCCATCGACCTGACTCAGATGCTCACCCGCATCGTCCATCGATTCGAAGCGCATGCGGCCGCCGCGTTTGACCGCCCGCGCCTCGCTGGCCGCGTTGATCAGGAAATGGCGCACGGCTGTCATTAGATATGCGCGAAAGCGACCGCGCGCGGGGTCGGCTTCGGCGAAATACTCGCGCTCCAAAAAGCGTGTGAAGAAAGATTGGGTCAGGTCTTCGGCGGCATCATGCGGGTAGCCGGAGTTGCGCACGAAGGCGAGCACGGGAGGGCGATACGTGCGGCACAGCGCTTCGAGCGCGGCGCGCGCATCGCCTCCTTCGCCCTTGGCGCCGAGGACGAGGCTCCACTGGGTTGTGTTGAAGCGAGTCATCCGCTCGGGACCCCCGCCCGTCACCGCACGCTGCATCACTTGCGATTATGCGCCGAAAAAAGCGCCATGCCGAACCCGCTGCAAGGGCGCACCGCGCGCCAAGGGTTTGTCGCTTCAGTCGCGCAGAGCGAGTCTGCGGAACTGGATGGCCTCGGCTAGATGGGCCGTGCGGATCTCGTCGCTCGACGCGAGGTCCGCGATGGTGCGTGCTACGCGCAGGATGCGCTGATATGCGCGCGCAGACAGGCCGAGTCGGTCGAGCGCGCGTTCGAGCAATGCGCGGTCGCCGCTGGAGAGTGCGCAATGGCGTTGCACTTCGTGATGCAGCAGCGCGGCATTCGGCTTCTGCGCGCGCGCCGTCTGCAACGCGCGCGCGGCGACGACGCGCTCACGCACGATCGCGCTGCTCTCCGCGCCAGCATTGGCGCGTGCGAGCTCGGCGAGCGCAATGCGCGGGACTTCTACCAGCATGTCGATGCGGTCGAGCAACGGACCGGATACGCGCGAACGATAACGACGCACCGCCTCGGGCGTGCAGGTGCAGCGGCCGGATGCGTCGCCGGCGTAACCGCAGGGGCAGGGGTTCATCGCGGCGACGAGCTGGAACGCCGCAGGAAATTCGGCCTGCCGCGCGGCGCGCGAAATCGCGATGCGACCCGATTCGAGCGGCTCGCGCAACACCTCGAGGACGCGGCGATCGAATTCGGGGAGTTCATCGAGGAAAAGCACGCCGCGATGCGCGAGCGAGATCTCGCCGGGCCGCGGAATCGAGCCCCCGCCGACCAGCGCGACCGCCGATGCGGTGTGGTGCGGCGCGCGAAACGGGCGCGTCCGCCACGCGCGAATGTCGATCGGCAGCCCGGCAACCGAGCGAACCGCCGCAGCCTCGAGTGCCTCGGACTCCGTCAATTCGGGTAGCAATCCCGGCAGCCGGCTTGCGAGCATCGTCTTGCCGGTACCGGGCGGCCCGACCAGCAGCAGGTGGTGAGCGCCCGCAGCGGCGATCTCAAGCGCGCGTCGCGCGTGCGGCTGCCCGCGCACATCCGCGAGGTCGGAGCAGGCGCTGAGGGCTTCGAGTGACGCAGCCAAGGAAGCGGGCGCATCGGACAGGTTTGCGACGCCACGCAGGAAGCCCAGTACGTCGAGCAGCGAGCCCGCGGACCGCACGTGCGTCGAGGAGGCGAGCGCGGCTTCGGCGAGATTCGCGTGCGGCACGATCAGCGCGCGACCCGATTCCGCAGCCTTGAGCGCGGCCGGCAGAACGCCCCTGACGGCACGCAACTCGCCCGACAACGCAAGTTCGCCGACGAATTCGTAGCGCGCGAGGCTTTCCTTCGGTACGTGGCCCGCAGCCGCGAGGATGCCCAGCGCAATCGGCAGGTCGAAACGGCCGCCGTCCTTGGGCAGGTCGGCAGGCGCAAGGCTGACCGTGACCCGGCGCGCAGGATAGTCGAGCTGCGCGTTCTGGATCGCCACGCGCACGCGATCGCGGGCTTCCTTGACCGCGGTTTCGGCGAGACCGACGATCGAGGTGCCGGGCAGGCCCCCCGACAAGTGCACTTCGACCGTGACTGCGGGCGCCGCGACGCCATCCTGCGCGCGGCTGTGGACGACCGCGAGGCTCAAGTGGGTCGCCTGCGCAACCCATCGGTCGCAACCGCGCCTGCCATGACCCGCTCGCCCGATACCGATGTGACTGCTGCCGTAAAGCGGGAACCTAGCGCCACGATCGATGAAACGTCTTCGCAGGACGCGCCAATGAATTGCGAATCACCGAAGATGCACGATTTTGACAGATGTTGACTACACATTACTCATCCGTGAGCCGGCCGCGGGCATGTCGCTCGTGGCGGAATTCCGCAGGTGGCCGCGCCAGCCTGGTTTGCAGTCCGTGCAAAATCCGCGCTGCCCTAGGGAGGCACTGCCGGATAGCGAGCCGTGATCGCCATAACGCGGCACCCGAAGGCACCGTTATTCGTTCACGACCACCTGCGGAAAAGGGTGCGTCGCCGACCTTGCGTACCGGCGACAGAGCATCAGTGGGACGGGGGGCGGTTGCCCAGCATCGCCTCGAGTTCCGCGACGCGGCTCTCGAGGGACTCGACCATTTCGCGCGTCCGCAAAAGCACGCAGCGCTGCACGTCGAACTCGTCACGCGTGACAAGGTCGAGCTTGCGCAAACTGCTGCGCAGCGTGTCGCGCATGTTGGCGGCGAGATCCGCGCGCGCCTCGCGCGCCTCGTAAGAGGCATTGGCGAGCCCTTCCTGCGTTACGGAAGGGACCAGCTCGAGCAGACGTCGGGCCAACTCGTCGATAGCAGAAACGGTAATCACGGCGATACCTCTAAAAGCTAGCAACATCGATTGATCGGACGCACGCAGTCTAACGCGGGCCCGTTGGTGGGACAGTCGGACGGAGACCTATTGTGGTGTAGGTTTTTTCCTACGCGCCCCGAAAAACCGGCGGTTTCGGTATAGTCATCCGTCATAGAAGCGAGGTGCGCGATGAAACTGGTGATGGCGGTCATCAAGCCTTTCAAGCTCGACGACGTACGCGAGGCATTGGCCGAAGTCGGCGTGCAGGGAATCACGGTCACTGAAGTCAAGGGCTTCGGCCGACAGAAGGGGCACACCGAGCTATACCGCGGCGCCGAGTACGTCGTCGATTTCCTGCCGAAGATCAAGATCGAGATTGCGGTGCCCGAGGCGATCGTCGAACGCGTCGTCGAGGCGATCATGCATGCCGCGAGCAGCGGCAAGATCGGTGACGGCAAGATCTTCGTCTACGACCTCGACCAGGTCCTGCGGATCCGCACCGGCGAGACCGGCGCGGACGCGTTATAGCCCGGTTTCCGCGCGCCGCGTAGCCCCGATAGCGTGTCCGCTGGCGGGGCTCATGCGCCGCGACGCGGCATAACGTTGCCGAGCTCGAGCGAGGCGCGATGCCGCCTGCCATGTCCGCTCTGTCGCACCCGCAAGCGGACGTCTATACTTCCGAACGCGAGCGCGCACGCGACCCTTTGACGCGGCGCAACAAGTGTGTTGTAGTCGTCACGAAGTACCCGTGCAAGCATGACGGCGCGAGGAGATGCGTTGTCTTTGGTCGTCGCCGAATTTCGGGCCGCAGGGGAAGCGGCGGGCGATGATGGAACCCGGAGTCACCATGCCGCAAGGCAGTCTGAACACGCTCTACGATCCGTCGTTCGAACACGACAGCTGCGGCTTCGGCCTCATCGCCAGCATCGACGGCTGCGCGAGCGCCTGGGTCGTCGATCAGGCGTTCTTGACGCTTGGCAAGATGTCACACCGCGGCGGCATCGGCGCGGACGGCATCACCGGTGATGGGTGCGGCATGCTGCTCTACCGCCCGACGACCTGGCTGCGCGCGCTCGCGCGCGATGCGGGCATCACGCTCGGCGAACGCTTCGCTTCTGGGCACGTGTTTCTCGACCCGCACGATGCGGACAATGCACGCGCCGAACAGCGCGTGCTCGAGGACGAATTGCGGAGCGCCGGATGCAGGGTCTGCGGCTGGCGCGAGGTGCCGGTCGATGCGAGCGCGTGCGGGCCCATCGGCGCGGCGCATCAGCCGCGTATCGCGCAGCTGTTCGTCGACGCGCCAGACGGGCTCGACGAGATGCAATTCGATCGCGTGCTGTTCCGCGCGCGCCGCCTCGCCGAGAAAGCGCTTGCTGACGACACCCACTTCTACGTTGTCACGCTATCGTCGACGACGTTTGCGGCGAAGGCGATGGTCGCGCCGGGACGCCTGCGCGATGCGTTCCCCGATTTCTTTCATGCCGAACTTAAGAGCTGTGCCGCGGTCTTCCACCAGCGCTTCTCGACCAACACGATGCCGCACTGGCGCCTCGCGCAGCCGTTCCGAATGCTCGCGCACAACGGCGAGATCAACACGATCAGGGCCAACCGCAACTGGACCACCGCGCGTGCTGGAAAATACAAGTCGGCGCTCGTCGATCTGTCCGATCTAGACCCCCTCGTCAGTCTGACCGGCTCGGATTCGCAGAGCCTCGACAACATGCTCGAGCTACTCGTCGCGGGCGGCCTCGATGCGCTGCTCGCGATGCGCGTGCTGATGCCGCCGGCGTGGTCGTCGCGCGAGGATCTCGACGAAGACCTCGAGGCGTTTTACGAATACTACGCGCTGCATAGCGAACCCTGGGACGGCCCCGCAGGCATCGTGCTCTGCGACAGTCGACACGCCGCCTGCACGCTGGATCGCAACGGGCTGCGTCCTGCGCGCTGGGCGCGTTCAGACGATAACCACCTGATCGTCGCGTCGGAAGCGGGTCTGTGGGACGTGCCGCCCGAACGCATCGTCGCGAAGGGCCGCCTCGGACCCGGCGAGATGATCGCGGTCGATCTCGTCGAGCACAAGCTGCTCGACACTGCAGCGATCGACGCGATCAACCGCTCGCGCGCGCCGTTCAAGCGTTGGCTGCGCGAAAAGCTCGTGTTTCTCGAGTCGCATCTGATCGATCCCGCGCTCGCCGCGGAGCCGTTCAGCCCCGAGGTGCTCGCTCGCTATCAGAAGCAGTTCGCACTCACGCGCGAGGAACGCGACGTCGTGCTCAAGACGCTCGCAGAGGAAGAGGCCGAGGCGACCGGCTCGATGGGCGACGACACGCCGATCGCCGTGATGAGCCGGCAGTCGCGCCCGCTCTACGAATATTTCCGCCAGGCGTTCGCGCAGGTTACCAACCCTCCGATCGATCCCCTGCGCGAGCGCCTCGTGATGTCGCTGACGACGCAGATCGGACTCGAGCGCAACGTGTTCGACCTCGCGCCCGAGAATGCGAGCCAGGTGCTGCTCAACTCGCCGATCCTGTCGCAGCGCAAATTACGCCAGATTCTCGCGTTGCCGCACATCGCGCCCGCGAACATCAGGCTCGATCTCTACTACGATGAGAAGGTCGGTCTCGAGGCCGCGATCGAGCAGATCTGCGACGCGGCCGAGCGCGCGGTGCAAGGCGGCGCGATACTGATCCTGCTCTCCGACCGCTACCCAGTGCCGGGACTGTTGCCGATCCATGCGTTGCTCGCGACCGGAGCCGTGCATGCGCGCCTCACGCGCAAGCGCTTGCGTTGCGACTGCAACCTGCTCGTCGAGACCGGCAACGCGCGCGATGCGCACCATTTCGCATGTCTGATCGGCTTCGGCGCGACCGCGGTCTATCCGTACCTGTCTTACCAGACGCTGTTCGACATGAATCGGCGTGGCGAGCTGAAGGGCAAGCAGGGCGAGGCGCCGAGCGAGATCGGCCGCAGTTATCGACGCGGCATCCAGAAGGGCCTGCTCAAGATCATCTCGAAGATGGGTATCTCGACGATCGCAGGTTACCGTGGCGCGCAGCTGTTCGAGATCGTCGGACTCGACCGCGAGGTCGTCGACCTGTGTTTTCCGGGCACGCCCTCGCGCATCGGTGGCGCGGGGTTCGTCGATATCCAGGCCGAGTACAAGGCGCAGTCGGTCGCCGCGCGCGACCCGAACTACGCGCTGCCGCCGGGTGGGCTGCTGCGCGCGTTGCCGGAGGGCGAGTACCACATGTACAACCCGCTCGTCGTCGGCGCGCTGCAACTGGCAGTGCGCACGCGCGATGCAAAATTGTATAAAAAGTATGCCGATGCGGTGAACGGTCGCGCGCCCGCGGCGCTGCGCGACCTGCTCGACATTGACAGCCCGCATGCGCCGGTTGCGATCGACGAGGTCGAGGCGGTCGAGGCGATCTTGAAGCGCTTCGACTCGGCTGGCATGTCGCTCGGCGCGCTCTCGCCCGAGGCGCACGAGGCGCTCGCGATAGCGATGAACAGGCTCGGCGCGCGCAGCAATTCGGGCGAGGGCGGCGAAGACCCGGCGCGCTATGGCACCGAGAAGATGTCGAAGATCAAGCAGGTCGCCTCGGGTCGTTTCGGGGTAACGCCGGAATACCTCGTCAACGCCGAGGTGCTGCAGATCAAGATCGCGCAGGGCGCGAAGCCAGGAGAAGGCGGCCAGCTGCCCGGACACAAGGTCAACGCGCTGATCGCTCGGCTGCGCTACGCGCGTCCGGGCATCGGCCTGATCTCGCCGCCGCCGCACCACGACATCTATTCGATCGAGGACCTCGCGCAGCTGATCTTCGACCTCAAGGAAGTCAACCCGCAGGCGCTGGTCTCGGTCAAGCTCGTCGCGCACGCGGGCGTCGGCACGATCGCGGCGGGCGTCGCGAAAGCCAACGCCGACCTCATCACGATCTCTGGTCATGACGGCGGCACGGGTGCAAGCCCGATCACGTCGATCCGCTATGCGGGCGTGCCGTGGGAACTCGGCCTCGCCGAGACACAGCAGACGCTCGTGCGCAACGGCCTGCGCGAGCGCGTGATCGTGCAGACCGACGGCGGCCTCAAGACCGGTCTCGACGTGATCAAGGCCGCGATGCTCGGCGCCGAGTCGTTCGGCTTCGGCACCGCGCCGATGGTCGCGCTAGGCTGCAAGTATCTGCGCATCTGCCATCTGAATTCATGCGCGACCGGCGTCGCGACGCAAAACGACGAGTTGCGCAAGAAGCACTACGACGGTCCGCCGCAACAGGTCGAGAACTTCTTCCGCTTCGTCGCCGAAGACGTGCGCGCGCTGCTCGCGCAACTGGGCGTCCGCACTCTCGGCGAGCTCGTCGGTCGCACCGATTGGCTGCGGCAGTCGCGCGGAGTGACCGTGAAGCAAGGCAAGCTCGATCTCGCGCCGCTGCTCGGCGTGGGCCTGTCGAACGATGCGCCGGCCTGCGCCGCCGCACCGATTCCCGACAGCGGCCTCGCGCTGCGCATCGGCGCCGATACGAAGGCGGCGGTCGAGAGCGGCAGCGGCGGTGATTTCTCGTATGCCGTCCGCAACACCGATCGCGCGATCGGTGCGCGCCTGTCGGGGGACGTCGCGCGGCGTCATGGCGACCAGGGCATGGCTGCGGCGCCGATCACGCTCAACCTCAGCGGCGCGGCCGGACAGAGTCTCGGTGCCTGGAACGCGGGCGGCATCCGCATCGTGCTCGACGGCGAAGCCAACGACGGCGTCGGCAAGGGCATGGCGGGCGGGCGCATCGTCGTGCGTCCGCCGCAGGGCGCGGCATGGCCGGGGCACGAATCGGCGATCGTCGGCAACACGTGCCTGTACGGCGCGACCGGCGGCGAACTGTATGCGGCGGGGCGCGCGGGCGAGCGATTCGGCGTGCGCAACTCTGGTGCGCTCGCGGTCGTCGAGGGCGTCGGTGACCATTGCTGCGAATACATGACCGGCGGCAGCGTCGTCGTGCTCGGCCGCTGCGGCGTCAACTTCGGCGCGGGCATGACCGGCGGTTACGCGTTCGTATTCGACGAGGCGCGCGATTTCGTCGATCGCTACAACCACGAGCTCGTCGACATCACGCGCATCTCCCACGAGGGCATGGAGAACTACTGGCAGCATCTGCGCAACCTGCTGCTCGCGCATCAGGGCGCGACCGGGAGCGCCTGGGGGCAGCGCCTGATCGACGAGTTCCGCGATCTCGTGCACAAGTTCTGGCTCGTCAAGCCGAAGGCCGCGAGCCTCGACTCGCTGACCGAAGAGCTGAGGCGCGCCGCGTGAAGAAGGACAACTTCCCGTTCCTGCGCTTTCCGCGCGAGCTGCCGCGCGAGCTCAACGTGCCCGTGCGCGTGCTCGGATATGGCGAGATCCATGGCGACTTCACGCCCGAGTCGACGACCGAGCAGGCATCTCGCTGCATCGACTGCGGCAATCCGTATTGCTCGTGGGGCTGTCCACTGCACAATCACATTCCGCGCTGGCTCGAGCTCGCGCGTGATGGCCGCATCGAGGATGCCGCAGAGCTGATGCACGAGACCAATCCGCTGCCCGAGATCTGCGGGCGCATCTGCCCGCAGGATCGCCTCTGCGAGCAGGCCTGCACGCTCGAGACCGGGTTCGGCGCCGTGACGATCGGCGCGATCGAGCGCTCGGTGACCGACGAGGCGTTCCGGCGCGGCTGGCGGCCTAAGCTCGACGACATCGAACCGAGCGGCAAGCGCGTCGCCGTCGTCGGCGCGGGGCCGGCCGGTCTAGCGGTCGCGGACGTGCTCGCGCGCTCGGGCATCGCGGTCGAGGTGTTCGACCGCTACGAGGAGATCGGCGGCCTGCTCACGTTCGGCATCCCGCCGTTCAAGCTCGACAAGGCGATCGTGCGCACGCGCCGCGAGGTGCTCGAGGGCATGGGCGTGAAGTTCCGCCTGAATACCGAAATCGGTCGCGATATCCCGTTCGCGGCGCTGGTCGCCGAATACGACGCGGTCTTCCTCGGCACCGGCGCCTACAAGTTCGTCGATGGGCGACTACCCGGTCAGTCGCTTCCGGGCGTGCATGCGGCGTTGCCGTTCCTGATCGCGAACATGCGCCGCCTGCTCGGCACCGCGACCGACGCCGACCTCATGCCCGACCTTCTCGGTAAACGCGTCGTCGTGCTCGGCGGCGGCGACACGTCGATGGATTGCGTGCGCACGTCGGTCCGCCACGACGCGGAGAGCGTGAGCTGCGTCTATCGTCGCGACGAGGCGAACATGCCCGGATCGCGGCGCGAGGTGAAGTACAGCCGCGACGAGGGCGTCGAGTTCCTGTTCCAGCGCCAGCCGCTCGAGATCATCGGCTCCGCGGATGGCGTGACCGGCGTGCGCATCGCGCAGACTCGCCTATTGGACACGGGTGACGCACGACCGCGCGCGGAGGTCGTGCCGGGCAGCGAGGAGGTGCTCCCGGCGGACGTCGTGATCCTCGCATTCGGCTTCCTGCCCGAAGCGGCGGAATGGGCCACCGCGCAGGGCATCCAATTCGAGGCGAACGGCAAGATCCTCGTCGGCGGCAACGGCCGCCTGCCGCAGCAGACCACGCACCCGAAGGTCTTCGCGGGCGGCGACAACTGGCGTGGCGCCGACCTCGTCGTGCGCGCGGTGCTCGACGGTCGCGAGGCCGCCAAGGCGATCAAGCAGATGTTCGCGAGCATTGCGACCGAGGCGGCTCCGAGCGTGGACGTGGCGTCTCGCTAGGCCGGCGGGCTGCGGTAGGGCGCGCCGTGGCGATCGAGCAGCACGTCGCGCGAGATTGCGCGCGCGTCGCACTGCGCGGTGAGCGCCATGCTGACGTCGAGCTCCTTGCGCAGGATCTCGATCGCCTTCGCGACGCCGGCCTCGCCGAGCGCGCCGAGTCCATAGAGGAATGCCTTGCCGATCAGTCCTGCGCGCGCACCGAGCGCGAGGCCCTTGAGTAGGCTCTGCCCGGTCGTGATGCCGCCATCGAACAGGATCTCGGTCCTGCCGGCCAGCGCATCGACGATGTGCTCGAGCGCGTGAATCGCGGCCGGCGCACCGTCGAGTTGCCTGCCGCCGTGATTGGACACGACGATCGCGTCGACGCCTTCTTTCGCCGCGATGCACGCGTCTTCGGCGTCGAGGATGCCTTTGACGATGAGCTTCCCCGGCCACAGCGAGCGGATCCAGTCGAGATCGCGCCAGTGGAGGGTCGGGTCGAACTGGCTCGCGATCCACTGCGCGAGCGTCGTCAGGCTGCCCGCGTTGTCGATGCGCCCCGCGAGGTTGCCGAACGAGCGGCTCGGCGCGCGTAACACGTTCCACGCCCAGCGCGGTTTGCTCGCGATGTCGAGCGCGTTGCGCAGGGTCAGCTTCGGCGGCACCGACAGCCCGTTCTTGATCTCGCGATGGCGCTGGCCCTGAATCGTGAGATCGGCGGTCAGCATCAGCGCCGAACACTGCGCGGCGACCGCGCGCTGGATCAACTCGCGCGCGAAGCCGCGGTCACGCATAACGTAGAGCTGGAACCAGAACGGCGTCGGCGACGCGGCGTGCACCTGTTCGATCGAGCAGATCGACATCGTGCTGAGGCAAAACGGGATGCCGGCGGCTGCGGCTGCACGCGCGCCGAGGATCTCGCCGCTGCCACGCTGCAGGCCGGTGAGCCCGGTCGGCGCGATCGCGAGCGGCATCGAGGCGTCCTGGCCGACGATCGTCGTCGCGAGCGTGCGTTTGTCGACGTTGATCATCACGCGCTGACGCAGGCGCATTTCGTCGAACGCCGTGCGATTGTCGCGCAGCGTGACTTCCTCGTAGGAGCCGCGATCGGCGTATTCGAAGAAGGCCCGGGGCACGCGTCGCCGATGCAGCTCGCGCAGGTCCATGATCGTCGTGATCGGTGTGGCCATCGGCGCCTCCATGGACTACTCGCGACGAGGGTTGTCGCGCACCCACCGAAGTCTACGCGCAGGCGCCGCGGCCTGGCGACTTGAGCGCCTACGCCGCGCGCAATAGGTCGGGGCCGGCCGAGGACTCGAGGCCGACCAGTGAGGAGAGGCCGAGCAGCGCGCCGGGATGCTGCCCGGCAACGCGCGCAGCGATCTGTTCGGCGAGCCGGTGCAGCATCAGCGTGTTGGCCTCGACGCGCTGCTGAAGCTCGGCGACGGAGAGAGAGTCGCGCAAGCCGCGGTTGAGCTCGGCGAACCACGGCATCTTCGACTGGTCGATCATCTGCGCCGAACTCTCGCCGACGCCCGTGCCCGCAGCGCGGCGCAGCAGCGTCTGTACGTCGCGATTGAGGGCTGCGCACGCGGCGAGTGAATCGCCGAGCCGGCCGAACAGCGCGACGTCCGTGAGCCGCTGCTGGAAGAAGAACTGGCACAGAGTGCCCCAATAATAGGCGTAGTCCCAGACCACCTTGATCGGCATCCATTGCGCGTGGCCGAACATCGGGTACTGGCCCTCGTAGATCGGCAGCATGTTGCGATAGAACGAGAAATACAGCCGCTCGTAGGCGCGCGCGTGGCGCGCGAACGCCTCGCCTCGCGCGTCGCGGCCGACGAGATCGACGATGTACGTGTTGCCGATCGCGATGAAGTCGCTGCCCGGCGAATAGAACGGATCGAGGAACACGCCTGCGACGCCGGTGATCGCCCAGCGCTGCGCGGAAAAGACGCGCTTGCAGCCGTGCGAGAAACGACGCTGAAAAGCGAAGTCCTGCAGCAGCGCGCGGCGCGGCTCTAGCTCGCGATGCAGCTGCGGCTGGTGCACCGCAAACCAGGCCATCGTCTTGTCGAACGTGTTGATCGTGTCTAGCGGGTGCATGCGCGCGTCGGCGACGATGCCGACAGAATGCGAGCCCGACGACAGCGGAATCAGCCAGGCCCAGTAGCCCGGTCCGCACAGGTGATTGGTCGAGCGCCAGCGTTCGGGAGGCTTGCAGCGTTGCCGCCACTCGCCCGCGTGCCATTCGTCGATCGCGACGCGGTCGGAGATGCGGAACCAGATCGAGTTCGCATCGTGCTCGTTGCCCTCCTCGAGAGCGAACTTGCGCTTGAGCAGGCCGATGTTGCCGCTCGCATCGATAACCCAGCGCGCACGCGCCTGCTGCTCCGCGCCTGCGTGTTCGAAGTGCACGGCGTGATCGCCGCCACCCTCGTCGATGTCGATGCGGCGCACGATCGCGGCGTCGATGAACGTGGCGCCGAGCGCGATCGCGTGTTCGGCGAGAAAGTTCTCGAGGATGCCGCGGTCGAGCTGGTAGCTGGGCGTCGGAAACACCTCGGTTACACCGAGTTCGGTGCATTGA
The DNA here is from genome assembly GCA_040005435.1 of Rudaea sp. Lineage (GTDB taxonomy): Bacteria > Pseudomonadota > Gammaproteobacteria > Xanthomonadales > Rhodanobacteraceae > Rudaea. Next base: position 7,406 of record JBDTYX010000008.1, on the reverse strand, counting down.
TCGAGCGCATCGCGGCCCTCGTTGAAGAAGAAACGAAAGCCGAATTTGCGCAACTGACGCGCGTCGAGATGCTCCTTGAGGCCGAGGATCGTCTCGAAATAGTGCGCACCGATCTCGACCGTCGATTCGCCGACCTTGAACGCCGCCTCGGGCACGGGATGGCGATTGCGTTCGAGCACGCAGACCGACAGCGACGGCAACTCGCGGCGCAGCTGGATCGCGAGGGTTAGGCCCGCGAGGCCGCCTCCCATAATCAACACGTCGTTGCGCTGCATGCCCACTCATCGACCCTCGAAATTTGTCAGCGCAGTCTAGCAAGCGACGAACGAGGGCGCAGGGTCGACCCATGCAAGGCGCGACAAAGCAGGGTCAGGCCGCGACGAATCTCAATATGGTCGACCGCGCCGTAGCCGAAGATCAGGCCGGTCTGTTTCGCCGCGCCGAGGTAGTAGCGGCTGAGCGAGTGGATGTGGACGTTGTCGCGCATCAAGGACTCCGCGACCGCGTCGAGGTCGCGCGTCGGCGCCGCGAGCGCCGCCAGGTGCATGCCATAGTCCGCGCCGATCGGCTCCAGCATGCCCGCGAAGTCGGCGCGCAGAGAGGAGAGCAGCAGCTGCCGCCGACGCCGATATAGCGAACGCATCGCGCGCACGTGATGCGTGAGATGTCCTTCGGCGATGAACGCGGCGATGCCGAGCTGCACGGGGATCGAACAGTGCCAGTCGCTGCCGTTCTTGGCTGCGATCAGCGCGCGCATCGCCCACGGCGGCGCGACGACGAAGCCGAGCCGCAGCGCCGGCAGCATGCACTTCGAGAACGTGCCGACGTAGAACACGACATCGGCGTTGGCGGACGTTCTCAGTGCCTCGAGCGAACTCTCGCCATAGCGAAATTCGCCGTCGTAGTCGTCTTCGATGATGATCGCGCCGCGTGCCCTCGCGAACGCGATGAGCGCCTTGCGACGGCGCGACGACATCGTGACGCCGAGCGGAAACTGATGCGAGGGGCATACGCAGATGATGCCTACTTCCTGAGGCAGGCGGTCGACGATCAGGCCCTCCTCGTCGACGCCGACCGGCACGATGCGTGCGCCAGCAGCTGCGAACGGCACGCGCATCGGCGGGTAACCCGGGTCCTCGATCGCGACGACCGTCTCGTTCGGCTTGACGAGAATACGGGCGAGCAGATCGAAGGCCTGCTGCGCGCCCGCAGTGATCAGCACGTCCTCGGCCGCGCAGACGACGGCGCGGGTCAGCGCTGTGTGTTTGCTGACCGCCTCGCGCAACTGGAAATTGCCCTGGTTGCCCTGCGCGCTGCGGAAACTGGCCGGCTTGCGCTCGAGTCCGCGCAGCTGCCTCGCGCTGACCCGGCGAAAGACGTCGAACGGAAAAAGGCGCGAGTCGACCAGCGCCGGGCGGAAGTCGACTGAGGGTGTCTTCGCGGCGCGCGCGTCGCGTACGGCACGGTCGCGCCAGAAGCCCATCGCGGCAGCCACGTCACCGCGTAGCCAGAACGGATTTAGGCGTGGATCGGGCTCAGCTGCCTCTTTCGCGGGAGCGCGCGCGGACGTGCGGACAGGCGGGGCCTCTGCGACGTAGGTGCCGGCACCGTGGCGCGTAACGACGTAGCCCTCATGCAGCAGGCGGTCGTAGATATCGCTCGCGGTGTTGCGCGACACGCGGAAAAATTCGGCGGACTTGCGCGTCGGCGGCAGCTTGGCTCCCGCGCCGAGGCGTCCGTCGATGATCGCGGCCCGGAGCTGCTCGAACAGCGAGCGCGCCGCGTCGCGCGAACCCTTGCGCGGCAGGTCGAGTTCGATTTCGAACAAGGGATCCATCTGCGCTGAATGATAGTGAAGCGCGGGCATGTGGCCCAGATATTTTTCCGCGACGTGGGCCTGTTGGGATCGCGCCTCGCAGGCGACCATTTCCGTCGGGATGCGGCAGCGCTCCACGTGATGTTGAGCCCAGTATCGCCGCAAAGAACAGGAGAGCGCCGTGCTGCGTCGCAGTTTCAACCTATCCGGATCGGTGCTCTCCGCTGCGCTCGCTTGCGTGCTCGCGGGCTCCGCGTTCGCGCGCGCCGCGCATGATGCCCCGGCGAATGCTGCGATAGCCGCGGCGATCGCGGATCCCGCGCGTCCCGATACCGACACGGCGCGCGACGCGAGCCGCAAGCCCGCAGAGGTGCTCGCGTTCGCCGCGGTCAAGGCCGGCGACAGGATCGCCGACTACGGCGTCGGCCAGGGCTACTTCACGCGCCTGTTCGCGTCGATCGTCGGCACGCAGGGCCATGTTTACGGCAGCGTGCCGAACACGCTGTACAAATACCCGAACATCGTCAAGGGCACGGCGGAGGTCGAGAATTATCTCTTCGAGCACACGAACGCGTCGCTCAATTTCGCGAGCGCGCTCGACGCCGCGAAGTATCCCGAGAAGATCGACGTGTTCTGGATCGCGCAGAACTACCACGACCTCAAGGACAGGTTCATGGGGCCGGTGGACACGGCGGCATTCAATCGCGCGGTGTTCGCCGCGCTCAAACCCGGCGGGACGTACATCGTGCTCGATCACGTCGCGGCGAGGGGTTCGCCGGCGAATGTCACCGAAACGCTGCATCGCATCGAGCCGTCGGTCGTGCGGGGCGAAGTCGAGGCGGCCGGGTTCAAGCTCGTCGACGAAAGCGCGATTCTCGCCAACCCGTCCGATCCACATACGGCCGATCCGTTCGATCCGTCGATTCGCGGACACACCGATCAATTCATCTTCAAATTCCGGCGTCCCTGACGCCACCTCTCAGTCCCTGGAGAAAACATGAAGCTCAGCCTCTTCGTTCGTGCCGGCGCACTCGCCGCCGCGCTCGCCTGCGCGTTGGTCGCGTCACCGGCGCCAGCGGCCGATCCGGCCACCAACGCCGCTGACACCGACCGCGACGGCAGCCGCGATTTCGATTTCAACTTTGGCGTCTGGAAAACGCAGATCAAGCGCAAAGTGCATCCACTGACCACGTCGGGCGAGACGATCGAATTGAGCGGCACGGTCAGCGTCCGCAAGGTCTGGGGCGGCCGCGCGCTGCTCGAAGAGATCGAGACCCAGGGTCCGAAGGGGCCATGGGAAGGCCTGTCGCTGTTCCTGTACAAACCCGGCGCGCACCAGTGGAGCCAGACCTTCATCGGCAGCAAGGGCGGCGCGTTCTCTGGCGGCCTAATCGGCGGATTCAAGGACGGGCGCGGCGAGTTATACGCGGCCGACACGTTCGACGGCCGCGCGATCCTCGTGCGTGGGGTGTGGTCGGACGTCAGGCCGACCTCACATCGCTACGAGGAGTCGTACTCGGCCGACGGCGGCAAGACCTGGGACGTCGTGTTGACCGCGAACAAGACCAAGCAGGCCGATGCGGTGCCGGCGTCGGCGCTCGCGATCAAGGCCGATCACGACGGCAGCCACGAATTCGATTTCGATCTCGGCGACTGGAAGACGCATTCGCGTAGACTGATGCATCCGCTCAGCGGCGCGAACGACTGGGTCGAGCTGGATGGTGGCACCAATGTCACGCCGATCTGGGGCGGCAAAGCCAACCTCGCCGAGTTCCAGGCACAAGGTGCGTCGGGTCCGCTCGAGCTGCTCGCGCTGCGCGTATATAACCCCACGACGAAACAGTGGAGCATCAACTTCGCCACGCCCAAGGCGGGTGCGCTCGGCGACGCGCCGGGCATCGGCGAGGCGCGCGACGGCCGCATCGATTTCTACGACCAGGAACCGATCAACGGCAGGGCGACGCTCGTGCGCTTTTCGATCTGGGGCATCAGCGCCGATAAAGCCCAATCCGAACAGGCGTTCTCGGCCGATGGCGGCAGGACCTGGGAGACCAACTGGATCAACCAGTACACGCGTTTGCCTCGTTAGAAATCCGGCGTGCCATCCACCCAGGAAAAAGCCCCGCGGAATTTCCGCGGGGCTTGCTTCGCTCACGCATTCGAACGTGGCGGCATGCCGCTCAGCCGGCGCCGTTGGTCGCTGCTGCACGCCTGGACTGACTCTGCCGGAACTGCTCGCCCGCCGAGAGGATCATGCCGGTGATCGCATCGATTGCGTTGGTATTGCGGCCGTCGCCGCCGACCACGACCTGCGGCACCACCGGCAGCTTGCCCTCGGCGATCGCGTGCGTGATCTGCGCGGAGATTTCCTGGGCGAGGCGAATCTCCGGGCCGCCGTAGGCCTCGACCTGCTTCTGCGCGGCGAGCGCAGTCGCCGCGCCCTCCAGCTCGATGCGATTCGCGTTCGCCGCGCCGATCGCGCGGATGCGTTCGGCGTCGGCGAGCGCCACGTTACGGATCTTCGCGGCATCGGCCTCGCCCTGGCGCGTCTGCGTCTTCACTTCTGCGAGGCCCTTGTTCTCGGCGATCTCGATCGCGATGCGAGACTCGGTCAGTCCCTTCTGCTGGGCGGCGATCGCGGCGGCCTCGCACAGCGTGCGCTCCTTGACCGCGGCGGCCTCCTGGCGCTCGTAGGTCTCGATCTGCTCGCGCGCGATCTGGCGGTCGCGCAGCTGCGCGAGGATCTGTTCGATCTGGCCGTTGCCGACCGGCGACTTCGGCGTGCCGATCAGCACCTCCTGCAACTCGAGGTTGTAGGCCGTGAACTTGTCCTTCATTTCCGCGAGCGCCTGGCCCTGGATATCCGCGCGCTGCTGCAGCAGCTCGATCAGCGTCTTCGTCTGCGCCGTGTTCTTGAAGTAAGCCGAGACCATCGGGTCCAGGGTCTGCTCGACGAGCTTCTGCACGTCGCCGAAGCGCTGGATCACCTTCGCAGCCTTCTTGTAGTCGATATGCACGACGACCGAGAGCGGCAGCGTCGGCTCGAACGCGTCCTTCGTGATCAGCGAGATCTCCTTGAGGTTGCGATCGAAGTCCGACCCCGACTGTCCCGACTCCCATTTGAGGATGAAGTTGGTCGTCGGCACCTTGACGATCGCGCCCGCGAAGCGGTTGAACGGATACTTGCCGGGCAGCAAAGGCGCTTCCCAGACGCCGCGCTCGCCCTCTCCGACCAGTTCGCCGTGCTGGTAGGCAGCGCCGGAGCGGTCCGCGCCGCGATTGCCGGTGAACGACACGACGACGCCGACCATGCCCATCGGCACGAGGGTCTTCTCGACGAACTCGACGCTCGCGAACAGCCGGTTGAGGTAATACGTTCCGTCGACCAGCACCTGGTACTGGCGGCCGCGGAAGCCGCCCGCGGCGAGGAAACGATCGGCGTCCTGGAAGCTGTTGTGGTAGGTCGCCGTGATGCGCCGATCGGCGCCGACCGCCGGTGCGATCAGTTCGCCCGCCGGAAGGCCGGGGCCATCATGCGCCGTGACGATTGCGATCGAATCCTTCGCGTCGTTGATCACGACCGGGTGGAAGCCGTCGCGCGCCTGGATCTGCGCGCGCATCGCGTCGATCATATTGACGTCGGCGACCGCGAGCTCGAGCGCATACGTCGTCGCCCTCGTCAGCACGACGAATTGGGCGGTGTTGATCGCGTAGACGCCTTCGCGCAGCAGCTTACGTTGCGGCCCCTTCTGCCCACCCGCAGCGAGGAACGCGCGCACGTTCTCGAAGTCGTCGGCTTGCGTGTTGCCCGCGAGCGACTGACCAGGCTCGAGCGGCTTGCCGTCACGCGCAAAGACGTAGCCTATCTCCCCCTGAGGCACCGCGACGAGGTCACTCTTGTGCACGCGATACTGAAACGGAAAGCGCAGGTGAAAGCCGCCGCGCAGCAGGTCGGGCACGTAGCCGGCCTCGCCGTGCAGCGCCATCAGACCCTGGGTGACAGAGCCCTTCGAGGCCCACAGGCGTTCAAGGATGCCGACGCGGTTGTTCGGCACATAGACGATGCTCGAGTAGAGCAACAACAACACCACGAGAATGCCGATCGCGATCGACACGTCGGCAAGGCTCAATGCGAAATTAAGTGAGGACATGACTGCTTCCTTTCTGGTCGCATCTTCAATGCGGATTGCGTGCCACCTGTTTCGCTGGGGCGCGCGCGTCAGCGCGGGTCGAGCGACCCGGTTGAATGCCGATGCATCACATGGGGGGCATGGTCCTCACTCCCTTGAACGAGCGCGCATGCGGCGCCGGCGGCGAGCTGCTCGCGGCGCTGCACGAAGATGTCGGATAGCTCTGGGATCGCCGCGGGCAAAGGCGTACGCATGTCGCGTGCTGCGCGAGGCCTTTGCGGCGGGAACACACCCCTGGCGGAAGTTGGTAAGCATGGGAGCTTTCCTAGCAATTCAGCTGGGGGCGGTCTGCGTTGATTTCAAGCGCCATGCAGGCCATTGAATCTGCCGGTATAGTTGGTTCGTCGGGCATCACCTCGGGAAAAAAATGTCGAATCCGCAGCAACGCCTCTCGCGCCGCGTCCTCGTCGCGCCGCTCGCAGCGTCCGCGCGCCGCGTCGGCGCCGCGGTCGGAGACACGACCGATCTACTGCAGCGCAGCGGCGACCTGCGGGAGGGCGGGCGCTCGCTGATCACGACGGTGATCGCGCTCGTGCTCGGCAGCCTGTGTCTGCTAGCGGTGCTGGCTTTCCACTTCCCCGAGTACCTCACGACACCGGAGCTGCGCCACAAATATTCGGTCGATGTGCTGCGCCAGATGCTGCTCGTCGGACTGCTCGTGGCGGGCGGCCTGTCGTTGACCAACCTGATTTTCGGTCGGCGCCGCAACCTCAACGTCGTCGCGTTCGTGCTCGTGATCGTCGCGGTTGCGTTCGGTGGGTCGCGCGTGCCGGTCGGCGACTTCCCCGATCACACGCCGTACATCGGCCTCGACTGGTTCATCCTCGACCTGCTCGGCTCGACGGTGCTGTTCGTCGTGATCGAGAAGATCTTCCCGCTGTACAAGGGGCAGTCGGTGTTCCGTCCCGAGTGGCAGACCGACCTCAAGCATTTCGCGGTCAATCATTTCCTCGTCGGGCTGATCCTGCTGACCGTCAATTTCGTGATCCATCACGTGTTCGGCGGCCTCGTGAATCACGGCTTCCAGCTCGCGGTGCAGGGCGTCTGGTTTATCCCGCAGCTGCTGCTCTGCATCCTCGTCGCCGACCTCGCACAGTACGCGACTCACCGCGCATATCACGAGGTGCCGTTTTTGTGGAAATTCCATTCGGTGCATCACAGCGCGAAGACGATGGACTGGCTCGCGGGCTCGCGCCAGCACATGCTAGAGATCGTGTTCACTCGCGTCTGCGTGCTCGCACCGCTGTTCGTGATCGGCTTCAGCGAAGGCGTCATCAACGCCTACATCATCATCGTCGGCTTCCAGGCCGTGTCCAATCACGCCAACGTGCACCTGCCGTGGGGTCCGCTCAGATACCTGATCGTCACGCCGGACTTCCACCATTGGCATCATTCGCAGG
>JBDTYX010000128.1:0-9378 GCA_040005435.1 Rudaea sp. | reverse complement strand
TCCGCGCTCTGTCAGGGATGACACAGGGAGAGGGCGGGGCTTGAGGATGCGTGGGCGCGGAGAATCGCGGATCTGTCGAAATCAGTTCTAGTCAACCACGAGCGGGGAGTTTTCCGCCGCGTGACGCTACGGCAGCCATTGGCTGTGGGGTATGCGCCGCGGGCAGGAGACTTTTGTTGCTTTTTCTGCGAGGGCGAGACGCATTCTGCCGCGCGCTGGTTTACCGAGCCTAAGTTCGTCGGATACCCCTGGAGCAACTCCAAGCGCCGTAACCGGGTCCGTCCACTGTTTTTGTGGACCGTGCAATCTGGCGGTCTGTAGGAGTGTTCAAGGACCCTGTCGGCATCTTTGTCAACTTCGTTTCGACAGGAGTTACGCTCAGTGACAATTTCAAAGAACGTTGGAGCACGTCGCAAGACGTCGATAATCCTTTCCTGCCTCGCGGCAGCCTGTTCGCTCGCCGTCGGTGTGTCTTTCGCCGACAATGGCGGCGGCGGAAACGGCGGCGGGAACTGGACGAACAATCCGCATCATCCGGCGTATAACCACCCTTGGCGTCACGGCGTGGTGCCGACCCAGGAGACCAAGCAGGCGATCGACGCGTGGAACGACGAGTTCTATCACGTCGGATTGGCTTCGAATCAACCTACCGCCTCGCAGGGCCAGCTCTCGTATGGCGGTGGCGTCGGCGGCGTCGGCGTCCTGAGCGGCCAGTCGAAGGTCTACATCATCTTCTACGGAACGCAGTGGGGCACCCAGACGACCGACAGCAACGGCAACTTCGTGTTCTCGGGCGACTCGTTCGGTGCAGCCCAGGCCGCGCAGAACATGTTCAAAGGCATAGGCACGAACGGCGAAACATGGTCGGCCGATCTGACCCAGTGGTGTGACGGTGCGGGTGTCGCGACCGGAGCCACGAGCTGCCCGGCGTCGGGCGCCAGTTACGTTCCCTATCAGCAGAACATCTACGCAGGCGTCTGGTACGACAACTCGGTGGCATCACCGGCTTCGGCTTCGGGCACGCAGCTCGCGCAGGAGGCGGTCAAGGCTGCAGCACACTTCGGCAACACCGCGACCGGCTCGAACCGGCATACGTACTACATCATCCTGTCGCCGCACGGCACCAACCCTGACAACTACCAGAGCACGACGCAAGGCTATTGCGCGTGGCACGACTACACGGGTGATGGCTACGGCGTGACAGCACCGGGCGGCGACATCGCATTCAGCAATCAGCCGTACAATATGGACGTCGGGACGAGCTGCGGTGTCGGCTTCGTCAACGGCGCGACCAACGGCAAGCTGGACGGCTATACGATGACGCTCGGCCACGAGTGGCACGAAATGATGTCGGATCAGTTCCCCGCGGGCGGCTGGACCAATCATTCGACCGGCACCTACGCGGGCCAGGAAAACTCCGACGAGTGCGCCTGGATCGCAGCGGGCGCAGCGGGTGGTGCAGCCAACGTCGCGTTCTCGACCGGCACATTCACACAGCAGGCGAGTTGGTCCAACGATACGGGTGCGTGCGCGATCTCGCATGCGATCCTGACGCACGGTGGCGGCGGCAACAGTCCGCCAACGGCGAACTTCAGCTTCGCGACGAGTGGGCTCACCGCGACGTTCAGCGACAGCTCGAGCGACAGCGACGGTACGATTTCCTCGCGTGCGTGGAACTTCGGTGACAGCAGCACGTCGACGGCGACCAACCCGAGCCACACCTACGCCGCAGCGGGCACGTTCAGCGTGACCGAAACGGTGACAGACAATGGCGGCGCCACCGGCACCGTCACGAAGTCGGTCACGGTGACCACGACAAGTGGTGGCAGCGTGCTCACCAATGGCGTGCCAGTCACGGGACTTGCCGCGACGACGGGTAACAAGCTGAACTACACGATGGCGGTTCCGGCCGGTGCGACCAACCTGAAGTTCGCGATTTCGGGTGGCACGGGTGATGCGGACCTCTACGTCAAGTTCGGTTCCGCGCCGACCACATCGAGCTACGACTGCCGTCCGTATGTGTCGGGTAACAGCGAGACCTGCACGATTGCGACGATCCAGGCCGGCACGTACTACGTCATGCTCAACGCCTACGCGAGCTTCACGGGCGTCACCCTGACCGGCAGCTACACCGCCCCGGGCAGCGGCGGCACGCCGTCCGCGAACTTCACGTTCGCGACCAGCGGTCTCACGGCGACGTTCACCGATACTTCTACGGATTCGGGTGGCTCGATCGGCTCGCATTCGTGGAATTTCGGCGACAGCAGCACGTCGACGACGACCAGCCCGAGCCACACCTACGCCGCATCCGGCACCTACAGCGTCAGCGAAACGGTGACCGACAGCGTCAATGGTTCGAGCAATACGAAGACCTCGTCGGTGACGGTGACGAGCTCCGGTGGCGGCAACGCGCTCAGCAACGGCGTGCCGGTGACGGGCCTCGCGGGCACGAAGAATACGCTGTCGGCGGCCTATACGCTGACGGTTCCTTCGGGCAAGAGTACGGTGACGATCAAGATCTCCGGCGGCACGGGAGACGCGGACTTGTACGTAAAGCTCAATGCCGCGCCGACGCTGAGCACCTACGACTGCCGTCCGTACGTCGCGGGCAACAGCGAAACCTGCACGTTCACGCCGCCGTCCGGTGGTGGCACGTACTACATCAAGCTCAACGCCTATGCCACATACTCCAGCGTGAGCCTGACAGGCAGCTACAACTGATCCGCCACGGATTGGTCTAGTGTTCGAAGATCCCCGGTTCGCGAGAGCCGGGGATTTTTTTCGCCTGCGAAACTGAAAGTGACGCGCGTGGTGGGCGCAGAGCGAAATACGCGAGCTAGTCCTGCGCCTCGAAGCGATTGGCCTCGCGATTCTTGCGCACGCGGCGAGGATCCCATACGCGCCCGTTCATCGCGATATATACGCCGTCGGGCAACGCCTGCAGCGCACCTACTGCGCAGCCGATGTTGAAGACCGCATCCGAGCCCTGGAAGCGCGCGGGATTCAGCGCGCCGGTCAGCACGATCACCTTGCCCGGCATGTCCTGCAGCACCTGCGCGGTCTCCACCATCGTGTCGGTGCCGTGCGTGACGAGCACCTGGCGATGCGGTTGGGCTTCGATCGTGCGCCGGATCAGGTCGCGGTCGCTGTCGGCGATGTGCAGGCTGTCCTTGCGCAGCAGCGGGATCACGTCGAACGTGAACGCGACGCCGAGCGACGTGAGGATGTCGCCGATCTGCGGCGCGCCGATCTGGAACGTCGATTTGTCGTCGAAATAGACCTTGTCAATCGTGCCGCCGGTGGTGACGATGGTGAGGTGCTGGAGCATGACGTAGGTCCCGGTAGCGAGGCGTAAAAGTCTACCAGCACGACGCCGAGACGAGCGTCGCGAATCGCCTGGCGGCATCGGCCGAGCGTGATTCGTCGCCGTGCTGCATCGCCCACTGCGCGTGCCGGGCGAGCAGCGCCAGCGCGACGCCTTCGGCGAATCCGAGTGCGATCCGGCGACCCTGGGCCTCCTGGCCGTCGCGATCGACACCCGCGAGCCGCGTGGCGGCTTCCGCACACGACGCGCGCGCCACGCGCGCGCATTCGGCGAGCGCGCCATCGGTCACGCTCGAGAGCGCCTCATCGGTCGCGACGATCAGCGTATCCGCGCCGCCGCAGCGTCCGAGTGCACGCAGGAAATCGAGCGCCAGAACATTCGTCGTGCCTTCCCAGATCGGGAACACCTGCGCGTCGCGAAGCAACTGCGGCATGCCGCTGTCTTCGAGGTAACCTGCGCCGCCCAGGCATTCGCAGGCCTCGGACACGATCGCCACCGCAAGCTTGCCGGTCCACAGTTTGATGAGCGGCGTCAGCAAGCGCAGCTGATCCCGTTGCAGCTGGTCGTGTTGCGCGGCGTCCGCGGCGCCGCGCTCGACGCGGCCGAGCAGCTCGACGACGTGGAACACCAGATGGAACGCCGCCTGGAAGCGCGCATCGAGGTCGGCGAGCGTCGCACGATGCAGCGGCTGCTCGGCGAGCGGCCTGCCGAATGCGCTGCGGCGCAGCGCGAAATCATGCGCGAGCGCGAGCGCGCGGCGCATCGTAGCGAGCGCGCAAACCGCATTCCAGGTACGCGTCACGTTGAGCATCGGCGCGATCGCGCGGACGCCGTGTTCCGCTGCGCCGACGAGCCGCGCACGGACGCCGTCGAGGTGGATCTCCGCGGTCGGCAGCTCGCGCGTGCCGAGCTTGTGCTTGAGACGATCGACCTTGACGCCTTGCCAGCGACCCTTTTCGTCGCGAGGCTCGACCTGGAAAAGCGCGAGGCCGTCCGCGCCGTCCGCGCCGTTCTCCGGGCGCGCCAGCGCGAGCGCCATCTGCGCGTTGATCGCCGAAGTGAACCACTTGCGCCCGTACAGCCGCCACTCGCCGTCGACTTTGAGCGCGACCGTCTCGCTCTGGGAGACGTCCGAACCGCCGCGTGTCTCGGTCATCCACTGCCCGCAGATCCAGTGCTGCGCAGGGTCGCGACTGAGCAGGCGCGGCAACACGCGTGCGATCAGCTCGACGTTTCCGGATGCGCGGATCGCGGTCACCGCGCCATCGCTCATCGCGAGCGGGCAGGTGTAGAACTCGCTCGCACAATGGAACAGGTAGACGAGCGCGAACTGGTGCGGCCGCGCGAGCGCGCCGAGCGCAGGTTCGTGGCCGGCGGCGACGAGGCCGAAGCGCGCGGCGATAGGTTGCGCCGTCCGCCATGCGCGGGTCAGGTCGATGCGGTCTATGCGATTGCCCCAGGCGTCCCACGCCGTGAGCTGCGGCTGTTCGGGTGGACGCTCGCGCGAGCTGCGCCACGCGTCGGCAGCATTCCCGCCGAGCGTCATGAGATCGGACTCGATCGCCGCCAGCGAGCGTGCATCGAACGCGCGGCGCAACCACGCGCGCAGCACCGCATCGTCCTGGTACTGGTTGCCGAGTTGCGGAGCGGCCTGCACGAACGGCATCGACGAGTCCTGTCGGATTGCTGCGCGGATTATGCGCCGCGCAGCGGCCCGTCGTCGTGCCGCGGGGGGCGCTTGTATTTGCGCGCATCCCAGCCGAGCGCGGCGATCACGACGAGGCTCAACGCGATCTCGAGCGCCGGCAGCGCGCGCGGAATCGCGGCGCTCCACAGTTCGGCCACGCCGTGCGCGAAATAGAACATGCAGACGATGCCGCAGACCAGCACGCCGCGGCGCAGGTTGGCGCGCGCGATCCAGACCCCCGGCAGAAGCGGCAAGACCGCTAGCGCGAGGCTCGGCCAGAACAGGTTCGCGCGCGCGGGCGCGAGCCACGCGTGCCAGCAGATCTCGAGTATCAGCAGCGCGAGCGCAGCGGTGCGGCCGCTACGCAGGCCGAGCACGAGATCCATCACGTTCCAAGCTTCGCGGCGAGCGTGGCCACGCGGCGGCCGAGCGCACGGGCTAGCGCGCGCTCTTCCTCATCGATCTCGCGCTCGCCGGAGCTGCCGGACACGTGACTTGCGCCGTAGGGTGTGCCGCCGCCGCGCGTCGCGCCGAGCGCGGCCTCGGTGAACGGCAGGCCGACGATCACTGCGCCGTGGTGCAGCAGCGGCAGCAGCATCGTCACGAGCGTCGTCTCCTGACCGCCGTGCTGCGTTGAGGTGGACGTGAAGGCCGCGGCGACCTTGCCCACGAGCGAACCGGACGCCCATTCCGCGCCCGTCGAGTCGAGATAGTGCTTGAGCGGTGCGGCCATGTTGCCGAAGCGGGTCGGGCTGCCGAGGATCACGCCGGCGCATTCGCGCAGATCGGCGAGTGTCGCGTACGGCGCGCCGTCCTCCGGCACCGGTGGCGCGGCAACCTCGGTGACCGGCGCGACCGGCGGCACGCTGCGCAGGCGCGCACGCATACCGGGCACCTCCTCGACGCCGCGCGCTACGAGGCGCGCGAGTTGCGCGACGTGGCCGGTGCGGCTGTAGTAGACGACGAGTACATCTTTCATTGATTCCGCACTCATTTGTTCCGCACTCATTGATTCGTCCTCATTTGAGAGGGCATTCCTTCAATCGGCACCCTATGGCGCCGCGTTTGCCGTGACCGGCGCCCGTTGGGAGCGCTGCGGGCGGCGTAGGCCCCGGCTGGGCAGGCTCGTACGCGGCAACACGCGCGCATTCACTCGCCGCGGCGAATCGGTTAGGCTCGAACGATGTCCGAAGCGCAGCCTAGTGTGCCATGAGTGGATGGTCCGATCCCGCACGTGCGCGCGCATTCGCGCGCTTCCTCTGGTGCCGGTTCCTCGACGACCGCTGCCTGAGCGTCGCGGGCGCGCTCGCCTACACGACGTTGTTCGCGGTCGTGCCGCTGGTCACCGCACTGCTCGCCATTCTGTCCGGATTTCCCGTGTTCGCGGAATGGCGCACGCAGATCACGTCTTTCCTGTTCGAAAATTTCGTCCCGGCGACCGGTGTCGCGATCCAGGGGTACTTCACCGAATTCGCCGCGAGCGCGAGCAAGGCGACGGCGATCGGCGTGCTGATCCTGCTGTTCAGCGCGATCTCTCTGATGATCAGCATCGAGGATGCGTTCAACCGCATCTGGCGTGTGCCGGGTAATCGCCCGACCGCGCGCCGCATCGTCATGTACTGGACCGTGCTGACGCTCGGGCCGCTGCTCGTCGCGGCCGCGCTCGCGAGCAGCTCATACGTGCTCGCGCTGCCGCTGCTCGCAGAGGCCGGAGAGTCTTTCCAGATGAAGGCGCACGTCATCGGCGCGCTGCCGTTCGTGTTGCAGTTCATCGCCCTGACCGTATGCTATCTGCTGATTCCCAACTGCAAGGTGCGCTTCGCGCACGCCGCGATCGGAGCGGCGCTGGCCGCTGCGCTGTTCGAGATCGCGAAAGGCATGTTCACGGCCTACGTCGTCAGCGGCAGCAGCTACAGCCAGATCTACGGCGCGCTCGCGATCATCCCGATCTTCATCGTCTGGATCTACGTCTCGTGGCTCATCGTCCTGCTCGGCGCGTCGCTGACCGCATCGATGTCGGCGTTCGACTATCGCCCGCATGCGCCGCGCCTCGAGGCAGGCGAGGAATTTCGCGGCCTCGTGCGCGTACTCGGTCATTTCGTTGTGGCGCAGCGCGAGGGTCGAGGGCTCGACGCCGTTGAACTTCGTCTGCGCGAATCTTTCCTCGACGACAATCTGACCCAGCGCTATCTCGTCGACCTCGATCGCGCGGGCGTGATCCAGCGCAGTGAGAGCGGAGACTTCGTGCTCGTGCGCGACGTCGCAACGACGACCTTGTACGACCTGTATGCCGCCTGCAACTACCGGCTGCCGCTGCATGACGCGTGGCCCGCGGAAGCACCGGAAGGCGCGACCGGTGCCGCCGCACTGCCGCTGCAGTTTGCGAGCGCCGAGCTGCGCCGCATATGGAATCTGCCGATCGGTGAAATGTTTCAGCCGCAGGCGCGGTCTGTTCCACAGGACGCACCATCCTAAGCCTTGAAGGAGAGAACATGAGAAAGCATCGCCTGCTCGCGCTCGCCGCGCTGCTTGCCTGCGCGGGCCTCGGTGCCGCGACTGCACCGAAGCCGACGCTGAAGGTGACGACGCTCGACGGCCAGCCGTTCGATCTCGCGAAGCAGGGCGGCAAGTGGGTGATCGTCAACTACTGGGCGACCTGGTGCGCACCGTGCCTCAAGGAGTTGCCCGACCTCTCGGCTTACGTCACCGCGCACAAGGACAAGGTCGCTGCGATCGGTCTCGCGTTCGAAGACAGCGACAAGGAAGATATCGTGAAATTCTTGAAGACCCACGCCTTGAGCTATCCGGTCGCACAGGTCGACGTAATGGACCCGCCGAAGGACTTCGACACTCCCAAGGGCCTGCCAAACACCTACGTCATCGCGCCAGACGGTCATGTCGCCAAGGCGTTTCTCGGCCCGATAACCTCGAAGGAAATCGATGCGGTGATCGCCGCGCCGAAGTGAGCGAAGTCGTGACGCACGCGAAGTTCATCGTCAGTGGCCGCGTCCAGGGCGTTTTCTTCCGGGCATCGACGCTCGCCGAGGCGCTGCGTCTCGGCCTCGACGGCCACGCGCGCAATCTCGCGGACGGCGGCGTCGAGGTCGTCGCGAGCGGTGACGGCGCGGCGCTCGATGCGCTCGCGGCATGGCTGCAGCGCGGGCCGCCCGCCGCCCGCGTCGATCGCGTGACGCGCGCGGATCTCGACGAGCGCGCACAGATTACGCGCGGATTTATCGCGCTCTGACCTCGTCTCATCCTCGCGTCAGCAAGAAAAAGCGCCGGCTTGGCGGGGCCTTTCCTAAGGGCTATCGGACCCTACAGCTCCGCGCG
Organism: Rudaea sp.; assembly: GCA_040005435.1. Lineage (GTDB taxonomy): Bacteria > Pseudomonadota > Gammaproteobacteria > Xanthomonadales > Rhodanobacteraceae > Rudaea. Next base: position 1,033 of record JBDTYX010000128.1, on the reverse strand, counting down.
GAACTGCAGGCCGTAGATGCGCGGCTCGTTAACGTAACCCGTGAGGTTGTCGAAGTCGATGCCGCCGACGATCGCGCGCTTGTTCATGATGTTGCGGCCGAACAGCGCGAGTTCGCGCTTGCCGCCTTCCCAGTCGTAGCCGACACGCAGACCGCCGATCACCCAGGGCTTGCCGCTGAACTGCAGCGACTGGTACAGGAAGTAGTCGACCTTGCTGCGATAGGCCCAGTCGGTGAACGCGAACAGCTCGCCGTCGCCGAGTGGGATGCTGTAGCGCGCAGTGATATTCGCGATCCACTTCGGCGCCTGCGGCAGCGGATTGCCATCGATCAGCGCGAGCGTCGTCCCGCCTTCGACGATCGTCGGATCGGTGACCGTGCAGGCCGCACAGATCGCGGCCGCGAGGTTCGGGTCTTTGATCTTCGTGAAGTTGTAGCTAGTGCCCGCGGTCACCATGAGATGGTCGGTCACATAGGCCTGCGCGTCGAGTTCGAAGCCGTGGCCCTCGCTCTTTTTCGCGTTGACGAGCGTCGCGAAGTTCGTGTTGCCGCCAACCGCGGTAAGCTGCTGGTTCTTGATCTCGTAGTCGAAGACGTCGAAGCTCACGGTGGCGCGATTGTCGAACAGCCGGCTCTTCACGCCGACTTCACCCGACGTGACGGTCTCGGTCTTCGCGACCGATGGTGCGTCGCCGAACAGCAGGCGCCCCTGGATGCTAGGCGCGCGATAGCCCGTCGCGACGCGCGCGTAGAAATCGGTCTGCGGCGTTGCGGTGAAAACCGCCGAGAGGTCGCCGGTCGGACGCGACGTGCTCGGGTTCTCGTAGAGTGGTCCGATCGATCCGCCGCCGATCGGCGACAGTGTGCGCGTCGCGGTCCAGTTCTTCTCGTCGTGCGAGAAGCGCAGGCCGCCCTTGAGCTTGAGCTGGTCGTTGACCTGGTAGCCTAGCGAGCCGAATAGCGCCGTGCTGATGTCCATCTGCTTCTGCCGCGCGAAGCCGTCGAGCACGCTGCCGCCCAGCGTGTTGTAGTCG
>JBDTYX010000127.1:0-9436 GCA_040005435.1 Rudaea sp. | reverse complement strand
GAGCGGCACATCAGCGCCTGGGCGAGGTTGAGGCGCATGCGCCAGCCACCGGAGAAGTCGCGTACGCTGCGCGTCTCGTCGCCGGAGGAAAAGCCCAGGCCGTGCAACAGCGCGCCCGCGCGCGCGGCGGCCGAGTAGCCGTCTATCGAGAGCAGCTGTTCGTGCAGCGCGGCCACGCGCATGCCATCGTGGTCGACCTCTGCCGCGACGAGTTCGCGTTCGATCTGACGCAGCTCCGGATCGCCGTCGAGCACGAAGTCGAGAGCGCTGATGTCTAGCGCGGCCACCTCTTGGCGGACGAATGCCAGCGCCCAGTTGCGCGGGCGCTCGAAGTGGCCGGCGTCGGTGCTCAATTCGCCGGCCACGAGTGCCAGGAGGCTGGATTTGCCCGCGCCATTGCGCCCACTGATACCTACACGCCAGCCGGCGTGAAGGGAGAGGGTCATCTGTTCGAGCAGCAGAAGGGGGCCGCGGCGCAGCGCGACATCATCGAAACGCAACATGCGCAGATTTTACCCGATTCGGCTCCCGAGCCGAAACTGAACGATGATCGAGGGCCTGCGGAACCTCGTGCCCCCAGACAAGTCTAAGCCGCGCAAGTTCATTTGCCTTCAGGCAGTGGGGGACGCACAATACGCGGCCTTTCGCGCCTTTCGCTTGCCGGAAGACTCCCTTTTTTGAACCCGTCCGTCCCGATATTCGGAATTCGGCACAGATATGCCAGGAGCACACATGACCCAGTTTTTGCGCAAGACCCTGATCGCCACCGCCATTGCCGGAGCGATGACTTTTGGAGGCAGCGCCTTCGCACAGCAGAACAAGCCTGCCGCTGCCGCAGCCGCCGCGCCGGCCGCGCCCGCGCCCAACAAGGCTGCGATCGATGCGAAGTTCAAGAGCGAGAAAGAGAAATTCGGCTATCTCGTGGGTATCCAGATCGGCCAGAACCTCGGCCAGGTCAAGGATGAGGTCGACGTCAACACGTTGATCGCGACCTTGCAAAATACCCTCAAGGGCACCAAGCCGATGCTCAGCGACGCCGAACTGATGTCGGTGCGTCAGGAGTTCATGCAGAAGCTCCAGGCCAAGCAGACCGCCAAGATGGCCGAGGACGCGAAGAAGAATCAGACCGAGGGCGATGCGTTCCTCGCGAAGAACAAGACAAAGGCCGGTATCAAGGAAACCGCGTCGGGCCTGCAGTACGAAGTTATCAAGACCGGCACGGGTCCGAAACCGAAGTCCACGGACACGGTCAAGGTTGAATACGTCGGCACCAAGATCGACGGCAGCAAGTTCGACGCGTCGGCCGACCACGGCGGCCCGGCCACGTTCCCGCTCAGCGGCGTGATCCCCGGCTGGACCGAAGGTGTGCAGCTGATGAACGTCGGTTCCGAGTACAAGCTCTACGTGCCGGCCAAGCTCGCCTACGGCGAGAATGCGCCTCCGCAGATCGGGCCGAACGCGACGCTGGTGTTCGACGTCACGCTCGTCAGCATCGAGCCGCCGGCGGCTCCGGCAGCTGCGGCGAAGCCGACCAAGTAATTCGTCGCGGCCGATGGCCGCAGGCGATGAACTGAGAAGGGCGCGGAGCGATCCGCGCCTTTTTCGTTTGCGCCACGCGGTGGCCGGTTATAATTCGGGCTGAAGAGTTCAGGGCGTCAGCGATGCGCGTAAGTATCTTCGGAACCGGCTACGTCGGCCTCGTCACCGGCGCGTGCCTCGCCGACGTCGGCAACGACGTCGTCTGCGTCGACATCGACGCGGACAAGGTCGAGCGCCTCGATCGCGGCGAGATCCCGATCTTCGAGCCGGGGCTCGCCGACCTCGTCGCGGCGAACCGCGCGCGCAAGCGTCTGCGTTTCACGACCGATGCTGAGAGCGCGATTGCGCACGGCCAGTTGATCTTCATCGCGGTCGGCACGCCGCCCGACGAGGACGGCAGCGCCGACCTGCGCCACGTGCTGACCGTCGCGCGCTCGATAGGCAGCCATCTCGATCGCTATGCGGTCATCGTCAACAAGTCGACCGTGCCGGTGGGCACGGCGGACCGCGTGCGCGAAACGATCGCCGCCGAGCTCGCGGCACGCAACGCCAGCGTCCCGTTCGACGTCGTCTCCAATCCGGAATTCCTCAAGGAAGGCGACGCGGTCAAGGACTGCCTGCGCCCGGATCGCATCGTGGTCGGATCGAGCAGCGCGCGCGCGATCGAGCAGATGAAAGCCGTGTACGCCCCGTTCAACCGCAACCACGAACGTCTCGTGCTCATGGACGTGCGCTCGGCCGAGCTGACCAAGTACGCCGCGAACGCGATGCTCGCGACCAAGATCAGCTTCATGAACGAGATGGCCAACATCGCGGAACGCGTCGGCGCGGACATCGAGCTCGTGCGCCACGGCATCGGTTCGGATCCGCGGATCGGCTACTCGTTCATCTATCCAGGCGCCGGCTACGGCGGCTCCTGCTTCCCGAAGGACGTGCGCGCGCTCGAGCGCACGGCGCGCGGGCACGGCTACGAGGCGCGCCTGCTCGGCATGGTCGAGGCGGTAAACGACGCGCAGAAGGAAAAGCTCTACGAACTGATCGTGCGCCATTTTGCAGGCCCGCCAAGTGGCAAGACGATTGCGCTGTGGGGCCTCGCGTTCAAGCCGAACACGGACGACATGCGCGAGGCCCCGAGCCGGCGACTGCTCGAGCAGCTCTGGCAGGCCGGCGCGAACGTGCGCGCCTACGACCCCGAGGCGCGCGACGAGGCGCGACGCACCTTCGGCGAGCGCGCCGATCTCGTTCTCTGCGACGACGCCGAGTCCGCACTCGAGGGTGCAGACGTTCTCGTGATCGTGACCGAATGGAAGGCGTTCTGGAGCCCGGACTTCAATCGCATCCGCAACGCACTGCGCTCGCCGGCGATCTTCGATGGGCGCAACATCTACGAGCCCGCGGTCGTCGAGGAAGCGGGTATCGCGTACTACGGCATCGGCCGTGGACGCAGCCTCAAGGCGGCCGTGCACCCCTCCGGCAAAGCCGCCAGCACCTGATCATGGCGACGATCGAGGACCGCCTGAACGAGCTCGAGGTGCGCATGTCGTTCCTCGACGGCACCGTGCAGTCGCTCGACGCGACGGTCATCGCGCAGGATCGGCTGCTCGCCGATATGCTGCGCCGGCTCGAGCGACTGCGTAGCGAGCTTGCAGGCATGCAGCCGGCAGGTCACGATGCGCGCGACGAACCGCCGCCGCCGCACTATTGATCGATCCCGACTTGCGGATCCGCTCCGCGAACAAACCTGACTATTACGTGGTGGCACTTGTCCGAATCACTCCGCGATCAGTTGCTCAAATCGGGCCTCGTCAAGAAAATCAAGGCGGAGGCACCACCTGCGCCTGCCGGGAAGCCGCGCTCGAACGGCATGCCTGGGCAGTCGAGGCAGCAGCCGCACGGCTCTGCGGGCGGGGCGCGTCCGCAGCCTAATGCTGCTCAGCGCGCGCAGCGCAAGCCAGGCGTGGCGCAGGAACCGAACCTCGCGCACGCCTATGCGTTACGCGCCAAGCAGGAGAAGGACGATCGCGAGTGCGCCCAGCGCGATGCGGAGCGTGCGGCGCAGCAGAAGCGTGAGCGCAAGCAGAAGCTCGCCGACTTGCTCGGCGGCAAGGGGCTCAATGCGAGCGACGCCGAGACGCCTCGGCATTTCCCGCACGGCAACAAGATCCGTCGCGTCTACTGCACGCCCGCGCAGCTCGTGGAGCTCAACCGCGGCGAGCTCGCGGTCGTGCAGCTCGCGGGACGCTACCTGCTCGTGACGAAAGAAGTGGCCTCGCAGGCCCAGGCGATAGACGAGCAGGCGCTCGTTCTGCTCTGCGACCCGAACGCACCGCCCGAGGATGATGTGCCGCCTGATCTCGTCTGGTAGCGTTTGCAAGCTGAGGCGAAAGCGCCTCAGAAATCCATGAAGTAGCCGCCGTTCACGGGGATGTTCGCGCCGGTGATGAAGCCCGAGTCGTCGGCGGCGAGGAAGCTCACTACGCGCGCGATCTCGCTGGGCTCGCCGAGGCGACCCACCGGGATGTTGGCGACGATCTGGGCGCGTACCGCGTCGGGAACCGCACGCACCATCGCCGTATTGCAGTAGCCCGGCGAGACGCTGTTCACCGTCACGCCCTTGCGCGCGACCTCGCGGGCGAGGGCCATCGTGAAACCGTGCATGCCGGCCTTCGCCGCGGAATAGTTGGTCTGGCCGAACTGTCCGGTCTGGCCATTGACCGACGAGATGTTGACGATGCGGCCGAAGCCGCGGTCGCACATGCCGTCGATGACGTTGCGGCAGATGTTGAAGACGCCGTCGAGATTGATCTTGAGTACGTCGACCCACTGCTGCGGCGACATTTTGCGCAGCGTCGTGTCGCGCGTGATGCCGGCCGCATTGACGACGATGTCGATAGGACCGTGTTTCGCCTCGACGCGGCGCGCGAGTCCGGCGCATTCGTCGAAGTCCGCGACGTTGAACGGTTCGAACACGATGTCCGCGCTGTGCGCGATTTCGGCTTCGAATTCGGCGAGACGTTCCGGACGGCTGCCGAGGTCGGCCGCGACCACGAGGTTGCCGGCGCGCTGTAGGTGCTTGCAGATCTCGGTGCCCAATCCGCCGATGCCGCCGGTGACGAGCGCGATGCGTCGTGTCATGCGTGTTGCGTCATGCGTTGGTGGATTCCCATGGGTTTACTGCGCCGCTGACTATGCTGCGCCGCAATGGTTGCTTCTTCGGAGCGGACGCTGGCGGCGACCGCGGACCGGCTTAGGACTTGCCGTCCTTGCCGCCGCCGGCGGCCGGGTTGCGCGCGGAGTTCGCGGCAGCCTTGAGGTAGCCGTCCTGGACCGACTTCCACAGGTCGAGGTTGCGCTCGGTCATGTCATTGAGCATCGACCACGGCGTCTGTCCGAGTATGTTGTTGAGCTGGCTGCGGAACTTGCCTTGCTGATCGATGAATATCTGCAGACTCTTTTCGAGATAGCTGCCCATGAACCCCTGCATCGAGTCGCCGTAGAAACGGATTACCTGCGAGAGCAGCTGGGTCGTGAACATGGGCTGCCCTTCGCCCTCGTGCTCCGAGATGATCTGCAGCAGTACCGTGCGCGTCAGGTCGTCGCCGCTCTTCGCATCGCGAACCTCGAATTCGTCGCCGTCCAGGACGAGCTGACGAACTTCCTCGAGCGTGATGTAGCTCGAGATCTCCGTGTCATAGAGACGCCGGTTCGGATATTTCTTGATGATTCTGGTTTGTGCCATGCCGCAAAATTAGCAGATTTTGCGGCGCTGCACCAGTGAAATTGCTGCGCAGCATCGTCGTTTCTGGGCTGGTCGAAAGCCGCGCGGGTCAGGTCCCCGCGGCGCAGCGGTTCAGCGCGATCCGCGCTGCCCGGGCGCCAATATCGCGTCGCCCGTATCGGTCACGGTGCGCGTCTCCGCGGGCTTCTCCTGCGTGTGGACGACTTTGGCGTCGACGACGAACAGGACCACGACGTTCTCCCTGCGCCGGTAGGTCCAGATTTCCATCGGCGGGGAACTCGTATCCCCCGGAATCCGGTCGATCTTGTCGGGCGCGCCCGCGATCTCGCGGACGTGAGACGCCGAATCGCCCTGCGAGATCAGGCGTTTGCCGACCATCACGGACTGCCCAATCGCGGCCATTGGAAAGAGGAGCAGCAACGCGAGAAGCGCAAGGGCCGTTAAGCGCAGGGCAGGCGTAGACATTAGTCGTCCTAGATAAGGTTGACGTGTGGCGCGGAGATGACGTCGCGCACTCTCCCGACCACGCCAGTGGCAGCTTACCGATTCCAGCGACGAAGATTTGTGAGCTGCGCCATGGATGCGCTGTAGTACTTCCGCTTGAAATTCAGCGGACGGCGTCTTACGCCATGGATGCGCGACGCCCGGGTCCGGGCGCTCGCGACTGCTGCGATCGGTGCGGCGATATTACCAGCCCATGTACTGTCCGCCGTTGATCGACAGGTTGGCGCCGGTGATCCAGCGTGCTTCCTCGTTGACGAAGAATTCGATCGCGTAGGCGATTTCGTCCGGCTCGCCGAGCCGCCCGACTGGAATCTGCGCGGCGATCTTGTTGCGCACGTCCTCGGGAACCGCCATGACCATCTCGGTCGCGACATAGCCCGGAGAAACCGTGTTCACGGTGATCCCGAACTTCGCGTTTTCCTGGGCCAGCGAAATCGTGAAGCCATGCATCCCGGCCTTGGACGCGGCATAGTTGGCCTGACCGTACTGACCCTTCTGGCCGTTGATCGAGCTGATCTGGATGATGCGTCCCCACTTGCGGTTGCGCATGCCTTCGATCAGCGGCCGGGTCACGTTGAAGCACGAGTTGAGGTTCGTGTTGATCACCTCCTGCCACTGCAGCGCGCTCATCTTGTGAAACGTCGTGTCGCGCGTGATGCCGGCATTGTTGACGAGGATGTCGACCGGGCCGATCTTCGCCTCGATCGCGCGGACCATCGCCTCCGCCGACGCGGGGTCGGAGACGTCGCCGGGAACGATGAGCACGTCGACGCCCGCGGCCTTGAGCTGCGCGGCCCAGGCCTGCGCCTTGGCCTCGTCGCGATAGTTCGTCGCGACCTTGTGGCCTGCGGACGCCAGGCGCTTGACGATGGCGGTTCCGATGCCGCCGGTGCCGCCGGTGACCAGTGCTACGCGTGCTGTCATGACTCCCTCCCGTTGATTGCGAACTTTCTCGTGATGTCGCCGCGGCGGGCGGGCCCGACGCAAGCTTCAGATTGTACGCTCAGGTTTCGCATTCCGCCGTGCCCACATGCGCGCCGTTTGCACCGCGCAGGCGCGCGACGCTGAAGGAGTCGATTGCGCGTTCGAGGAGTGCCGCCGGCGTCACTCCCGCGCCGACCTCGAGGCCGAGGAAATCGATCGCCATGCGCAATGCCGCCAGGGGCTCGCAGCGGTCGACCGGGCGGGCATGGTCGGCCTTCGACAGCTTGCGCCCGTCCGCGTCGAGGACGACGGGCAAATGCAGATAGGCGGGCGTCTGCAAGCCCAGCAGTTGCTGCAGGTGGATCTGGCGCGGCGTCGAGTCGAGCAGGTCGCTGCCGCGCACGACCTCGGTGATTGCCGCGTCGGCATCGTCCACGACGACCGCGAGCTGGTAGGCGAACCAGCCTTCGACGCGGCGGATGACGAAATCGCCGACATCGCGCCGAAGGTTCTGTGCTTGCGTACCCTGCAGCAGGTCGATGAATGAAACATCGACATCGGGCGCGCGCAGGCGCCACGCGGGCCCACGCGTGGTGTCGGGGGCGGCGCGGCATGCGCCGCGATGGATGCCGGCCGACGCTTCGAGATCTACGCGGCTGCACCAGCACGGAAACACGAGGTCGGCGTCGCGCAGCCTCGCGAACGCGCGATCGTAGGCAGTGTCGCGCAAGCTCTGGTAGACGACCGGCTCGTCGGCGCGCATGCCGAATGCACCCAGCGTCGCAAGGATGTCCGAGGCCGCGCCGGGTATCTCGCGCGGCGGGTCGATGTCCTCCATGCGGACGAGCCACGCGCCGCCTTCCGCGCGCGCGCGAACGAAGCTGCCAACGGCCGCGACGAGCGAGCCGAAATGCAGCGCCCCGGAGGGCGAAGGGGCGAAGCGACCGCGATAGTGCATGTAACCGGCGCCATGTCGTCTTGAATTGGGACTGAGTCTACCCAAGCTTTTTTTCAATGGCGCGATTCGCGTCGAGCAATGCAACAACGGATCACCGCCATGCTGCGTATCGTCCTCTTCGTTATCACGAACCTCGCGATCATGCTCGTGCTGAGCCTGGTCGCCTCGATTCTCGGGCTGGATCGCTGGGCGTATACGCACAGCGGCATCAACCTCGCGGGAATGCTCGTGTTCTGCGCGATCTTCGGCGTCGGTGGCTCCCTGATCTCGCTGCTCTTGTCGAAGACGATCGCGAAGGCATCCGTCGGCGCCCAGGTGATCACCGAGCCGCGCAGCGCCGAAGAGAAATGGCTGTTCGAGACGGTCGCACGCCACGCGCAGGGCGCGGGCATCGGCATGCCCGAGATCGCGGTCTACGACGCGGCGGAGCTGAATGCGTTCGCGACCGGCGCGAGCCGCGATCATGCACTCGTGGCGGTCAGCACGGGCCTGCTGCGCAGCATGAATCGCGACCAGGTGGCAGCCGTCCTCGGGCACGAGATCACCCATGTCGCGAACGGCGACATGGTGACGCTAGCGCTGATCCAGGGCGTGCTCAACACGTTCGTGATGTTCCTCGCGCGCGTACTCGGCAGCATCATCGACGGCATGCTGCAGGGCGATCGCGATCGCGAGGGAGGCGGATACGGCATCGGCTATTTCGTAATCACGATGCTGCTGCAGCTCGTGCTCGGCGTGCTCGCGACGATCATCGTGATGTGGTTCTCGCGCTGGCGCGAATTCCGCGCGGACGCAGGTGGCGCGCGCCTCGGCGGCCGGGCCAACATGATCGCGGCGCTGCAGGCGCTGTCGGCCAACCACGACGAGACGGCGCTGCCCAAGGCGTTTCAGGCGTTCGGCATCTCGGGGGAGGGCGGCGTATCGCGCCTGTTCATGAGTCATCCGCCTATCGGCGAGCGCATCGAGGCGCTGCGCAGCGCCTCGTGAAGCGGATGGGAGCCGCGCCGCGGTCAGACCGCGTGGATCACGCGCTCCGGTTCGTTGAGGAAATTGCCCTGGACGAAGTTCACGCCGCAGGTGAACAGGATCGACATGCTCGCGGCATCCTCGACGAACTCGGCGATCGTGAGCTTGCCCGCGCCGTGCGCCTGCTGGCAGAACCGGCGGATGAAGTCCTGGTTCTCTTTGCTCTTGGTGAGCTCGGCCATGTAACTGCGGTCCACCTTGAGGTAGCCCGCGTCGATGTGTTTGAGCAGCTGAAACGAGTTCACACCGGAGCCGAACTGCTCGAGCGCGAAGCCGCAATGCAACTGCTTCAGGCCGTTGACGAATGCGCGTGCGGGCTTGAGGTGGGTGACGACCTTGCTCTCCGCGATCTCGAATACGAGCGCGTCGCCGCGCACGCGTTCGTTCTTGAGTTGCTGCGCGATCCACGGCAGCAGCGTCTGATCTTCGAGAGACTGTGTCGTGAGCTTGATGAACACCGTCGTGTGGCGACCGGCTTTCTCGCGCTCGGCGACTGACTTGATCGCACCTGCGATCACGCAGCGGTCGATCGCCGGCAGCAGGCCATTCTGTTCGGCGGCCGGGAAGAACGCCTTGGGCATGATCTCGCCCTTCTCGCCAACCATGCGCACGAGGATCTCGTGGAACTCGCCTTCGGCACCATGCAGGCTGACGACCGGTTGGTAGTAAAGCGAGAAGCCGTTGTTCTGGATCGCGTTCTGCACGCGGTTGAGCATCTCGCGCATCTCGCTCGCGGCGGCGCGGTC
>JBDTYX010000345.1:0-2820 GCA_040005435.1 Rudaea sp. | reverse complement strand
TTTGCACGACGGCGCGGCTCGGCGTCGTCTCGCCGCCCATGAACAGGGAGATGCCCACGACGCCCTCGTTGCCGACGACGGCAATCTCGGCCGAGGCCCCGCTTTCCATGACGTAGAGGAGCGAGACGATCGCCGTCGTCGGAAAGTAGACGTGGCTTTGCGAGTTGCCGGACTCGTAGAGGACGTGGCCGAGCGGCATGTCGATCCATTCGAGCTGGGACTGCCACCGGTCCCACTCCACGGGCGGCAGAGAAGCAAGCAGGTGGTTGTTCCTCGGTTCGCGCGCAAAGTTCATGAGACGTTCCTCCGTGGATCCAGGCACATGGGCACCGAATGGCACGCTCGTTCAAGTCCTCCCTCGACTGTAGTCGCATTGGGTACTAGGTGTTCGGTACCGCACTGAGGCGAGCGCACCCAGCCGCAGTCGACAGGACTGCGCCCAAGCCCAACAATCCATCGAACGGAAGTCCTGCAGTCAGCTTCGCTGATTCCGGCCGCGGCTCATGCCAGCCAGTTGGACGCCGCAACATTTGCATTGTCGCCAGCTCAAACTCTTGGAGAATCCCATGACGATTCGTCTCTGCCTCGCGCTGACAGCGTTGTTTTTCTCCCAGGGGGCGCTGGCGAATCCGCCTGCGAACTGGGAGTTCAAGGAGTGGAACGAGGCTGTCGTCCAGGCGAATGCCGAGAAGAGGCCCATCTTGGTCATGTTCGGATACGAGGACTGCCGATGGTGTGAATATCTATATCGGCGCGGCATGAACGACGCTGACCTTCGAGCGAAATACAAGCAGAGTGTCGTTCTTGCCTACGTGGATACCAAGAGCCACAAGCCGGATGAAGAGTTCGCAATGCCAGGAGGTGCGAAGACTACGCATGCGGAACTCATCAGGCGATTCCAGGCCTATCCCACACCTTCCTGGGTGTTCCTGTCGCCGTCGGGGGAGGTTCTTCACACAGGTCGAAATGGAAAGTCGACGTCCCGAGACATGCTGCGAGATTTGGAAACTGCTTTGTCCAAGCTGTAGCGGCTTGCTTTTTTCAGCCGCCACGCACAGGTGTTTGCGAGGAATGCCGCTTCGGCCATCACTCGTCGATAAGGCCCGCGCTCCGCGCTCCGCGCGAGCACGGCCTCGTCTGATTGCCGTTCCCGTCGTGCGCTGACGGGAACTACGCCGCAACAACCTCGATATCCGGCTCAATCGTGCGAAGCAGGCTTTCGATGCTCTGCAGCGTTCCCGATATGGAGCTCGGGCAGGTGCCGCAGGCGCCCTGGTAGTGAACCGTCAGGCGGTCACCGTCGAGACCGAGGATGTAGAGATCGCCGCCGTCGCCGCGCAAGTAAGGGCGGATCTTCTCGTCGAGCAGCAACTCGATCTCGTCAAGGCGATCCCGATCGCGCTCGCTGAGGTGATCCAGCGTCGCCTTCGCCGCGGCAACGGTCGCTTGCGATTGCGCGCTCGCGGCAGGCGCGGCGCGCACCGGCACGGCGATCTTGCGCGCCAGTTGCTTCCAGTCGGCGCCGCCGTCCTGCGTGACGGTGAGCCAGCGATCGACATAGAAGACATTGGTCACATGCTCGATCGCGAAGAGAGCGCGCGCCAGCTCGTCTCCCTCGGCCTGCTCGGCGCTCTCGTAGGAATGCGCAATGCCCCAGGTGAGCGGCTCGTGAAGCACGAATTTCTGCGCGTTCGGGTTCGGCGTGTCTTCGATGTCGGCGATTTTCGGCATGTCGGTGTTGCGGACCAGTGGTTCCCTCGTGTTGCCTCAGGCGTCGCCGAGCGGCGTATGCATCGGGTCGCATTCCGCTTCGGTCGACGTGGTCGGGACGGCGTTCAACGCGGCCTGCAAGGTATGCCAAGGCAGGATCGCGCACTTCACCCGCATCGGCAGCTCGCTGATGCCGGCGAAGACGGCAAGCCGGCCGATGTGCGGGCTGGCCTCGGCGCTCGCCCGCCCGGTCGCCATGGCGACGAACTCGCGGATCAGCGTTTCCGCATCGACGCGGCGTCGGCCTTTCATCGCCACCGTCATCATCGACGCCGATGCCTTGCAGATCGCACACGATTCGCCCTGGAACGCGATGGCGTCGATGGCCTCGTCGGCGAGCTCGAGAGCGACCTCGATATGGTCGCCGCAGAGCGGATTGATCCCTTCGGCGCGATGGCTCGGGTGCTCCAGCACGCCGTAGTTGCGCGGCTTCTTGTTGTGGTCGAGGATCACTTCCTGATACAGCGCCCTCGGATCGGCCGTCATGGGAGCCCCTCGCTCGCGCAATACCGCGACCGGTACCCCGAGGAGACGATCGCTTGCTCGGGGCGGCCCGGCGCGGCGCTCACGCGAACACCTTTTGCACGCTGCGGATACCGGCGACGAGCGCATCCACCTCGGACAACGTGTTGTAGAACGCGAACGACGCCCGCGAGGTCGCGGCGACGCCGAGCCGCTTCATCAGCGGCTGCGCGCAATGGTGGCCGGTGCGCACGGCGATGCCTTCCAGGTTGAGCAAGGTGCCGACGTCGTGCGGATGCACGCCTTCGACCGCGAACGAGAGCACTGCCGCCTTGTGCGGGGCGGTGCCGATGATGCGAACGCCCGGCAGGTCGCGCAGCCGCTCGCTGGCGCGCGTGAGCAGCGCGTGCTCGTGCGCGGCGATGTCCTCCATGCCGATCGTCGCCAGGTAGTCGACGGCCGCGCCGAGGCCGATCGCGGCGGCGATCGGCGGCGTTCCGGCTTCGAACTTGTGCGGAATCTCGTTGTAGGTGGTCGCCTCGAAGCTCACCGTGCGGATCATGTCGCCGCCGCCCTTGAAGGGCTGCA
>JBDTYX010000126.1:0-9486 GCA_040005435.1 Rudaea sp. | reverse complement strand
CCTTTGCCTGCTCGGCGGTCTCGGTGCTCTTCGTCCCCTCCGAGAACACGCGGATAGTGGTGTTGTCGGCGACGCCGTCCTGGCCGTGGCTGTTGCCGACGATGTCGTTGTTAAGATCGGTCTCGACCTGCCAGCCCTGCTGCTTCGCGTAGTCGGCGAGCAGCTTGCCGCCATAAAGGCCCTGCTCCTCGCCCGCGAGCGCGCCGTACACGATCGTCGCGGCAAACTTGTGCCGCGAGAGCACGCGCGCGGCCTCGATGACGACCGCGGTGCCGGACGCGTCGTCGTTCGCGCCCGGCGCGTCGCTCGTCGCGTTCATCACGTCGGTGACGCGCGAGTCCATGTGGCCGGTGATCACGATAACGCGGTTGGGATCGGACGCGCCACGCTGGATCGCGACGACGTCCATCACCTCGGTCGGCTGCGGGATTCGCTTGCCGGTGACCGTCTGCGCAGGCGTAACTACCTCGAGGCAACCGCCGCAGGACTTGCCGAATTCGCCGAATCGCGACTGCACCCAGCGCCGCGCGGCGCCGATGCCGCGCTTTTCGGACTTCGTGTCCGAAAGCGTGTGGCGCGTGCCGAAGCCGACGAGTTTTGTGATCGTCGCCTTCAATTCGTCGGCGCTGACCGCTGCAGCGACGTCATCGAGCGCGGCCGAATCGCGCGGCGGCGCGCCCGCGGCGTGTACGTTCGCCGCGAGCATGCTCGCGAGCGCGACGAGTACGATCTGAACAGCGGGTCGATGGATCATGCGCTTGGCTCCGGTAAGTTCGAATCGACTGCGGGCGAAACGTCGCCGCTCGAGGAGATCGAGCGTCGCCTCAGGTTTGTTTGCGCGAGAATATCTTGCGCAATCCAGCGCCGACTGCGATGACGCCCACGATCAGCACCTTCTTGAATGCGAGCAGCAGCGCGAAGAGTTTCGCGAACAACCCTGCCTTGGCCGCGATCGCGCCCGCGACGAGCGCGCCGATGCCGTAGGCGGCGACCTTGTCCGTAGAGGCATTGAAGTCCGTGTAGCGCTGGCCGCCGTCGAAGTCGGTCATCGCCAGCACGTTCGGCATCTGCGACTGCACCGTCTCGAGCTGGCTCATGCCGGCGACCGCGTTGAGACTGAGATAGCCGCTGCGACCGAGCACGCGGATGTCGTAGTTGAGCGTGTGCTCGTGACCACGGCCGAAATCGAGCTCCTTCGCCCAGTAGATCTTGTTGCTCGCGGCGTCGTAGTGCGGCGGCGTGGCCCAGCCGACGAGATCGACCTCGGGATATCCCTGCTTCTTGCGCTCGGCGTTTGACGCGCGCGTCGAGTCTTGCATTTCGACGAGCATCTTCGCGTAGTCGATCTTGCTCGCGTCCGCATCGGAGACGTAGCCGTCGGCGACGTAGGTGACGACGATCGCCCAACCGCCTTTGTCGTCGGCCAGCGACTTCGACGTCGGCACGAGCATACCGAGCACCTCGCTGTCGGGGGGGTTGCCCCACAACTGCTCGAGCACGCGCTGCGCATCGTGCGCGTCGAGGAAGTGGAAATCCGGCGTCAGGTTTAGCGTCGCGCCCGCCTTCGGCACCGCGACTTTGCCGCTCTTGAAGTGTAGCGAGTCCATGAACTTCTGGACTTCGTCCTTCTGCGCGACCGCGCCCTGGGCCACTGCGGCATCCGTCAGGAACAGCGCGAGGAGACAGAAAAATACGTGGCGTAGCATCGAACTCCGATCCTGTTGTCTATGTAACCCGTCGCCGCCGACGGGCCGCCGCAGCCTTTGCGGCCGGCCAAGGATGCCGTCTGCGCGCCTCGTCGGCAACCGCGAAGCAGTGCATCCATCAGGAGCGCAGACCCACTCCGCGATGCAGCAGGTTGAGGCACAGCGCCCCGAGGCCGAAAACGAACGCGAACATGATCACGTAGGCCCAGGTCAGGTCGACGTCGCTGACGCCGAGCAGGCCGTAGCGGAACGCGTTGACCATGTAGAGGATCGGATTGAGGTGCGACAACTCCCTCCACGGCGACGGCAGCTGCGCGACGTTATAGAAAACGCCGCCGAGATAGGTCAGGGGCGTGAGGATAAACGTCGGGATGATGGCGATGTCGTCGAACTTCTTCGCGTAGATCGCGTTGACGAAGCCGAGCAGCGCGAAGATCACGGCGGCGAGCACGAAGGTCGTCAGCGTGACGATCGGATGGTAGAGATGGATCTTCGTGAAGAACATCGAGATCAGCAGGACGATCACGCCGACCATGAGTCCGCGCAACACCGCGCCGGACACGTAGCCTGCGAGGATCGTCCAGCTCGGCATCGGCGACACGAGCATCTCCTCGACGAAGCGCTGGAATTTCGCGCCGAAGAACGAACTCGTGATGTTGCCGTACGCGTTCTGCACGACGCTCATCATCACGAGGCCCGGCGCGATGTACTCGATGTAGGAAATGCCGACGCCGTTCTGGTCGGTCGCAATCTGCCCCACGCGGCTGCCGATCAGCCGGCCGAAGATCACGAAATACAGCGTCATCGTGATCGCGGGCGGCAGCAGCGTCTGCGACCAGATGCGCAGGATACGCACCACCTCGCGGCGCGTGATCGTGCCGAGCGCGATGAGGTTGGCAGACGCGTTCATGCCGCCTCCCTGCCGCCGGCCGGCCCCGCGTTGCCTTCGACGAGACGCACGAACAGTTCTTCGAGGCGATTGGCCTTGTTGCGCATCGAGGTCACCGTGATGCCGCGCGCCGACAGTGCGGCGAACAAGGAGTTGAGGTCATGCGAGCGCGACATCTCCACCTCGATCGTGCGCTCGTCGACGCGGCGCAGTTGGACGCCGGCGACGACCGGCAACTCGACGCAGGCCTCGCCGAGGTCGAGCACGAACGTTTCGACGTCGAGCTTGCCCAGCAGCGTCTTCATCGCGGTGTTCTCGAGGATGCGACCCTTGTCGATGATCGTGATGTTGCGGCATAGCTGTTCGGCTTCCTCGAGGTAATGCGTCGTGAGGATGACCGTCGTGCCCGCCGCGTTGATGCTCTCGATGAACTTCCACATCGAGCGGCGGATCTCGATATCGACGCCCGCGGTCGGCTCGTCGAGGATCAGCAGCCGCGGTTCGTTCATCATCGCGCGTGCGATCAGCAGGCGCCGCTTCATGCCGCCCGACAACGTGCGCGCGATCTGGAATGCCTTGTCCCACAGCCCGAGCTGCTTGAGGTATTTCTCCGCGCGCTCCGCGGCGATATGGCGCGCCACGCCGTAGAAGCCGGCCTGGTTGACGCAGATCTGGAAAGGCTGCTCGAACAGGTTGAAATTGAACTCCTGCGGCACGAGGCCGATCATGCGCATCGCGTCGCTGCGCTGCGTGCGAATCGGTATGCCGAACACGCGCACGTCGCCCGACGTCGCGTTCACGAGCGAACTGACGACGCCGATCAGCGTCGACTTGCCCGCACCGTTCGGACCGAGCAACGCATAGAAATCCCCGGCTTGCACGCTGAGCGAGATGCCCTTGAGCGCTTCGACGCCGTTGGGGTAGGTCTTGCGCAGGTCGACGACATCGAGGGCGGGAATGGGGCTGGGACTGCTCATGGCTGCCAAATGAGGGCTGAGCCATTAGTATATCCAGCATCGACCTGCGTACCCGCCCGGAAGCCTCTCCGGCTTGGCGATACGCGCCCGTCGAAGCCCCGGATTGTGTTCCCGACCTGTCCGAGCAACCGTTTCCAGGAGTCATAGCAGCGTGGCCGAACATTTTTCCCTTCGCCTGGCCGATAGCCGGATGATCGCGCCATCCGTGCGCCACATGGCGTTCGAGCGCGCCGACGGCGCGCCGTTCTCGTTCATTCCGGGCCAGTTCCTGCAGGTCCACTTCGCGTATCCCGACGGCAAGGCGACCAAGCGCAGCTATTCCGTCGCTACGATCGGCGCGGGCGACGCGACACCCGTGCAGCACATCGAGGTGGCGGTCTCGTACGTAGAAGGCGGCGCTGCCACAGACTTGCTCGGACACCTCCAGCACGATCAGACGATCGACGCGAGCGGGCCGTACGGTCGTTTCTGCCTCATGGAAGCGGACACGAACAAGCGCTACCTGCTCGTCGCGACCGGCACCGGCGTGACGCCGTATCGCGCGATGCTGCCGCAGCTCGAGAAGCTGATGGCGACGCGCGACATCGAGGTCGCGCTGGTTTACGGCGCGCGCAATTCCGGCGAGTTGCTTTACGCGGACGAGTTCGAAGCGTTCGCTGCCGAGAATCCGCGCTTCAGTTTTCTCGCGTGCCTCTCCCGCGAGGCGCGCGTGCACCCGCGCGTGCACGACCGTCGCGGCCACGTGCAGGTCGGCCTCGACGAACTCGAGCCGAACGCCGATACCGACATCGCCTACTTATGCGGCAACCCGAACATGGTCGATCAGGCGTTCACGCTGTTGAAAGACGCCGGATTGCCGATTCCGCATGTCCGCCGCGAGAAGTACGTCTCTTCGCGCTGACTCGCGCCTCAATAGGTCACGCTGACGGTGATCGTGTCGCTATAGCTGCCCGGAGAGGGCGTCGCCTGCGGCGCCACGCGCCCGTAGACCGTCGTCGCGAGTGCGTTGCCATTGCCCGTCGCAGCGACCGTATCGACGCCGACGGTGTTGCCCCAGCGCGTCGAACGAGCGCTGTTGCGGTAGAGCTCGTACGCGATGAATTCGGCGGTACCGCCCGCCATGCGTCGCACGGTCCCGCTCGCATTCGCGCCATTGTTCAGCCCGATCTGGTAAGGCGTCGTGCTGGTGCATTGCGTGGTGATCGTCGAAGTGACGTCGACATTCGCCGTCAGGAATCCGGCGGGGGTGCCGAAATCGAGCGTGGTTGCGCTCACCGTGCAGTTCTTTGCGACCGTCGCGGTCACGTTGAACGGGAAGTAGTCTGTGTTCGTCGCGCTGCAGGTGCCGGGAGCAGTGTTGTTGTTGTTCTGATTGATCGTGAGCGCGGTGTCACCGTTGACGTAGATGTCCTGATATGCGCCTGGCACGACGCCGGTCTGCGCGGCGACTACGCGCCCGTACATCGTGTGGGAGAGCGTGCCCGTGCTGGTGTTCTTCGCAACGCTGACGTCGACCTGATAGGGCGTCAGGAAGGTACCGAAGAAGCTGCTGCCCCACACCGTCGAATGGGCAGCATCCTGATAGAGCTGGAATTGCAGCGTGTGGCCGGCACCGTCCGACATCAGGCGCGGGTTAGTCTGCGCCCCGCCGGGCTCGCCGATGCTGAAGCAGAGCGTCGCCGCGCGCGCCGCGTTCGCGCTATTCGTACACGTGTACGTGAGTGTCGCGGTCGCGTCGGTCTGACTGGAAAGCGGGTCGACGCTCGCAAACGTCAAGGCGCTCATCGATGCATTGCAGGTGATCGATTGCGCCTGGGCGGACGATGCGGCCGCTAGAGCCAGCCCGACATGAAGCAGCAGCGCGATGCGGTGACGCAGGAATATGCTCATGGTTGCTCCGAACGGCAGACCAGCGGACCGATCTGCGGAATTCCGTCGCCGCTGCGGTGGAAGTCGAAGCGCACGTGACACTTGCCGCTCTTCGTCTCCACATCGAGTAGGTTGTGCTCATCCAGAGTATCGAGGTAGACGACGCCGTCGAAGCCGACGAGAGCGGGTTCGCCCGCCTTGCCGCTCACGAGCACTTCGCTTCCGAGCGGCAATGGATCGTTCGCCGCGTCCACGAGGACGATCGATGCCGCGCGGATCGGCGTGATGCCGAACCGCACCAGTGCGCCGCTGCGATCCCCTGGAGTCGCGAGCGCGCGCACGCGATCGATGCGCGTGTCGGCCGGCAGTTGCATCGGATCGATCGCAACCTGATTGTTCTGGTACGCATTGAGCGGCGTGACCAGAAGCAGGCCGTTAGCATCCGTCGTTCCGATCGGGCGATTCTCCAGTTTCACCGGCACTCCGCCGATGCCGTCGGTCGAGACCAGCGCGAACGCATTGTCGATCTGCCGCGCGGCGAAGACGTGACCTTCCATGTAGACGAGCGCGCCGCTCAGATCGGCATATGCGAAGCGACTGTCACCGAGCGCGTTGACGCCCGTAGCGATCCTGCCGTAGCGCCCGAGGTAGTCGAGCTCGGCCTGTCCGCCATTCTGCTGATCGCCTGCGCGCAGGTCCGCGCGCCAGCCGATGCCCCCTTCGCTAGGCGTCGCGTGATTGATGTCGACGACCGCGGAGTCGCGGCCGTGGTCGCGGGTGACGCCCGTGCTCAGCGTGGTCTTGCCGTTCAGCGCAAACGTGAAGCTCAGGAAAAAACTGCGATCGTTGCTCGAGTCCAGATTCTGATTCACGCTCAAGCTGAGCGATCCCGTGCGGCCGACGGACTTGAACCAATTCGCGCTCGCGTAACGCGACGCGGGCTGATCGACGCTGCGCAAATGCACGTAGCCGATGTTGAAGCTGCCGAGCGCGTCCGCGTTGTAGCCGATCTGCGCGTGTGCGCTGACCCGCGGTGGCGGACTGCCATAGAGCGTAGCGACGTCCGCGTAGTCGCCCTGCGCGCGCGTGCCGCCGAGGCCGAAGTTGAAGCGGTCGCCGCGCCAGTCGTAGCCGAGGCTCAGCAAGGACCCGCCCTGGCCCCGGTTCGCGCTGCGCGCGAACGCGGCGGAAAATACGCCGGCCTGCCCGAGCAGCCAGCTGCCGCCGGCGCCCGCTTCGACGAGACCGGCCGTCGCCTCGGCATGCGCCTCGGCGGTGAAGCTGTCACTGACGCCATGGCGCCAGGTCGCGCTGCCGACCGGATCGTGCCCGTAGTCGAACGAATTCAAGCCGTAGTTCTCGCGCACCACACCGAGTTCGGCCGACCAATCCGAAAGCCCCTGTGCGAGCAGCTGCTGGGTGTTGTAGAGCGAGAAATTGAGTGTCGTCGCGCGGCCGAGCGCATCGGTCACGACGAGCTGGGCGTTCCCGGCTCCGTTGATGTTGGGAATCGTCGTGAGCTGGAACGGCCCGGCGGGAACCGCGCCGCTGTATTGCTTCATTCCGTTGATGTAGAGCTGCACGTCTGACGGCAGCGTGGCCGAGCCGAAGAACGCGGGCAGCGGCGTCGTGACGCGATAGGGCTGCAGCGCGAAATCCGTGCCGAATTGCACGCCGCCTACGCGAGTGCCCCGCGACCAGGCCAGCGCATCGGTCAGTACATCGCCGATACGCAACGCAAGCATGTCGTCCGGAAAAGAGCTGGTCCAGGTGGTATCGAGCCGCTCGAAGCGCCTCTGCCAGCCGGTGGCGCCGGTATACGTCGACTGCGCGAGACTCGTCGAACTCAGTACACCCAACCGGTTGAACGCGCGCAGTTCGGTAAAGGTGTTGACGCTGCTCGTGTCATGCTCGCCCAGCGTTGCGTACACGTCGTAGTTGAGTAACATGCCCGGCGATGTAGTCACCTTCGGCACCGCA
Organism: Rudaea sp.; assembly: GCA_040005435.1. Lineage (GTDB taxonomy): Bacteria > Pseudomonadota > Gammaproteobacteria > Xanthomonadales > Rhodanobacteraceae > Rudaea. The sequence goes on along the minus strand of JBDTYX010000126.1, from coordinate 2,065 downwards.
TTCGGCGGCGCGTTAAGCACGGTCTTCGGCAAATCGAGCAGCTGCAGCGGTGCATCGATTGTCACGCTCTGCCGAGCCGCGTCGTATTTCGTTTGTGCGCCCGGCAAGCTCGTCAGGCGAATCGGGTCCGGCGTGCCGACCGGCAGCACGAAGCCGAGCTTCGCGAGAATAGATGCGCTCGCATAGATCTCGCCGTCCCGGCCGGAAAATCGCACGAGGCCCTTCGCGGCCCCGTTCACCACGACATCGAGGTAGAGGGCATTGCCATCCGCGCCGCCGGTGCCGCCGGGATCGGCCGATGCATCGAGGCCGACCACGCCCGTGGTCGCCGCGTCCGAACTATTCGTAGCGAGACAGGCGAAGACCATCGAAGCCTGCAGAAAAAGCGCTTCAGCGAGGACGATCGGCCAGCGATGCTGTTTGCGTGGCCTTCGTGCCATTCATCAAAGCCTCAAGATTTCCGCCCCCGACAAATGTCGTGGCCGACGGTTTCAGTGCCCAGCGCACCGTTGCGCCGGGTAACACATAACCGAGCAGACCCTGGGCGAGTTCGGTGCGCCGCCCCGCGTTGTCCGTAAACGCAAGATCGGCAAACTGCGCGTGCCCGCTGCCCGTGTTCGCGACTTCCAACACCACATGCTCGCCTTCGCGCTGGAGAGCCCAGTGCAGTTGCGGCACCGGCGTCCCTCCGAGCGGTTCGATGAAAATCGGCACTGAATAATGCAGCACGAACTGCAGTCCCTTCTTCTTGTCCTTTGCTTCGATAGGCAGCTCGTCGATCACGACGCGGTAGCTGTCCTCGACCGCGCCGGCACCGCTGGGCGGCGTTCCAACGCGGATCACGCGAATCAGCTGCTTGTCTCCCGCGGCCAGCTGCATCATCGGCGGGCTGATCACGAGGCCGCGGGATGGCGTGAGTTTTTCCTCACCGCCTTCCTGGGCCCAGTGGTACACGCGCACCTGCGCATGCACCACGTCATCGCCCGAATTGCTGAGCCATAGTCCATCCGCGTTCTGCGTCGGTTCGAGGCTGAGCGAGACCGGCGAGACCTGCAGTCCGCTCGCGATCGCATGACCGCAGAGCAGCCCCGAACCCGCGAGCAGCGCATGAAGCAGAGCTTTCCGGCGATGCTTCATGCCCGGGGTCCGTATCAGAAGTTGACGTTGACCGTGACTGTATCCGCATAGCTGTCCGGCGTGAAGTTGGCGTTCGGCGCGGTCGCGAAGACTGGAATCGACTGGGCGAGGCCCGTGCCGACGCCCGACACGCCGTTGCCGACGGTCGTGCTCGTCGCGGTGTTGCCCCAGATCGGGCCGACGGCGCTTACGGAATTGAGTTGATAGGGCACTTTGTCCGTGTTGCCGCCCGTTCCCGACATCACGCCTGCACCGGCCGTGCTCGCGTTCGAAGGAGCGAGGCCGATGAAGTACGGGGTGGTCTTCGAGCAGGTGACGCTGATCGAGTTGTTGCCCGAATTGCTGCCGGAATTCGCGTCCACGCCACCGACCGGTCCGATCTGGATGTTGGAGCCGGAGCCCGCGGTGACCGTGCACGCCTTGTTGATCTTCATCAGCACCTGGAAAGTCGCGGTTGCGGGGCTCGTGGCGGCATTCGCGGAACCCGCGAAGAGACCGAAAGCGGCGACCGCAATCGCGGCGGCAAGTTTGTTGTTCATCAAAGCAATCCTCGGAAATTGAAGTGGTTGGACGAAGGTTCTCAATCGGGTTAGTGGCCCAACTCGAGCTTCGTCCGCTGGAGTCGAAATCCGGTTCTAGCAATCGTCGTGCCAACATAGATTCGGCGCCGTTCTGAGCGTAAATTTTTGTAAATAAGGTGGCCCACGCAAGTGACCCGGAGCGGCAGGCGTGGACGCTGCAGCGTGGGATTTCGCAGGATTTAGCCTGGATTACTGGAAGCCTCAACCAAGCGACTGCGTACCCGCGAGACCGCCACACGACTGTAAATTCATGAAACCGCTGTCAAGCACCCTTGACAGACCAACCGGCCGATCAGTAACATCGACTGTCAAGCGTCCTTGACAGCGCGACGCGTGCCGCGAATGTT
>JBDTYX010000344.1:0-2831 GCA_040005435.1 Rudaea sp. | reverse complement strand
CGATCGCCCAGAACGAGCAGAGCCGCGCCCTGGAGGGGTTCCTGACCAGCGGAACAACGGATGAGATCGATGTGGTGGTGCAGAACGTGAGCTTGAGCGAGCTGACGACCCCTCCGTACAAGGCCGCTGTCACGTTCCAGAAGGTCTTCTACACGCCCGGGACCCGTAGTGAACGCAACCGCGAAACCGACGTCGCGCAGATGGACTTCACCCTGCGCGACCGGGTGCCGAATGGTTTCGTACGAGTCAATCCGCTGGGGTTGCAGATCAGCTATTTCCGCGTCGACCAGGCATTCGAGGAGCGTGGACGGTGATCGCGAATGCCGCGTTGCTCGCGGTGTTGACGGTCTTCCTGGTAGCCGGCTGGCTCGCCGGGGAATTGACTTTCCTTGCGCCCTACAAAGCAGGCCTCTTCCGGTTGCACGGAGGGTTCATCGTCGGCGCGTTGTTCCTTCTCTTTTTCAACCTTCTCGCCGCGTACTACCGGCTGGCACGCTGGCTGTTTCTTCGCGATACGGGCCGCAAGCTTCGCCATCTGGATCACCAGCTCCAGACGCCGGATACCGTTCTTGACGAACTGCGGGACGACCTTGCTTTGTGAGGTAGGTGGATCGTCATGAGGCGCGATTACGACGACGATTGTCGAAGAGAACAGCCAGAACGCCCGAACCCGAGCCGTGCCGCGAGGGGTGACTCGGACGAGTTGCTAGTTGGCAGCACCGACCCTCGCGACGTGTTCGCGCGTGACCTCGATCTACCTCGAGGGGATGCCCGCGAACGGGTCTTCGTCCGTGCAAAGACGTACGAACTGCGCGGATCGGAGACACGAACATTGGCTACCGTCGGAGCTTTCCGCGTCGTGCCGGATACCGATCTGCGCGAGCAACGCGGTCCGCGCTCGGGCGACCTGAGACATCTTCGCGACCTCGGGCTCGTTCGAACGGTGCCGCACGTCATCGGCAGGACGCGGACGGCGCTCGTGACACTCACCGAGAGAGGCCGCGGCGTCCTCGAGGACGCACGTCGTGACCGGGAACGCGACGGTTCTCAGACGTTCTACGCAGGGATCAGTAAGCCGCGTGAATTGACGCACGACGCGCACCTGTATCGCGCCTACAGCCGCGCCTCGGAGCGCCTGGTCGCTCGCGGCGCCCGGATCCGCCGGGTCGTCCTGGACGACGAGTTGAAGGGTGCCTACCAACGCTTCCTCCAGGCGTCCAACCGCGGTCGGAGAGATGGGAATGGTCGCCCCGATCGCCACGCGGAGGAGATTGCGGAATGGGCCGCGGCGCATCACCTGCCGATGCGCGACGAGCACGTGCAGTTTCCAGATGTTCGGGTCGAGTACGACGAGCGCGATGGACGTCCGGGAATCGAGGATCTCGAGGTGCTGACGCCGCACTACCGCGGCGCCCACGCCGCGGGCAAGGCAGGTTCTGGGTTCACCTGTTATCGCGCGATCGGGGCGCGGCTCGGGGGTGGCAGCGGGTCAGGGCATGGCGGTGGGCGAGGGTTCGATCCCCGCATCGCCGAGGAATTTCTAGGATGACTTACGCCGAACGGGTGCACGAGGTCACGGCATTCGGGTTCACCGAACGCCAGGCCCGCTTCCTGGTGACGGTGCTGCTTCACGCGGGCGTCTGCTTGGGCCGCCAGTACTGCACGTCCAGCGGCATCGCACGAGGCCAGGTAATGCACGACTTTTTCAAGATGCTCGTGGCCAGGGATTTTGCGACCGCCTATCCGCGCGCGCACGGCAGCACGCACCTGTATCACATTCACGCGAAGGCGCTCTACGGCGCCATTGGAGAACCGAACAGCCGCTTCCGGCGCGCGACGCCGCTGGCGCGTGCCGTCGAGCGGGTCATGCTGCTCGATGCGGAGCTGGCGGAGTCGGAGCTGACATGGCTGGCAACCGAGCGGGAGAAGGTCAGCCACTTCACCAGGCAGACTCGACTGCAGCCCCAGGAGTTGCCGCACGTCACGTTCGGCAAGCAGCCGTCGACGACGGTTCGTTATTTTCCTGACAAGCTGCCCATCGGTGTCGATTCGGGCAACTGGCGGCACGTGTTCGTGTATCTGATCACGCGCCGGCTGCCGGTCGATTTTCGCGGCTACCTGCATCGGCATGCGGAACTTTTTCGAGCGCTCTCATCGTGGACGATTCGCTTGTTGGTTCCCCGCCATCTAGCCGGCGTGATTCGACGCTATCAGGCGGCCGTGCGAGACGAACTCGCCTCGCCTCTCAAGCCGGACACGTTTGACGAACTCCGTTGGTTTTTCGAGCAGCGACGGAATGCGGCGGACAGGCCCGCGATTGTGGCGGACGCACGGTTTCAGCGAGCTCAGGAAGTGTTCGCGACGCCCCGATTTAGCGTGCTGTACCGGACGTGGCTGCAATATGGCGAACCGGCGTTGCAGGCCACGCTGTCGCCGGCTCTTTCTGATGCGTTGGCGCGCCGTAGTGGAGAACTTGAGTGGCAGGTTTTGCCTCATGAGTATCAACACCTGGCTTCGTTGGTCGGAACGGCGTAGTCGCGCCGATGTGGCGAACGGGGGGGCGAACGCGCTCTCGGAGGACCGTTCGCCCGTGCGCACGACTCCGTTCGTCGCGTCGGCCGTCGTCGCCTGGTGGTGGCCGGAGTCCTCGCCGTCGCGATGTGCAGGTCGCGACGGCAGATACGCAGTCGCGAAAGGGGCGGCGCCTTTTGCCGCACCACAAGATGCCCGAGCCCTCAATAGAGAGAAGAGAGGTAGGAGGGACGTGAGCGACCCCGGTAGGAACTTCGGGTTTGGGCCGCTTGCGCGGCCCCGATGGGGTCGCTCACGTC
>JBDTYX010000125.1:0-9493 GCA_040005435.1 Rudaea sp. | reverse complement strand
TGTGCATGCTGCGCTCGAAGAAACGGAAACCGAACTTGCCGAACTCCTTGACCGTGTACATCGCGGCATCGGCGTTGCGCAGCAGCGTGTCCGCGTCCTCGCCGTCGCCCGGCGCGACGGCGATTCCGATGCTCGGCGTCACCGTGACCGTGTGCGAGCTGACCTGCACCGGCCGTGAGACGAGTTCGAGGATCTTCTCGCAGATCGCGATGAGGTTGTCCGGGCCGCCGTACGCGCGCAGCACGATGACGAACTCGTCGCCTCCGAAGCGGGCCACGGTGTCGCCTTCGCGCACGCTCGCGCGCATCGCGCGCGCGACCGAGCGCAGGAATTCGTCGCCGGCGTGATGGCCCAGCGAGTCGTTGATCGTCTTGAAGCCGTCGAGGTCGACGAACAGCACAGCGAGGTTGTCCGGGGACTCGGCGAGCAGCTTGCGCAGCGCGTTGACGAGATAGGTGCGATTGGGCAAACCGGTCAGCGAGTCGTGGAAGGCCTGGTAGTTGAGCGCATTCTGCGCGCGCTCGAGCGCGGCATCCATGCGCTTCTGCCGCCTCTGTACGTGCTGGTAGACGATCGAGATGACCAGCGTCGAGATGAGGACCGTGAGCGTCACGAAAGCGATGACGAGCCCGAGCGCATCTCCACGCAGCGACGCCCCCGCGGTCAGGCAACGCGCCCCCGGGGCAATTTCTGCGGCCGCCATCGCCAGATAGTGCACGCCTGCGATCGTGCAACCGACGAGGCCCGAGGCGATCCAGCGCATCGCGACGCGATGCTGCCGGCGGCGCTCGCGACCCGCGCGGACGATGGTGATCAGCGCGACGATCGAGCCGACCATCGCGCAGGCCAGGGCCAGTGCGAGGGGACCCTTGTGCCAGACGATCGGCGGATCCATCGGCATCGCGGCGTAGCCGAAGAAATGGGTCGCGGCGATGCCGGCGCCGAGGATGAGCCCGCAGTAAATCGCGCGCACGGGCGTCGCGCGCGGGCGGGTGAGCCAGCGTGCGACGATCTTCGCGGCGATGGCTACCGGCAGCAGTGAAACGATCGCGAGCCACAGGTCGTAGCCTAGAGGCGTGCCGATGTCGAGCGCGAGCATCGCGATGAAGTGCATGGCCCACGCGCCCGAGCCCATCGCGAGGCCCGAGAGCACGATCCAGCCGACCGCTTCGGGGCCGCGGCTACGCGCGAGCCGTCCGTACACGCTGAACGCGAGATAGGCATCCACGATCGCGACGACCACGGAAAGCAGGACGAGCCAATAGTTGAAAGTCGCTGTGACCATCACCCACCCGGTGAACCTGTTTAGCATCGCCGAACCGGTGCGCCGCGGGGAACACGCGCGCGCCTCGTCTCGCCCGCGAAACGGGAGTGGAGCCCGGATCGCTTTTCAGAGAATCCTTAAAGCAAGACGCGTGCCATTTTGTTAATGGCATCGGGGACTTGTGACGATCTTATCGCCTAAATTCGCGCGAGTCCGCCGGTTGGCAGGTTTTGTTCGAGCCAAGCGCGCGCATCGGCTGCGTCGTTTTCGAACCACGCGCGCGCGGAGCCGAGCCGGAACGTGTAACCCCAGGCGTCCATATCTGCCATCAACTGCGCCGCTCCGACGCCATCGAGGCGCTCGGCGAGCAGGATCTGCAGATAGCAGGCGGCATCTTCCTCGGCCTGCGAGTCGGAGGCGTCGGTGTGGATGCGCGGCCGCCGCTCGGGCGCTGCGACGATGAGGTGGCTGGCCTCGTGCAGTAGGGAATGCACGGGCGTATCGGCTCGGGCGAACACCGCACTGCCGATGACCCCGGCCTCGGGCTCGCCCCAATAGCTGCCGGGGATCGGCGCGGCCGGCGCCACCGCCTTGAGCGCGAGGCCGTGGCGCGCGAGTAACGCGCGCACGGCGTCGGCACCGATGTCGGCGAGAGTCAGCATTGCGCCGGTCGTCAGGCGCCGCCGACGGCTGTCGCGGTCGAACGCTTGTCGGGCAGGGCGACGCTGAGCTCGAGGATGTCGTGGTCGCCATCGCGCTCGACATGGACGTCCACTGCGCCGACATCGACGTTGACGTATTTGCGGATCACCTCGAGCAGCTCCTTGCGCAGCAACGGCAGGAAGTCGGGCGCGCCGCGTTCGCTGCGGCCCTGGGCGACGATGATGCGCAATCGCTCCTTGGCGAGGTGTGCGGTGTTCTGCGGACGCGCACGCAGGAAGTCGAAGATTCCCATGTCAGCCTCCGAAGATCCGTGAGAGAAGGCCTTTCTTCGGCGCTTCGGTAAAGCGCATCGGCAAGTCGTCTCCGAGTAGGCGGCCGACCGCGTCGTCGTAGGCGAGGCCCGCGTTGGCCACGTCGTCGAGGATGACCGGCACGCCCGCGTTCGAAGCCGCGAGCACGCCCTCGGATTCGGGGATCACGCCGAGCACCGGAATGCCGAGGATTTCCTGCACGTCGGTGAGGCTCATCATGTCGCCGTTGGCGACGCGCGTCGGGTTGTAGCGGGTGAGCAGGAGATGTTCCTGAACCTTGCCTTCGCCGATTTCGGCGCGGCGCGTCTTCGAAGCCAGCAGGCCGAGTATGCGATCCGAGTCGCGCACAGACGACACCTCGGGATTGACGACGACGATTGCATGGTCGGCGAAGTACATCGCGAGGAACGCGCCCTTCTCGATGCCGGCAGGAGAGTCGCAGACGACGTAGTCGAAGCCGTCCGCCTTGAGCTCGTCGAGGACGCGCTGCACGCCGTCCTGGGTCAGCGCATCCTTGTCGCGGGTCTGCGACGCGGCGAGTATATGCAGGTTCTCGAAGCGCTTGTCGCGAATCAGCGCCTGCTTGAGTGTGCACTCGTTGTGGATGACGTTGACGAAGTCGTACACCACGCGGCGCTCGCAGCCCATGATCAGGTCGAGATTGCGCAGGCCCACGTCGAAGTCGATCACGGCGACTTTCTTGCCCCGGCGCGCGAGGCCGACCGCGATACTCGCACTGCTCGTCGTCTTGCCGACGCCGCCCTTGCCGGACGTAACTACAATATTTTCTGTCAACATGTTCTCCGTGGTCGAATTGGTGCCGGTTGCGGTTGTCAGGCGCGGCGGTTCACGCCGCCATCGGTTCGATCAGCAGGCGCTCTCCATCGAGCCAGGCCTGCACGGGGCGGTCGAGCAATTCCGCGGGGATCTCCTCGAAGACGCGGTAGCGCCCCGCGATCGAAACGAGCTCGGCGCGAAAATCGAGGCAGTAGATGCGCGCTGCCGCGTCGCCCTGCGCACCCGCGAGGGCGCGTCCGGAGAGGCGGCCGTAGACGTGGATGGAGCCATCCGCGATCACTTCGGCACCGTTCGCGACCGCGGCATTGACCACGAGATCGCGACCGCGCGCATAGACCTGCTGCCCGGAGCGGATCGCCTTGTCGTGGCGCTGCGCCTGCAATCCGGCGGATGCGGGCGCAGGCGGCGGCGCCGCGATCTCGACCGTTCTCGCCGCTGCCTTCGGTTTCGCGACGGCGGGCTCCGCACCGTCCGTCGTCGCCTTCGACGGCTGCTCGTACACCGCGCGAAACTTCGCGAACAGGGGCAGGTCGAGAGCACGCGCAAGCTGCTCATTCTCGGTCGTGCTGTAGGACAAGCCTACCGGCAGCATGCCGCCCGCACGCACCGCATCGAGCAACGCGAGCGTCATGCCGCGATCGGGCAATGCCGGCAGTCGGCTCAGGTCGAGGACGACCGGCGCGCGTCCGAACAACTGCGGCGCTGCGGACACCTTCTGCTCGATCTCGACGCGCAATGCCTGTGGGTCGGCGTGGTTGAGGCGCAGGTTGGCGATGCCGACCTGGCCGAACTTCAGCTCAATCAGCGGCTCGATCGCCGCGGTGGGTGTTCGCATCGGTGAGCGCCGGCGGCTACGCGGAGCGCACGTGCGCAGGGCTCACGCCATGCGCGCGCTCGGCGAGCCACGGCTGCGCCGGCAGGCCGCCGCTCGCGCTGCTGCCGAGGTAGGTCTCCCTGATGAACGGGAAACTGCAGAGCTCCTTGGCGAGCAGCGACACGCGCCGATCGACGGTCGCCATCGTGCGTTGTCCGACTTCGTGGAATCCGTAGGTGCCGTGAAAGAGGACGGCGACGTCGTCGCGCGGCTCGAGAAACACCTCGCAGGCGAGCAGCGGAACGCGCACTTCGGCGAAACTCGTGACATCGGCGTAGAACACGCGGCCGAGTCCCGCGCCGCGGTAGGGACGCGCGATGACGATGCGGTCGATGTAGAGGAAATCGGAGAAGTGCTCGCGGAACCAGTGAAAGTTGTCGCTGCCGTAGTCTGCCTGTTCGCGCAGCCCGATCAGGAAGCCCGCGATATGATCCTCCGCGGCCGCTACCCGGAAATAGGCGGCCTCGTCGAAGAACTTGCGGACGCTGATCGCATCGAGCGGGAGGATCGTCGAGCCGGCGGCGTTGTTGAGCGCGAGCACCGAATCCAATTCGTGCTCGCGAACGTCGCGGATGGTAATACTCATGCGGACCAAGCTCCGGGAATCCTGACGCGCTGCTTGCGCGTCCAACATGCCGGCATTATCGCACGCACGGCGAATGCAGGCCATGCCGAAAGCAGGGTAGTTTCGTTAAGGAATGGTGAGCGCACCGCGCGCAATCGCGTCGCTCGCGGCCGCGCGGGAGCGACGCGTCCCGCCCGCGCCCTCGCGCCAGGAACGCAATGACTTGCAGCACGTTGTACGCTGCCATTTCGGTTCTATGATGCACAGGATGAGGGTGCCCCTTTTCAACCACATTCGCCTGCTGCGCTACGCGGGATTGCTCACCTGGGCCTGCACGGGAATTCCGTTGCTGAGTACCTCGTGGCGTGCCGATGGCATCGAGATGGGCTCCACGAATTACATCGGCTGGTGGATCGCGTACGTCGCGTTCGGCCTGCTGTACTGGCTCGCGACCCGCGGGCTCGGCCGTCGCGACGGCCAGTGGGAACGAGTGATACTGCTGATCGGCATGAACGTCGCCGCTGTGATGATCGGTTGGTTCAGCCACGGCGGAATCTCCGGAATCCTGTTTCTCGTCATCGCCGGCGTCGTGCCGTGGACGATGCCGCTGTGGCAGGGGATGATCTGGGTGTTCCTGCAGAATTTCACGCTGATGCCGTTGTTCCTGCGCGAACAGGAGTTCACGCCGCCGCTCGCATTCCTGCAGTGCGTTCTCTACGTCGGTTTTTCGGTATTCACGTACACGACGTCTCTGATCGCCAAGCAGCAGGCGGACTCGCGTGAGGAGCAGCGTCGCTTGAACTCCGAGTTGCGCGCGACGCGCACGCTGCTGACCGAATCGAGCCGCATCGCCGAGCGCATGCGCATCTCGCGCGAGCTGCACGACCTCATGGGCCACCATCTCACCGCGCTCAGCCTCAATCTCGAGGTCGCGAGCCACCTCGTCAGTGGCACCGCGCAGGAACACGTCCGCCAGGCGCAGAGCGTGGCCAAGTTGCTGCTGTCCGACGTGCGCGAGGTTGTCAGCCAGCTGCGCGAGGACGACAACATCGACCTGACTGCGGCGCTCAAGACATTGACCGAAGGCGTACCCGGCCTCGCGATCCATCTCGACCTGCCGCCGCGATTCGCCGTGGACGACCCGTTGCGTGCGCAGGTCCTGTTGCGCTGCGCGCAGGAGATCATCACCAATACCGTACGCCATGCCGCGGCGCGCAACCTGTGGTTGCGCTGCGAGCGCACCGACGCCAACGAGCTCGCGATCCATGCGCGCGACGACGGCCGAGGTTCGGGAGCGGTCACCCAAGGCAACGGGCTGATCGGCATGCGCGAGCGCTTGGCGCAGGTCGGCGGACGGCTAGACATCACCACGGCCCGTGACAAGGGCTTCGCACTCGACGCCTGGCTGCCGCTGGAGGCTACCCGCTGATGGAAGCAAAAATGATTTCGGTTTGCCTGGTCGACGACCAGACCCTCGTCCGCCAGGGCATACGCTCTCTGCTCGACCTCTCCGACGATATCCGCGTCTCCGCCGAGGCCGGCGACGGTGCGCAGGCGGTCGTAGTGATTCCGGAAGCCAAGCCCGACGTGGTTCTGCTCGACATGCGCATGCCGGGAATGTCGGGACTCGACGTGCTCAACGCGCTGTCGGCGATGAACGCGCTGCCGCCCACGATCATCCTGACCACGTTCGACGACGACCAGCTCGTGCTCGCGGGCCTCAAGGCCGGCGCGCGCGGCTACCTGCTCAAGGATGTGTCGCTCGACCAGCTGGTCGATGCCGTGCGCGCGGTGGCCGACGGCGGTTCGCTCGTCGCACCCGTCGTCACGCAGCGCCTGCTCGCCGGGCTCGAGCGGATGCACAACGAGTTCACGAGCCTCGATCGCCCCGATCCGCTGACCGAGCGCGAGACCGAAATTCTGCGCCTCATGGCCAGCGGCTACAGCAACAAGGAGATCGCCAATTCCCTGAGCGTCGCCGAGGGAACAGTCAAGAATCACGTTTCTAACATCCTCTCCAAGCTCGGCGTGCGCGACCGCACGCGCGCGGTGCTCAAGGCGTTCGAAATCGGCATCGTCTGATTTGAGTCGCCGAAAACTGCGTCGCGGCGGGGCGTTGCGCCCGCCGGCGCAGGGACGCGAATAGCGATAGCCTTCCCCGAAATTTGCAAGTAACATTCAGACGGCGCCCAAAGGCCGCCCCGCGCTGATTTCCAACATCGCGAGGCGCTTTGTGCGGCTTCTTTGCGGCCGCATCGAGGATACGATGCAGCCTGCTGGTTCACACGGGAGAGAGGTCGGATGATCCGTCTGATTGAAATGTTTGTTGCACTTGTGATTGTTGCGGTGCTGGCGCTGGTTTTCGGCCTGGTGCTGCCGAGCCACCGGCACACCGATCGCACGATAGTGCTCAGTTCGCCGCTGCGGCAGGTCTACGACGTGCTCAATGGCTACCGCACCTACCCATCATGGTCCGCGCTGCGCGCCTACGACCCGAAGGTTCGATTCGATTACTACGGTCCGGAGCGCGGGTCTGGCGCGCAGGTCAAGTGGGTGAGCGCCGATGCGCGCATCGGCAACGGCAGCTATACGATCATCCCCGACCCGGTGGACGACAAGCAGGTGCGCTGGTCCATCGAGAACCCGTGGAGAGGCAGCAACAAGACCTACACCTACGATCTGGCTCAGTCCGAGAACGGCAAGACCGTCAAGGTCACGCTCGGCTATGACGTCGATTTCGGCATGGATATCCTCGCGCGATATTCCGGCCTCTACGTCGAGGGTGAACCCGCTACCCAGATCCAGCTGCACCTGTCCGAGCTCGAGAAGCTGCTCGCGACTATCCCGAATATCGACTACAAGGACACCGCGTTCGAGATCAAAGACGCGACCGCGCAGCCGATTCTGTACGTTTCAACGCAGGCCAAGCGCACGCTCGACGACGTCGCCGACGCGACCGACAGGGCGCTGACCCAGATCCAGGCCGACATCAAGAAGAGCGGCCTGGCACAGTCGGGCCTGCGGCGCACGATCACGACGAACTGGGGCGACGAAAACTACGAGTTCGACATCGCTGTACCCGTGGACCGCAACGACATAACGCCGACCGACCCGGTCAAGGCCGGCCTGACCTATGCCGGCAAGGTGTTGACGACTTCGTTCACCGGCTCGCCGGCGCAGCTGCCGCTCTCGCGACTGCTGCTCAAGGCTTACTCCTATACGCACGGGTATGGCTTCGACGAGAGCTCGCAGGGTACGGGGCGCATGTACGACGAGCTCACGACGACCGATGCGCACGCGGAGCAGGACAACCAGTCGTACACCGTGTATCTGCCGATCCAGGTCCAGCAATAGACCTGAGCATCATCGCCGGCGTCGGGGAGGAAGCTTCCCCGCGCCGCCGCATTCATGCGGCGCGCGATATGCGCTGTCGCGGAACTTTCGCAGCTTCCTCGCGGTATCAGAATGCCGGAGCCCGCCTGGTCGTGGCGCTATCGTTTTTTCCGCAGCTTCGACTGCCGCGCACGACGCAGCTGGCATCTGTCGGCTCGCGGTCGCAACAGTCTTAGCAGACGAGTGCTTGGGACATGATCGAAACGCGCAATCTCTGCAAACGCTACGCGGACCTCGTCGCGGTCGAGGGCATAACGTTCAAGGTGGAACCGGGCCAGGTGCTCGGCTTCCTCGGGCCGAACGGCGCGGGCAAGTCGACGACGATGAAGATGATCGCTGGATTTCTCGCGCCGACCTCGGGCAGCGCGAGCGTCTGCGGATACGACGTCGGCGCCGAACCGATCGCGGCGAAGCGTCTGCTCGGCTATCTGCCGGAAGGCGCGCCGAGCTACGGCGAGATGACGGCGCGCCAGTTCCTCGAGTTCGTTGCGGACGCGCGCGGCCTATCCGGCGCGCGCCGCGCGCAACGCCTCGAGGACGTGATCGAGCGACTGCACCTGCACAAGGTGCTCGAGCAGACGATCGAGACCTTGTCGAAGGGATTCAAGCGTCGCGTCGGCCTCGCGCAGGCGCTCGTGCACGACCCTGAGGTGCTGATCCTCGACGAACCGACCGACGGGCTAGACCCAAACCAGAAATTCGAGGTGCGTGCGCTGATCAACACGATGGCGAAGGACAAGACCATCATCGTCTCGACGCACATCCTCGAGGAGGTGCAGGCGGTCTGCAGCCGCGCCGTGATCATCGCGCGCGGGCGTATCCTCGCGGACGCGACGCCGGCTGAGCTCGAGTCGCGTTCGCGGTACCACAACGCTGTGTCGCTCACGACGAGCAATGTCGGCGCGGCGCGCGACGTGCTGTCGCGCATCGGCGATGTCGCGTCGATCGAGTTCGACGCACACACGCTCCGCTTGACCGCGATCCCGAAGCCCGGACGCCACATTTTCGCTGCGGTCAGTGATTCGCTGAAGGCGCAGGGCATCGGCGTCAGCGAACTGCAGCTCGAATCCGGCCGCATGGACGAGGTGTTCCGCACGATCACGCGAGGCGATCTCGGCGAAGACCTGCCGGAGGCGCGCGCATGAATGGCATCGTGACCGTGTTCAAGCGCGAGCTTGCGAGCTACTTCGCGACGCCGGTCGCGTACGTGTTCATCGTTATCTTCCTGCTGCTGTCCGGCGCGTTCACGTTCTACGTCGGCAACTTCTACGAGCGCGGCCAGGCCGACCTGTTTCCGTTCTTCAATTTCCATCCGTGGCTCTATCTTTTCCTCGTGCCCGCGGTCGCGATGCGGCTATGGTCGGAGGAGCGCAAGAGCGGCACGATCGAGCTGCTGCTGACGCTGCCGCTCACGATGTGGCAGGCGGTCGTCGGCAAGTTTCTCGCGGCCTGGGTGTTCATCGGACTCGCGCTCGCGTTGACATTTCCGGTCTGGATCACCGTCAACTACCTCGGCTCGCCCGACAACGGCGTGATCTTCGCCTGCTACCTCGGCAGCTTCCTTATGGCGGGCGCGTTTCTCGCGATCGGATCGTGCCTGTCGGCGTGCACGCGCAACCAGGTCA
>JBDTYX010000007.1:0-30188 GCA_040005435.1 Rudaea sp. | reverse complement strand
CGGACCGGTCGCGCGCGGTGGCCTGCGCTGGTCGGACCGGCGCGAGGATTTCCGAACCGAAGTGCTCGGCCTAGTCAAAGCGCAGATGGTCAAGAACACGGTCATCGTCCCGGTCGGCTCGAAGGGCGGATTCTTCGTCAAGCGCCCACCCGTGGGCGGCGATCGCGATGCGCAGCTCGCCGAAGGCGTAGCCTGTTATCGCTTGTTTATCAATGGTTTGCTGGACATAACCGACAACCTGGTTGACGGCGCGGTCGTGCATCCCAAAGACTGCGTGCGCCACGACGCCGACGATCCGTATCTCGTCGTCGCGGCGGACAAGGGCACGGCCACTTTTTCCGACATCGCCAATGCGATCTCGGCCGATCACGACTACTGGCTCGGCGACGCGTTCGCGTCAGGCGGTTCGGTCGGCTACGACCACAAGGGCATGGGCATCACCGCGAAGGGCGCCTGGGAGTCGGTCAAGCGCCACTTCCGCGCGCTCGGGCGCGATTGCCAGAGCGAGGACTTCACCTGCGTCGGTGTCGGCGACATGTCGGGAGACGTGTTCGGCAACGGCATGCTGCTGTCGCGGCATACCCGTCTGCTCGCCGCGTTCGACCATCGGCATATATTCGTCGATCCGAATCCCGACGCCGCGACCTCGTTCGTCGAGCGCGAGCGCATGTTCAAGCTGCCGCGCTCGTCGTGGGCGGACTACGACCAAGCGCAGATCAGCAAGGGCGGCGGCATCTTCGCGCGTACGGCAAAGTCGATCCCGGTGTCGGCAGAGACACGCGCGGTGCTTGGCATCGACGACGCGGTGACGCAGATGTCGCCGAACGACCTCATGAACGCGATCCTCAAGGCGCCGATCGACCTGCTCTGGAACGGCGGCATCGGCACCTACGTCAAGGCCAGAAGCGAGACCAACGCCGATGCGGGCGATCGCGCGAACAACGCGATCCGCGTCAACGGCGAGGAGCTGCGCTGCAAGCTCGTGGGCGAGGGCGGCAACCTCGGCTGCACGCAGCGCGGGCGCATCGAGGCCGCGCTGTCGGCCGGCGTGCTGCTCAATACCGACTTCATCGACAACTCCGCGGGCGTCGACACGTCCGACCACGAGGTCAACATCAAGATCCTGCTCAACGACGCAGTACAGCGCGGTGAACTGAGCATGGATGCGCGCAACAAGCAGCTCGCCGCGATGACCGACGAAGTCGAGCGCCTCGTGCTCTCCGACAACTACCGCCAGAACCAGGCGATCAGCCTGATGGAGCGCATGTCGGTCTCGCGCCTCGGCTCGAAGCAGCATTTCATCCGCACGCTCGAGTCGCAGGGCCTGCTCGACCGTCAGATCGAGTTCCTGCCGAGCGATGCCGAGTTCGCCGAGCGCAAGGCGCGCGGGCTCGGCCTCACGCGTCCCGAGCTGTCGATCCTGCTTTCGTATTCGAAGATCGTGTTGTTCCAGCAGCTGCTCGATTCCGACGTGCCCGAGGATCCATACCTGTCGAAGGAGTTGCGGCGCTACTTCCCGGTGCCGCTGCAGGAGAAGTATGCGCAGCACATGGAGCGCCACCGCCTCAAGCGCGAGATCATCGCGACCGCGGTGACCAATTCGATGGTCAACCGCATGGGCGCAACGTTCGTGCTGCGCATGGGAGAGGACACCGGCAAGACGCCGGCGCAGGTCGCGCGTGCGTTCAACATCGCACGCGAGGTGCTCGACGCGCGCGCTACCTGGACGCAGATCGAGGCGCTCGACGGCAAGATCAACGGCAACGCCCAGATCGATGCGTTGCTCGTGGTCTGGCAATGCCTGCGAGGACTCACGCGCTGGCTGCTCAATCACTCGGGCGAGTCGCTCGAGATCGCCTCCGCAGTCGCGAAGTACCATCCGGGCATGCAGGAGTTGCGCACCCACTTGGTCGACGTGATCACGCCGTCGGAGCGCGCGCGCTACGACAAGGAACTGCAGCGCTGGCGCGAGGCGGGCTTCCCCGACGAACTCGGCAACGACCTCGCGGGCCTGCCGACGCCGGGGTCGGGTCTCGACGTGATCCTCGTCGCGGCCGACCACAACCTCGGCATCGCCGACGCGGCAAAGGTCTACTTCGAGCTCGGCGAGGCGCTCAATCTCAACTGGCTCATGGAGAAGGTCGAGTCGCTGTCGGTTGAGTCGCGCTGGCACGCGATCGCACGTGGCAGCCTGCGCGACGAACTGTATGCCCAGCATCGCGCGCTGACCGCGCAGATTCTCGAATCCAAACTCGCGGACAACGCCGACCGGGTCAGCGCGTGGCTCAGCCGCGACGATCCGTCGCTCAAGTTCACCCAGGCGATGTTCGCCGACATGCGCCAACAGGTCGTCACCGATTATCCGATCGTTTCGGTAGCCGTGCGCCGACTCGCGCAGCTCGTGCAGTCCGGCTCACCCCACTAGCGGTCGGGCGCCCGCCACTGATACGCAGCGCGCAATTGCACTGTCAGTGTGCCGTCTCGGCGTTACGCTGGCGGAACACGCGCAGGCTGTCGACGACGAATGCGATCAGTGCCGCCGATGCGGCGTCGCGGCTCAGCGCGAGACCGCCGTCGCGAGGCGGCTTGTCGAGGAAGTCGCCGACGACCGCGCCGAGCGGTCGGGTCAGGATGAATGCCGCCCAGAACAGCATCGTGTGCGAGGCGCATGTCCAGAAATACGCCGCCGCAATCGCCGCGAGCAGCGTGCCGAAGAGCAGCGCGCTGCCGGCATAGCCGATAGCGGCGACGTCTGCGGCAGTCGCCCAGCGCGGTGCCGAGCGTCTGCGAGAACATGATGGTGATCCAGTAGATCAGCTTGCAGCGTACTGCCCGAGCCGATCGCGATCGAGCCCAGCGTCCGTTACCAGACCAGCAGCGAGCCAGCAGCGCGAGCAGAATCCCCGACCCGCCCGCAGCCGATGCCGAGCGACCGGTCGGCGAAGTCCGCAAGCGTGGTGCCGAGCGTCGTCGTCGCGATGATCGTCGCCCAGTAGAGCCGGGCGTGGAAGCGCCGCGCGGAGACCTGCGCGGATACCGCGACGCGGAAGAGCAGCGCGAAGATCCACGTGCCTGCGAGGTAGCCGAGCCCCATCGACGTCGACAGCGCATCGCCGCCGGTCTCGCCGAGCGTCGTCGCGGCGACCTTGATCGCCCAGAACAAGAGCGTGTCCTCGGGAACCCTGTCGAGCGCGGTCCGCGCATCGCTGTCCAAGTTGTCCGCTGCGTGTTCTCAGACCGCATCGGCGGCGGCCTTGGCGGAACTATCTTGCGACGGAAAGGAACCTCGCCTGCACGCGTTGGCCCACGCGCAGTTCGTTGCTGTCGAGCTGCAGGATGCACTCGACATCGCGCGTGTCGGTGGGCTCCTGCGTGCTCTCGGTGAGCCTGCTCGGACCGAACACGTCGCCGATGCGGGTCACGCGCCCGCGCCAGGTCTTGCCGGGACTCGCGTCGCTCGTGATCTCCGCCTCCATGCCGACCTGCACCTTCGCGACGAAGCCTTCGTTGAGCTCGGCCCGCACGATGCGCGGCTTTTCGGGCAGCAGCTCGACAAGGTCGCCTGCGCTCTGTGCGGACACGACGTCGCCGAGATGAGTCGTGCGCGCGACGATGCGTGCCGCGAGCGGCGCGCGCAGCGTGCGCGCCTCGACCTCGTATTCGGCCTGGCGCAGTTTCTGCCGCGTCGTTGCGACGCCGGCTTCGGCGACCGCGATCTCCGCGTTCAACTCGGCGAGGGCCTGGCGCGCATCGTCCGCGGACTGGCCGCTCGACGCGCCGGCGCGCAGCGCCTCGGCGATGCGCGACGCGCGCACGCGCAGGGCCGGGGACTTCGACCGCAACAGGGCCACTTGCGCGTTCGCGGCGATGATCTCCGCGCGCACGGCATCGAGCGCGATCTGCGCGGATTTGGGATCGAGCACGACGAGAATGTCTCCCGCCTTGACGTCGTCGCCGACGTTTCCGCGGACTTCGCTGACGACGCCGTCGCGCGTGGCGGCGACGTGAATGAGGCCGCCTTCGACGTCGACCTTGCCGCGCGCGATAGCGACGAACGCCTGCGTTGCGGCGCCGCCACCGGCCGGCGCGGTGGCCGGCGGCTTGCCACAGGCGGCGAGGGCGAGGATCGCGAGGATGACGGGCAGGCGTTGCATCAATGGGTTTCCAGGGGCGGGGGACTATCCGGGTGCGCCGCGCCATTTTGCACGATATCGGACAGGATGCGGCCGTCCTGCATCGTGATGATGCGGTCCGAGTCGGCAGCGAGGCGCGAATCGTGGCTCACGCAGACGACGGTCGCGCCGTAGACGCGCGCGACGCGGTGCAGCGCGTCGATGACGTTCTTGCCGTTGACCGAATCGAGCGCGCTGGTCGGCTCGTCCGCGAACAGGAACTGCGGCTTCTTCGCGAGCGCGCGCGCGATCGCGATGCGCTGCTTCTCGCCACCCGACAGCTCGATCGGCCGCAGATGCGCGCGCGAGGCGAGGCCGACTTCCTCGAGCGAGGCGAGCGCCTGATTGCGCACCGCGTGGGGAGGCAGTCCGAGATAGTCGAGCGGCAGCATCACCTGCTCGAGCGCGGTGAGCGCGGGAAACAGGTTGAAGCCCTGGAACACGAATCCGGTATGTTCGAGGCGAAACTTCTCGAGGTCGGCGCGCGACTTCTTCCACAGGTCCTCACCGAGCGCCGAGACGCTGCCGCTGTCGGGCTTCAATAGTCCGCTCAGGATCGCAAGCAGCGTGCTCTTGCCCGATCCCGAAGGACCGAGCACGAGCGTGAGTTCGCGATCGGAGAGGCTCAGCGACATACCCTGCAGCACATGCGCCTCGACCTTGCCGGTCGTGTAGGACTTCGTGATCGATTCGGCGACGAGGGCGGCCATCGTCAACGCAGCAGGTTGGCGGGTTCGAGGTGGTTGATCGCGCCGACCGCGAGCAGCCCCGAGATCAGCGCGATCGCCATGACGAGCGCCGCGCAGGCGAGCGCGGCGATGTAGTCGAACGCGATCGGCACGTCCTGTCCGTGCGCGATCGCGGCGAGCGACACACTGAACAGGCTGCCGATCACGACGCCGATCGTGCCCACCCAGAACGCCTGCTCGAGGATCACGCGGCGCAACGCCGCGACACCCGCACCGAGCGCATTGAGCATCGCGTATTCGCGCACCGAACTCGCGACCGCAGCGAACAACGTCTGGCTCGTGATCACGACGCCGACGATCAAGACTACGCCCGCGAGGAACAGGAAGCCCAGGCCGGCGCCGGTTTCGAACATCCAGTAGGTGGCCGCGTTGTAGGCGAATTCGTCGTGGGTCCAGACGGCGAAGCGATGGCTCGCGGCGATCGCCGCGAGGCGCTCGCGCACCACTTCAGGATCCGCGCCGGGCGCGAGGCGTGCGAGGTAGTAGGCGACGTTGTCGCGTTCGGCGGGGTCGGCGACGAGGCTGCGCGCGGTGGCGATCGACGTGACGATATTGACGCCGCCGAGCGCGCGCAACCCGGTCGCCGCGGCGACGATCCGCACGTGCTTGCCGTTGAGCGTCGCGTCGCCGCCGATCGCGAGGCCGAGCTTGGGCAGGTCGGCCTCGTCGACGATCACCGCGCCGGGCTCGGAGAGGCGCGCGCGCTGCTCGAGCGAAAGCGCATGGGAGAACATCAACCCGCCCGGTGCAGGGTCGATGCCCGAGACGAAGACCGACACGCTGCCGCGCTCGACCGGTCCGCGCCAGTCGCCGTCGATCCACTGGAACGGTTCGACCTGGACGACGTCGGGGTCCATGCGCAGCCAGATCTCGGTGTCTCGCGGCACTGGTCGACCGAGTTCGACGGTCTGCGTGCCGGGGTAGCCGGCCCAGATGTCGCCCGCCGAGCGGCTCACGTAGACGCCGGCGCTCGAGAAGATGCCGAACATGAGCGCGGTCATCATCAGCAGCAACAGGCCGGAGAACGCGACCGCGAGTGCGGCCGGCAGGAACTTGCGCCACTCGTAGACCAGCGTCTTGCGTGCGAGCGCGACCACTAGCGCGCGGACTCCGCGTCGCCGGTCGCCGCTTCGTCCGTGCGCGCTGGAGGCAGCGCGCCACCGAGCGACTTGTACAGCGCGACGTAGCCGAGTGCGCGCTCGCGCAAGGCATTGCTCGATTGCAGACGACTCTGCGCGAGCGCGAGATTCGCATTCGCGGTGTCGAGCCCATCGCCGAGGCCGATGCGCTGAAGCCCGCGTGCCGACTGTGCAGCGCGCTCGCTGACTGCCCGCGTCAGCTCGGCGTCGCGCAGCGCGTGCGTGCGCGCCTCGAACTGAGCGAGTGCACCCTCCACCTCCGCGACGCCCTCGAGTATGGCCTCGCGGTAGGCGAGCACGGCAGCCGACAGCGCGGCCTCGCGCGCGCTGACGATGTCGCGGCGCGCACCCCAGTCGAACAGCGGAATGCTGAACGCCGGCCCGATCAGCGGCACGGCCTTGTTCGGCTTGTCGAGGTCCCCGGTCAGCGCAGTCGAGGAGATCAGCGTGCCGACGATGCTGAGGCGTGGGTAGAGATCGGAGCGTGCGATGCCGAGTTCGCCCGCGGCCTTGAGGACGTTCTCTTCGGCGCGACGTATCTCCGGACGCGTGCGCAGCAGGTCGGCGGGCGATTCGCTCACGCTGACCTGCGGCAGGGTCGGCTGTGTAGAATTCTCGGCGAGTGTCGATACCACGTCGCCAATCGTCGCGAACGTACCGAGCAGCACGGCAAGCGCCTGGTCACCCTGGACGACTGCCGTGGCGGATTCGTCGGCGTCCGTCTGCGCCTTGCGCAACTCGCTGACCGCCCGGTCGCTCTCGATCTGCGAACCGAGCCTTGCGCGCAGCCTTGCGCCTGTGAGTTCGACCTGCGCCTGCCGTGTGTGCACTACATCGCCGAAGATGCGCGCCCGCGCTTGCGCTGCGCGCAGTTCGACATAGTTGCGTGCGACTTCGGCGACGACGAGGACGCGTGCGGCCGCATCGTCGATCGCCGCGTTGTCGGCGTCGGCGAGGTTGACGCGTGCGCTGGCCTTGGCGCGACCGAAGAAGCCGAACTCCCACGACGCGTCGAAACCCATCTCGAGATAGCCGGTGTTTCCGCCGGGCGCGGTTTCCTCGTAGACGCGGAAATTGAGGTTCGGCCAGAACTCGCTGCGCGAGCGGTGGTGCAGCGCGCGGGCAGCGATGAGGCGTTGACCGACGATCTGCACGTTGAGGTTCTCATGCAGCGCTCGCTCGATCAGGCGATCGAGCATGCCGTCGTCGAAGGCCTTCCACCAATGCTCGAGGTCCGGCTGCAGACCGGCGGCCGGCGGGGCCGAGTCGCGGGAGTGCCAGGCGGCGGGAGTCTGCTTAGGCAGGTCCGGCAGCGTGGTGTTCACCGAGCAGGCGCCGAGCGCGAGCGCGCAAAGCCCAGCACCTGCGCATAATGTGATACGCGCGCGCTTCCGCACATCTAGTGTGCGAGCCGCCTCTTCACTCCGAGCGATATGCATGGCTTGATGGCTCGGCAAGCAATCTCGAGCCTAGTGGGACCGCGACCGCGCAGCGGCGAGATCGACGACGAGCACGACGAAGGTATCGGGAATCATTTTTCGGCGCGTGTGCGCGTCGTCCGACGGTGCCTTGTGCTCGAACTGTGCGGTGGGCAGGAACAGCCGGCCGTTGTCCTCATCGAGGGTGAGCGTGCGCGCGCCGGGCTGCGTCGCGAGCGCGGGCAGCGCCTCGTAGTGATCAGCGTCGATTTCGTGGATGAAGCTGAGGTTGCCTTCTCCGTTTGCGCTGAGGATAGTCTGCGATCGCGCGTCGAATTCCGCGCCATCGCTGCCTGCGCCAATCGGCACGTTTGCGATGGACTTGTCGTGGTCCACGTCGACCACCACCATGGTCTTGTTGGCGCAGGTCGAGAAGCTGCGACGGTGCACGGCGTCGAACGCGAGTCCGGCCGGCTCCTCGCAACCGGGTAGTTTGACGCGCGCCGTGACTACGGCCGCGCGCGCATCGAGAACGGCGAGTTCCGCCGTGTCCTCAATGTTCACGAATACCGCGCCACGACCATCGGCGCGCGCGAATTCCGGCTTTCCGCCGAGCGCGATCGTCGCTACGACCTGATTGGTCCGCGTGTCGATTACGCTCGCGCTGTGACCGCGGCCGTTAAACGCGAAGACGCGCCGGGTCGCTGGATCGAAAAGTATCGCATCGGGGTTTTCACCAGTCGCAACGCTCGCGAGGACCGCGTTGTTGTTCAGATCGAAAACCTTGACGAGGTTCGCCCTGCCGCAGCTGATGTAGCCGCGGCCCAGCTGAGGCGCGAGCGCGATGCCGTGCACTCCAGGCGTGTCGGCGATTGTCGCGAGCTCCTTGCCCGTCTTCGTGTCGACCACCTGCACGTGATCGCCTCGCGACAAGTACAGGCGCTGCGCTTTCGCGTCTACGCTCGGATAGTCCCAGCCACCCGCGCCGCCGAGCGCGTACCGCGATTCGACGTGAGCGGTGGCGATGGTTGCGCCATCGGCGCTTGCGGCGATTGCAATGACGGCGCCAACCAGGATACGTGGGAACATGCCGGTATTCCTCTTGTGGTGAACCTGCTGATTCTAGCAATACTGGGAGGACGGATGCTCAAGGCGGCATTCCGGTAGAATCGGCACGCATCCAGCGTGCGGAGACGGCGTGAACGAACAGGGTACATCCGAGCAGGCCATGGCCTTCGTCGCGAGCCGCACCGACGAGGCGCAGGCAGCACTGACGCAGATCCGCGCGCGCTACGCCGAGGCGCCGCTCGAGCGAGCAGACATCATCGTCGCGCTCGGCGGCGATGGCTTCATGCTGCGCACGCTGCATCGACACCTCGCGCTCAACAAGCCCGTCTACGGCATGAAGCTCGGCACGGTCGGCTTCCTGATGAACCAGTTCCGCGTCGATGGCTTGAGCGAACGCGTCGCGCGCGCGCACGCGACGATGCTCAAGCCGCTCGTCATGGAAGCGCTCAGCGAATCGGGCACGACGGGCACGTATCTCGCGTTCAACGAGGTCTCGCTGCTGCGCCAGACCAAGCAGGCGGCGCACATCCGCGTGTCGCTCAACGGCGCGGTGAAGATCGACGAGCTCATGTGCGATGGCGTGCTCGTGTCGACCTCGGCGGGCTCGACCGCGTACAACCTCTCCGCGCACGGCCCGATCCTGCCGCTCGGCGCCGACGTGCTCGCGATGACGCCGATCAGCCCGTTCCGTCCGCGGCGCTGGCGCGGCGCGATCCTGCGCGCGGGCACCGAGGTGAAGTTCGAAGTGCTCGATCCGTACAAGCGCCCGGTCAGCGCGACGGCCGATTCGAACGAGGTGCGCGACATCGTCGAAGTGACGATCCGCGAGTCACGCGACAAGACCGTGAGCCTGCTGTTCGATCCCGAGCACAACCTCGAGGATCGCATCCTCAACGAACAGTTCGCGTACTAAGTGGACTACAGCGGCCAAGATGGCAGTGCAAGACGACGGGGACATCCGGGCGATGCGGGCTGCTCGACTCTGCCCATCTGAATGCGACCGTTGCAAATCACGGGAAACCCCGAATTCGCCGGGTCCCCGCGTCCGACCAACGGATCGCCGCACGTGACCGAGCAGAAAGAACTCGTCCGCGAGGAGCCGATCGCGGCCGCGGGCGAAGATCGCCTGATTCTCGCGATCACGTCACGCGCGCTGTTCGACATGGCCGAGAGTCACGCGCTTTTCGAGAGCGCCGGGCTCGACGCGTTTCACGAATTCCAGGTGCGCCACGAGAACGATCCGCTCGCGCCCGGGATCGCGTTTCCGCTCGTGCAGAAATTGCTGCGCCTCAACGCACCGAAGCCGGCGGCCCCGCGCGTCGAGGTGATACTGCTCTCGCGCAACTCTGCGGACACCGGCCTGCGCATCTTCAATTCGATCGAGCACTATAGGCTCGACATCGCGCGTGCCGCGTTTACGAGCGGCGCGCCGACCGCGCCGTACGTGCGTTCGTTCGGCGCACAGCTGTTTCTCGCCGCGAATCCCGAGAGCGTCGCGCGCGCGCTCGACGCGGGCATCGCGGCTGCGACGATTCTGCCGTCGAAGGCGCCGTCGCTGACCTCCGACCAGGTGCGCATCGCGTTCGACGGCGATGCGGTGATCTTCGGCGACGAGTCCGAGCGCGTGTCGCAGGAGGAGGGCATCGAGGCGTTCCATCGCAACGAGATCGAGCGCGTCGACCAGCCGCTGTCGGGCGGGCCGTTCCGCGGTTTCCTCGCCGCGTTGCATCGCCTGCAGGCCGATTTTCCCGAGGATGCCTCGCCGATCCGCACCGCGCTCGTCACCGCGCGCTCGGCACCCGCGCACAAGCGCGTGATCCTGACGCTGCGCGAGTGGGGCGTGCGGCTCGACGAGGCGCTGTTCCTCGGCGGTCGCGACAAGGGGCCTTTTCTCGAGGCGTTCGGCGCGGACATATTCTTCGACGACTCGGCGCACAACGTCGAATCGGCGCGCCGGCATGTCGCGACCGGGCACGTTCCGCACGGCGTCTCGAACCGCAAGCGTTGACCCGGCATCGCGCCGCACCGCGGTTGGCCGCGCGATCGGCATGGTTTCGCGGTCTTGCGGGCTCGCTCCGTCGGCCGTCCGCTGCGCGCGACGTCGGTCAGAAGGGTCCGAGCGCCTGCACCTTCGCGGTCAGTGCGCGCTTCGCGATGTCGGGTAGCGGTTTGTGCCAGTGCGCGAACAGGCGTTCGTGTTCGGTCGCGACGAAGCCCGACGCGTACGCGACCTCGACCGCGCGCGCGTCTCCCGAATAACCGAAGAATGCGTCGCAGCAATTTGCGTACTTGCGGAACGCGTACTTGAGGACCAGATGGTAGACGCCGCCGGCGGCCTTGATCGCGGCGAGATGCTCGGGCTGCATGCGCTTGATCGTCTCTCCGTTGCTGCACGAGCCGCCGGACAGGTAGACGTCCGCGAACGGACGCATGTGCGAGTAGCCCGCGAGGTGATACGCGCCGCCCGCATCCCGATAGAGCGCGGCCAGGTGCCGGCGGAAACTCGGCGGCGGATGCGCGAACTTGCGGCGGAACAGGTCGCCGACGAGAAACTCCGCCTCGTCGATCTCGGTGATCGAGAAGTACGCGCGCAGATTTTCGGGGACGACGTCGAGTGCGGGGAGGTCCATGCTGCGTAGATTGTACGAAAGCGCGAAGCTTAGCCAGTTGGTGGTCGTGGTGACAGCTTTGCCACAGCGCCGGTGCCGCTCGTGACCGTGCGCGCAATGCATCGCGTCGCCGCGGTGTTGTGCGCGCCGACGTCGCTGCACGGCCGCGCCGGCGCGCTGCTCGAAACGACGTGAGCTAGTTCGCTGCGCAGCGCCTGTCGCCTTCGGCCCGACGTGAGCTTCTCCGGCCAGCGCGCGCCGCATGTCGCAGGCTTTCCGATTGCAGCAGTCGACGCGATCGGCATCGCACCCACGCGCAGCGTCGCCGGCATGGCGCTTTACGAGGACGTGCAGGTGATCGCGCCGCAGATCGGCGCTGCAATCGTCGGCCTGTGGCGCATGGAGGTCGCACGTCGCCCGCCCGACGAACGGATGCCAGCGCGTTTGCACTCTCGTTCGACATCGGTCGCGACGACGTTGTCGCGTTGACCAAAGGCTATCCACTGTTCGCGACGCTTGCGGCGCGCAGCGCGGTCGCCGACGGTAGCTGCCGTACACCGTCGGCGGGGGATTCATCTATGCCTGCGCTGCATGCACGGGCCCCCGCGTGCACTGGCAGGGCAAACTTTCAGGCGTAGCCAATCTCGATATCGTCGCTTTGCGTGCCGGAGCCCCAGAGCTCTGAAGGCGCTATCCGGTCCCGCGCAGCAGCGCTGCGAGTGCGTCCGGAGCGTGCCAGTGCAAGCCGCACACGTAACGCGGCAACAGCCAGCGGTTGCTCGAAGATTCGAGCGGCCGAGGTTCTCCGCCGAATGCGGCGCGCAGCCGATGTTCGGCGACGTGATCGGGCAGATATTTCTTGACCAGATAGTCGTTGCTGTCGCCATAGGGATAGGCGAACAGGCTCGACTTGCGCATCGGCAGGTGCGCATCGAGCCAGTCGTTGGCCTGGCGGATCTCGAGGTCGGCCTCCACGTGGGTTTCGATCGTCGCGAAAGTGCCGGTCTGTCCGTCGCGCTGTGCTGTTCGCGGCAGCGTGGAGTGGTTGTGGTCCCAGCTGTGGCTCTCGATCGCGAGCAGCCCCTCTCGCACGGCGAGCGGCCACCATTCGTCTCCCCACCAGCCGCGTCCGACCATGCAGGTGCGATCTAGCGTCGCGCGCGCCTCGGGCGAGACGATCACGAAGCTCGTCGCCTGCGCGGGGGCGCCGGTCTGCGCGCCGAAATCGCGCAGGATGCCTGCGAAACCGCGTTGCAGGCCGAAGTCCGGATGCTCGATATCGTGCCAGTCGAACCACGAGCCGTCGTCGAACGTCAGCGCGACGCTGTTGTCGACCGCGGATTCGGGGGCATCGCCGAGCAGCGCATCGACGACGAGCGACAGCGGCACGATGCGCAGATGCATACGATGGATGCTGCGCAGGTCCTCGGCGAGCGCGACGTGATCGTTGCTCGCGTAGTCGTTGCCCGCGATGTTCATCGCGTGATAGGTCAGAATTGGTACCTTCATTTAACGGCGACTCTGGCTGGTGACTCGACCAATACGGAACCCATAGAATAGTGGGTTATCGTCGAACCGCGTACCGTTGCGCGAACGAATCTGGAGATCGCATGCCCGCCGTACCGCTCAATCCCGTCGACCTGTACGACATACGCTCGCTGCTCAGCGACGAAGAGCGCATGGTTCAGGACACCGTCGCACGCTTCACCGATGCGCGCGTGCTGCCGATCATCGGCGATTGCTTCGACAAGGCGATTTTCCCCATCGAGCTCGTCCCCGAGATGGCCGAACTCGGACTGCTCGGCGCGACGCTGCCGACCGAGTACGGCTGCGCCGGCATGAACGCGGTCAGTTACGGCCTGATCTGCCAGGAACTCGAGCGCGGCGATTCGGGCCTGCGCAGCTTCGCCTCGGTGCAGTCGTCGCTGTGCATGTATCCGATCTACGCCTACGGCAGCGAAGAGCAGCGCCAGCGCTGGTTGCCGCAGATGGCGAAAGGACAGGCGATCGGCTGCTTCGGCTTGACCGAGCCGCACGGCGGTTCGGATCCCGCGAACATGAAGACCCATGCGCGCCGCGACGGCGGCGACTGGATCATCAACGGCGCGAAGATGTGGATCACGAACGGCAACCTCGCCCACATCGCGATCGTCTGGGCGCAGACCGAAGATGGGATACAGGGTTTCCTCATCGAGAAAGGCACGCCCGGATTCACCGCGCAGGAAGTGCACAAGAAGATGAGCTTGCGCGCGTCGGTGACGTCCGCGCTGTTCTTCGACGACGTGCGCGTGCCGGATTCGAGTCGCCTGCCCAACGTCAAAGGGCTCAAAGGGCCGCTCGGCTGCCTCACGCAGGCGCGTTACGGCATCACCTGGGGCCCGATCGGCGCGGCGATCGCGTGCTTCACCGAAGCGACCGAGTACGCGAAGCAGCGCACGCTGTTCCAGCGCCCGATCGCCGCGACCCAGGCCGTGCAGCTCAAGCTCGCCGACATGGCGCGGCGCATCACTCTCGCGCAACTGCTGTCGCTGCAGCTCGGTCGGCTCAAGGATGCCGGCAAGATGCAGCCGACCCAAGTGTCTCTCGCGAAATGGAACAACTGTCGCATGGCGATCGACATCGCGCGCGAGGCGCGCGACATCCTCGGCGGCGCCGGCATCACGACCGAGCACTGCCCGATCCGCCACGCGCTGAACCTCGAATCGGTGATCACCTACGAGGGCACCGAGACCGTGCATCAGCTCGTCGTCGGTCGCGAAGTGACCGGCATCAACGCGTTCTAGGCTCTCGAATGTCGCTTCGCAGCACGATCATGATGTTCGCCACCACGTTGCTCGCGGTCGTCGCGGCACTCGTCGGCTACCACTATGTCTTCGAACGCGGCAGTCGCGAGCAGATCCTCGCGCGCATGCAGGAGGACCGCGAGGCGACGCGTCTTGCGCTCGACCGCGTCACAAACGAGCAGGCCGACCTTCGCGCATCGCTCGTGAAAGCGACCCGCTCCGGGGGCGCGATGGACGAACGCAGTCAGGCGATCCGTGGCGATTTTGCGGCAGCGACGGGCAGCATGAAGACCGCGATCGCGGAGTACTACCAGACGATGGGAAGATTGCCGGCTTCGAACGTCGAGATCGGTTTACCCGCGCCGGGTGAGTATCGCGGCAAATCGCTCAAGTCGGCGACCGTCGCCAATGGCGTCGTCGAACTCGAATTCGACGCGGATTCCGGCATCGATGGCGGGCGCATCCGCCTCGTTCCCGACGTTTCGCGCGCCGACGCGATGGGACTGCAATGGCGCTGCGAGTCCGCCGACTTCGCGCAGATCAACGATGTGCTGCCGGCGTGCGCGTACGTGCCCGGAGCGACCCAGCCGATCGCAGCTCCACAGGCTCACTCATGATCCCGCAGAACCTGATCCTCGAGACGCCACGTCTCATCCTGCGCCCGCCCGTGATCGGCGACTTCGATCGCTACGCGGACCTGTTCTGCCATCCGACGGCAGCGCAGATCATCGGCGGCGGCGTGCAGCGCGGCGACGCATGGCGCCGCTTCCTGCAGATGCCTGGCGCTTGGATGCTGCAGGGCTTCGCGATGTTCTCGTTGATCGAGAAGGAGAGCGGGCTGTGGGTCGGCCAGGCAGGCCCGTGGCAACCCGATGGCTGGCCCGGTACCGAGGTCGGCTATGCGCTGCATCAGGATGCCTGGGGCAAGGGCTATGCGACCGAAGCGTGCGCGGCCGCGATGGGCTGGGCATTCGACACGCTCGGCTGGACGGAAGTGATCCACTGCATCGCGCCCGACAACACGGCATCGCAAGCAGTCGCACGCCGGCTCGGCTCGCGCAACTCGGGGCCCGGCAAACTGCCGCCGCCGCTCGACACGCATGCGGTCGACGTCTGGCGACAGTCGCGCGCGGAATGGACGGCGCGACGCGCCAACGGAGGCCCGCGATGATCACGATCCACGGCTACTCGCCTTCGGGCAACTGCCACAAGCTGCGCATGCTGCTGTCGCATCTGGGACGCGAGCCCGGTCGCGACTATCGCTGGCTCGAGACCGACAGCGCGCATGGCGCGACGCGCACGCCTGCGTATCTTTCGAAGAATCCGAACGGCCGGGTGCCGATGGTCGAGACCGACGACGGTCGCATCATGGTCGAGTCGAACGCGATCCTGTGCTGGCTCGCCGACGGCACGCCTTACTTCACGGGCGACGCGTGGCAACGCGCGCAGACGCTGTCTTGGATGTTCTTCGAGCAATACAGCCACGAGCCGTTCGTCGCGGTCGCACGCTTCATCTGCGGTTGGACGCCGCTCGACTCGCCGCGGCGCGCCGACCTGCCGAAGCTGCGCGAGCGCGGCGACGCGGCGCTCGCCGTGATGGAGAAACATCTCGCGACGCAGGAATGGTTCAGCAGCACGGGCTACGGCATCGCCGACATAGCGCTGTTCGCGTATACCCACTGCGCGGAAGACGGCGGCTTCGAACTCGCGCGATTCCCGCATGTCGTCGCGTGGCTCGCGCGCGTGCGCGCGCAGTCCGGATTTCTCGCGATGCCCGCGTACGCCGAGGAAAACGTCCGCCTGATAGAAGAATCCCGAACTCGCGCGCTCGGCTGAGCCGCCGCGAAGACCTGCAGGACCTTCCGCGCGCACGTGCACGCGCGTAGGCTCGAAAGGCAAGCGATGCCGGGTAGCGTGGCGCGCCGGGAAGACGTCCAACGCCAGAAGAAGAGGGGCGTTACACGATTCATCAGCGCGCGCGGTTCCCGAGGATCGCCTGCGCTTACTCTCACATCAAGAAAATACTCATGAACGCAATCCCGAATCCGATTCCCGCCCGCCACCGGAACGTCAACCGTGCGGAAGTCTGCGACCAGAATTTCCTCGAGTTTGTGCAGAACTGGCAGGGCAATCCCGAGCGCGGTGTGGCGGCCGACGCACCCGTGCTGCCCGGCAGCCTGTGCACCCGGCAGGATTTCGTCGAGCTGTTCGATTCGCAGCTGATCAGCCGCCACCTGGATCTCATGGCGCGCGTGCTGCGCGTGCAGAACAAGGTGTTCTATACGATCGGCTCGTCGGGGCATGAGGGCAACGCGATGGTCGCGCGCCTGACCCGGCATACCGATCCGGCGTTCCTGCACTATCGCAGCGGAGCGTTCATGGCCGAGCGTTTCCGCAAGCTGCCGGGAACCCAGGGCAAGGCGCTCGATCCGGTGATGGATTCGGCGCTGTCGTTCGCCGCGAGCAAGGACGACCCGGCCTCGGGCGGCCGGCACAAGGTCTGGGGCAGCAAGCCGCTGTGGGTGTTGCCGCAGACTTCGACGATCGCCTCGCATCTGCCGAAGGCGCTCGGCACGGCGGTCGCGATCGAGCAGGCCGCGCGCATCGGCCATACTCTGCCGATTCCGCAGGACTCGATCGCGATCTGCTCGTTCGGCGATGCGTCGGCCAACCACGCGACCGCGCAGACCGCGTTCAACACGGCGGCGTGGACTGCGTATCAGAGACTTCCCGCGCCGATCCTGTTCGTCTGCGAAGACAACGGCATCGGCATCTCTGTGAAGACGCCGGCGGACTGGATAGCCGCGAGCTTCGCGCAGCGCCGCGACCTCGATTACTTCCGCGCGGACGGACTCGATCTCGCCAGAGGCTACGAGCAGGTCGCACGCGCGGTGCATCACTGCCGCACGACGCGGCGGCCGACGTTCCTGCATCTGCGCACGACGCGGATCATGGGTCACGCGGGTACCGACTTCGAGATCGAGTGGCGCAGCATCGATGAGCTCGTGCGCGTCGAGGCGACCGATCCGCTGCTGCGCAGCGCGGCGATCGCGCTGCAGGCAGGCATTTACACGCAAGAGCAGCTGCTCGCGCGCTACGAGCAGACGCGCAAGCGCTGCTTCGCGGCCGCCGCCGAGGCGGATCGCCGCCCCAAGCTCACCGAGCTCGCCGACGTGATGGCGCCGCTTGCGCCTTACTCTCCCGCCGCGGTGCTCGCCGAGGCGAAGCGCGCCGACTTCGACATGCAGCGCGTGAAGGTGTTCGGCGGCGCCGAGAAGCTGCCCGAGAAGCTGCCGCCGCGCCACCTCGCTATCCAGATCAACAACGCGCTGCACGACCTGTTCTGCAAGTATCCCGAGAGCCTGCTGTTCGGCGAGGACGTCGCGCAGAAGGGCGGCGTCTACACGGTGACCAAGGGCCTGCACAAGGCGTTCAAGAACGCGCGCGTGTTCAACACGCTGCTCGACGAGACGATGATCCTCGGGCTCGCCCAGGGCTTCGCCAACATGGGCATGTTGCCGGTTCCCGAGATCCAGTATCTCGCTTACTTCCACAACGCCTGCGACCAGATCCGCGGCGAGGCCGCGTCGCTGCAGTTCTTCTCGAACGACCAGTACCGCAATCCGATGCTCGTGCGCATTGCCGGGCTTGGCTACCAGCGCGGCTTCGGCGGGCACTTCCACAACGACAACTCGATCACCGCGCTGCGCGATATCCCGGGCCTCGTCGTCGGCTGCGCGTCGCGCGGCGACGACGCGGCGACGATGTTGCGCACGCTCGCGGCGCTCGCGAAGGTCGACGGGCGCGTGAGCATATTCCTCGAGCCGATCGCGCTGTACATGGCCAAGGACCTGTACTCCGCAGGCGACGGCGAGTGGCAGTTCGGTTACCCCGCGCTCGACGAGGCGATGCTGCTCGGCGAGGGCCGCGTCTACGGCGCGCCTGCCGACGACCTCGTGATCTTCAGCTACGGCAACGGCGTGCCGATGAGCCTGCGCGCCGCGCGCGCGATCGAGAAGGCGCATAGCTGGAAGGTGCGCGTCGTCGACCTGCGCTGGCTCGTGCCGCTCAACGACGCCTACATCGCGGCGCAGGCGGCGTCGGCCAAGCGCATCCTCGTCGTCGACGAGGGCCGCCACAGCGCCGGGGTCGGCGAGGGCGTCATCACCGCTATTGCGGAAGCCGGCCACGGCGCCAAGCCGCTGCGCCGCGTCGTCGGCGCGGATACCTATACGCCGCTCGCGGGCGCCGCTTTCCTCGTGCTGCCGGGCGAGGCGGAGATCGTCGCGGCGGCCGCGCAATTCGTGGGCTGAGTGGCCGCGCTTACGTCGTCCCCTTCGGGATTCCACTCATGCGCCGAGCACGGGCGTGACCGGGGCGGCCTCGGGCACACGCTTTCGGAACTGCGCCTTCGGGCATCCCGCCTGCGCCGAGCGTGGTTGCGTCTCTCTGCGGCCCGCACCAATCAAGCGCGCGGGAACGCCGGCCGGCCCTCCCGGCTGGAGCTTGGGTGGTCGAATCGCCTATGATTCACCTCAATGTCCCAGGGCCAGCCTCTCACGATCCTCTTTGCCGACGTCAGCGGCAGTACCAAGCTGTTCGAAACGCGCGGCAATCTCGAGGCGCGGCGGCTCGTCTCGGCCGTGCTCAACGCGCTCGCCGAGGTGACCCAGCAGCACGGCGGACGCGTGATCAAGACGATCGGCGACGAGATCATGTGTACGTTCCCGGGGCCGATGCAGGGCATGCTCGGCGCGATCGACATGCAGAAGCGCGTCGCCCAGGATCCTGCATTCGCGCGCGAGAACCTCGCGATACGCATCGGCCTGCACCACGGCGAGACGCTGATCGAGGACAACGACGTCTACGGAGACGCGGTCAACACCGCCGCGCGCATGGCGTCGCTCGCCAAACGCGAGCAGATCATCACGACCGCGGGCACCGTCAAGCTGCTGACGAACATCGGCATGCTGCGCACGCGCTCGATGGGGCAGGCGCGCGTCGCCGGCAAGCAGAAGCCGATCGACATCGTCGACATCCAATGGCAGGAAGACACCTCGAACGTCACCATGGTGCAGCGTGCAATTCGCGTCGACACCGAGGACGAGCCGAAGATCCGGCTGCAGCTGCGCTACCGCGGCAAGGCGATCGACCTCGACGAACTCGCGCCACCGTTCACGCTCGGCCGCGACGCGACCGCGAGCCTCGTCATCGACGCCGAATGGGTGTCGCGCTTCCATGCGCTGATCGAATACAAGCGCGGCTACTTCGTCGTCTCGGACCGGTCGACGAACGGTTCCTATGTGAAGTTCGGCGAGGACGACGAACTTCGGCTGCACCGCGACGAGCTGCGCCTGAGACGCAATGGCACGATCAGCCTCGGCCAGTCGATCGAGATAAACCCCGAGCACCTGCTGTATTTCCAGTGCACCGAGTGAGCGCGCCGCGCGTGGTTCGCGCGCTGCGCTAGACGATTACCGGCTCGGGCTCGAGGCGCACGCCGAAACGTTGTTGGACCGCCGCGCCGATCCGTTCGGCGAGCGCGAGCAACTGGGCGCCGGTCGCGTCGCCGTGGTTCACCAGCACCAGCGCATGCTGGCTCGAAACGCCTGCATCACCTTCGCGTAAGCCCTTGAAATTGCATGAGTCGATAAGCCACGCGGCCGAGAGTTTCAGCCCACCTTCGCGGCCGGGCCAGGCTACGAGCGCGGGGTTCTCGGCGCGCAGCGCCGCGCCCAGTGCGGCGTCGACGTGCGGATTCTTGAAGAAGCTGCCCGCGTTGCCGATGACCGCCGGGTCGGGCAGCTTGCGTCGGCGCAGGCGCACGACCGCCGCGGCGACCGCGTTCGCATCGGGCGAGCCCGCGCCCATCGCGGCGAGTTCGTCGCGCACGCCGGCGTAGTCGATGCGCAGCGCGCGCTCGCGCGGCAGCCTGAAGTCGACCGCGGTCACGAGATAGCGCCCCGGTTCGTGCTTGAACCGCGAGTCGCGATAACCGAACGCACAGGCGGCGCTGTCGAGGTGGACGCCGCGACCCAGCGTGCGATCGAAGGCCGCGACGCCCGCGACGAATTCGCTGACTTCGGTGCCGTAGGCGCCGATGTTCTGGATCGGCGCAGCGCCGACGGTGCCCGGGATCAGCGCGAGGTTCTCGAGGCCCTTGAAGCCCTGGGCGAGCGTCCAGTGGACGAAGTCGTTCCAGTTCTCGCCGGCGGCGCAGCGCACGAGCGCGGACCCGTCCGCATCGCTCGTCGTCGTCGCGCCGCGGACGTCGAGCGTCACGACAGCGCCGGGCCAGTCCCGCGTGAGCAGCACGTTGCTGCCGCCGCCGAGCACGAGGATGTCGTCGCCGTAGTGCTGCTGCAGGCGCTCGAACAGCGCGGGCAGCGCGGCAACGTCGGACACCTCGACGAGCGCCGCCGCCCTCGCCGCCACGCGGAACGTGTTGCGCTCGCGCAGCGTCGCGTCGATGGTGACCTTGCAGCCCGGAATTTCGGCGGGCACGCGCGGGTCGCTCACGGTGCGGTCCCGCGCGCGGCGCGGATCGCCGCGACCGACTCCGCGATCAGCGCGGGGCCGCGGTAGATCATGCCGGTGTAGAACTGGACGAGGCTTGCGCCGTGCGCGACCTTCGCCGCCGCGTCGCTGCCTTCGACGATGCCGCCGACGCCGATCAGCGGCAGCCTGCCAGACAGCCGGCGCGCCATTTCCGCGAGCACCGACGTCGATTTGGCGAACAGCGGCCTGCCCGACAGTCCACCGGCCTCGGCGGCGCCCGGCGCGGCGGCGACCGCGCTGCGGTCGATCGTCGTGTTCGTGCAGATCAAGCCGTCGATGCGCGCCGCGACGATCACCTCGGCGATCGCATCGAGTTCGGAATCGACGAGGTCCGGCGCGATCTTGAGCAGCATCGGCCTGCGCACGCCGTGTTGCGAGGCGAGCTGCTCCTGGCGCTCGCGCAGCGTGCCGACGAAGCGGCGCAGCGTCTCCTCCTGCTGCAGGTCGCGCAGGCCTTGCGTGTTCGGCGACGAGATGTTGACCGTGATGTAGCTCGCGCGCGCGTACACGCGCTCGAGGCAAAAAAGGTAGTCGTCGACCGCGTTCTCATTCGGCGTGTCCTTGTTCTTGCCGATGTTGATGCCGAGCACGCCGCCGAAGCGTGCCTTTTCGACGTTGCGCACGAGCGCATCTACGCCGTGGTTGTTGAAGCCGAGTCGATTGATCACGGCCTGCTGCGCTGGCAGGCGGAACATGCGCGGTTTGGGATTGCCCGACTGTGGACGCGGCGTCGTCGTGCCGATCTCGACGAACCCGAAGCCGAGCGCGGCGAGCGCGTCGACGTGTTCGCCGTTCTTGTCCAGCCCCGCGGCGAGGCCGACCGGATTCGCAAAATCGATGCCGAACACGCGCGTCGGCAATGCGGGTGGCTTGATCGCGATGAGGGGATTCAAGCCCGTGCGATACGCCGCCTCGATTGCGCGCAGCCCGAGATCGTGCGCGCGCTCGGCGTCGAGGCAGAACAGCAAAGGGCGGGCGAGCGAGTACATTCTATTTTTTGACCCGTACGCATGCGAGAGGCGCGCGCTGAGGCGCCGGTCGCGACACGGCGGGCCACGGTCGGGACTCGGCCACGGCGGCTCTACTTCTTCTGCAGCTTGGCCGTCTGCGGCTCGCTGCGCCGGCTCGCCATCTCGACCATCGTCTCGATGCGTATGAGGCGCTTGTCGATCTCGTTGGCGGCGTTTGCGAGCTTGTCGACGCTCTTCGACAGGCGGTCGAGATCGTCGCGCATGCGCAGCACGTCCTTGAGCACGGCGATCGCGTCGGCGAGCGCACCCATCAGCGCTTGACCTGGCGCGAAGCGATGCTCGCGAGCGCGCGTTCGACCGAGGCGTTCGCGCTGCGCACGCTCTTGCGCATCGACGGCAGCACCTCGCGCAGCTCGGCGGTGAGAGCCGCGAGTTCGCGCGTGTCGTCGATCGAGCTCACGCCGTAGGCGCGCACTGCCTGGCGCACGAGTTCGCTCGTGGTCAGGCCGCGGTCCTCGGCGAGACTCTTGAAATGACGCTTGTCCTCGGGCGAGATCAGTAGGGTGAGGCGCTGGCTTTTCATGATTTTCACGCTGTCCGCGGATATGTGGGGCGATATGGTAATGCCATGCACATGATAATCCGCCGCGCGCGGTATTTCAATTTGCTGGCAACTCGCGCACGGCTGGCTGGTCGACGAAGATGCGCGTGTCGCAGCCCATGCTGATGCGTCCGTCGATAGTGGTGGCGTCGAACAGGTCGCGCAGCGCGGCGAGCATGGCCAGTTGTTTGGGCTGACCCGCGCGGGGCGCGTACGACGAGGACAGGCGTCCGACTGACGAACGCTTCGAAATCGAGACGCTGCGCGTATGCGAAGCGCGAGTCCGGCCGATGGCGAACGTAGTCCGCGACGCGATCGCTGAAGCGCTCCTTCGAGGCGACCGGCTGCAAGCGCGCCTCGCGCCTAGTGCATGTGCGCGGCGAAGAAGGCGAGGCCGCCGAGGAACACGAACACGAACATCAGCAGCATGACGATCAGCGCGAGGTGCAGGTAGCCGAGAATGAGACCGCCGATCGCGAGCCCGTCGCCTTCGAGGGTGCCCGGCGGAGCGCGGCGAATCTCGGCGCGGGCGATGTGGCCGCAGATGACCGCGCCTATCGCGCCGACGAAGGGCAGCACGCACCAGCTCAGGATGCCGAAGATCAGGCTGAAGATCGCGATGGGCGCGGTCGTCGGGGCGGTCGTGTTCATGCGTGGATCTCCTCGATCAGAATTCGAATTTGATGCCCTGCGCGAGCGGCAGCGAGTCGGAATAGTTGATCGTGTTCGTCTGCCGGCGCATGTATACCTTCCACGCGTCGCTGCCCGACTCGCGGCCGCCGCCGGTCTCCTTCTCGCCGCCGAACGCGCCGCCGATCTCCGCTCCGCTCGTGCCGATGTTGACGTTGGCGATGCCGCAGTCCGAACCCGCCGCCGAAAGATACGCCTCGGCGGTCCTGAGGTCCTGCGTGAAGATTGCGGAGGACAGTCCCTGCGGCACCGCGTTCTGCATCGCGATCGCCTCGTCGAGCGAGGCGAACGGCATCGCGTAGAGGATCGGCGCGAACGTCTCGGTCTGCACGACCGCGTCGGTGTTCGAAAGGCCGCTGATGATCGTCGGCAGCACGAAATTGCCGGGCCGGCCCGCGAGCGCGTTGCCGCCCGTCTCGACCTTGCCGCCCGCGGCCTTGGCCTTCTCGACCGCGCCGACGAAGCCGTCGACGGCAGCCTTCGAGTTGAGCGGACCCATCAGCGTCGTCGCGAGCGTCGGATCGCCGATCTTCTTCTCGACCTGCTGGTAGGCCGAGACGAGCTTGCCGACGAGGTCGGCATAGATCGCCTGGTGGATCAGCACGCGCCGCGTCGACGTGCAGCGCTGGCCGGCCGTGCCGACCGCGCCGAAGACGATCGCGGGGATGGCGAGCTTCAGGTCGGCCGACTCGTCGACGATGATCGCGTTGTTGCCGCCGAGTTCGAGCAGGCTGCGGCCCATGCGTCGCGCGACGCGCTCGCCCACCGTGCGGCCCACGGCGGTCGAACCGGTGAAGCTGATCAGCGGGATGCGCCGATCGTCGACGAACGTCTGCGCGAGCTCGACGCCGGCGTCGTTGAACAGGAAGAAGATGTCCGGGAAGCCGCCGGCCTTGAGCGCGGCGTTGCAGATCTTGAGCGAGGCGATCGCGCTGAGCGGCGTCTTCGGCGAGGGCTTCCAGATCGAGATGTCGCCGCACACTGCGGCGATGAACGCGTTCCACGCCCACACCGCGACCGGGAAGTTGAACGCCGAGATGATGCCGACGAGGCCGAGCGGATGCCACTGCTCGCTCATGCGATGGCCCGGGCGCTCGGAATGCATCGAATTGCCGTAGAGCATGCGCGACTGGCCGACCGCGAAGTCCGCGATGTCGATCATCTCCTGCACCTCGCCGTCGCCCTCGGCCTTGATCTTGCCCATCTCGAGCGCGACGAGCGAGCCGAGCGCGTCCTTGTGCTGGCGCAGCGCTTCGCCGCAGAGGCGGATGGCCTCGCCGCGACGCGGTGCGGGCGTAGTGCGCCAGGTCGCGAACGCCGCCTGCGCGCGCGTCACGAGCGTCTCGTAGTCGCTCGCCGAAGAGGCATGCACGCGACCGAGGACCTCATGATCGCTCGGGTTGACCACTTCGAGCGTGCCGGCGTCGTCGGACGTCGACCATTCGCCGTTGCCGAGATAGGTGCCGGACTCGAGCGCGCCGAGGCCGAGCGCCTTGATGATTTTTGCGGACATGCAGATTCCTGATTGCGTCGTGTAGCCGCGTATTGTAGTCGACCGCGCGCGCGCGGGCATTACTTGCGGCATGCGCCGCAGCGATGAAATCGTATACATTCGCCTGCGTCCCTTCACGAGCCTCGATCATGCGCGCCGTCCCGTCTCCGCCGACCGCTACGCCCGCGCGTCCGTTCGACCGCGATTTGTGGCTGCTGATGGCCCTCGCCACCGCAAAACTCTTGTTTCACGTGCTCGCGAACGGCCAGTACGGCTTCCACCGCGACGAGCTGCAAACGCTGAGCGACGCGCGCCACCTCGACTGGGGTTTCGTCGCATATCCACCGCTGACCGCGTTCCTCGGCCGCATCGAGCTCGCGCTGTTCGGCACGTCGCTGGCGGGCTTGCGCTTCTTCCCGGCGCTCGCGCAGAGCATCGTGTTCGTCGTTGCCGGGCTCATGGCGCGCAGGCTCGGCGGCGGCCGTGCCGCGATGCTCGTCGCTGCGTTCGCGGTAGCACTCGCGCCGGTGTCGCTCTCCGCGAGTTCGCTGTTCATGTACGTGACATTCGATTATCTGTGGTACGTGCTCGTCGCATATTTCGTGATCTGCCGCATCGAGTCCGGCGACGCGCGCTGGTGGCTCGCGATCGGCGTGGCGATCGGACTCGGCATGATGACGAAGTACACGATGGCGTTCTTCGCCGCGGGTGTCGGCGCGGGCGTGCTGTTCACGCCGTGGCGTGCGGACCTGCGCAGCCGTTGGCCGTGGCTCGCTGTCGCGATCGCGGTGCTGATCTTCGTCCCGCACCTCGTCTGGCAGGCGCGCCACGACTTCATCACGCTCGACTTTCTCAAGTTCATCCATGCGCGCGACGTACGCATCGGCCGCGCCGACGGCTTCTACATCGACCAGATCAACATGATCTCGACTAACCTGTTCACGCTGCCGATCTGGCTGATCGGGATCGGCTATGCATGTCTCGGCGCGCGCGGCCGCTATCGCATCATCGCGTGGATGGCGCTCGTGCCTTTCGCGATCATCGCGCTCGCGAAGGGGCGCGGCTACTACACCGCGCCGCTGTATCCGATGCTGTTCGCGCTCGGCGCGGTCGTGCTCGAGCGCTGGCTTGCGGCACGGCGCTCGATGGCGGCGCGCCGTGTCGGCTGGTCTGCCCTCGCGTTGCTACTGGTCGCGGCGACCGTCGTCGTGCCGATCGTGACGCCGCTGATTCCAGTGAACTCCGCGCATTGGGCATTCGCGAACGGCAAGAACCACGACTTCCGCGAGCAGTTCGGCTGGCCCGAACTCGCGCGCGAGGTCGCCCGGATATGGAGCGGCCTCACGCCCGAGGAGCGAGCGCACGGCGGCATCTGGGGCAGCAACTACGGTGAGGCGGGCGCGCTCGAGCTGTATGGCCCCGCGTTGGGCCTGCCGCCCGTGATCAGC
Source organism: Rudaea sp. (assembly GCA_040005435.1). Classification (GTDB taxonomy): domain Bacteria; phylum Pseudomonadota; class Gammaproteobacteria; order Xanthomonadales; family Rhodanobacteraceae; genus Rudaea. The sequence continues at coordinate 4,490 of JBDTYX010000007.1, read as the reverse complement.
GCGGTCAATTCGTTCTGGCTGCGCGGGCCGCCGGTCGCCGCGCCGCAGACGCTGATCGTGGTCGGCGCGGACCGCAAGGATCTCGACGCGCCGTGCACGACGGTCGAACTCGCCGGGCACACCGGCAACGCCGCGCATGTCGAAAACGAGGAGACGCAGTGGCACCCCGACATCTTCATCTGCCGAGGCGTGCGCAAGCCGCTGGCCGAGCTGTGGCCGCGGCTGATGGAATTCGGCTAGCGGGTCAGCCGGGCAGCGCGTCGCCGGGGCGCCAGCGCAGCGCTTCGAGGCGGTCGAGCAGGGCGGTGATATCGGCGCGCGCCTTTCGTTCGTGAACCGGCAAGACGAGGACATCGCCGCTGCGCGCCCAGGCGAGAATCGCCTTCGCAGCCTCGACCTCGTTCGTGCGCGCCGCGATGGCAGGCGCCGCGATGCCCTGGCGCAGGAGTTCGTCGCGCAGTATCGCCGGCACTTCTCCCGCTGAACGATCGCGCATGTGTACCGCGATGTCCTTGACCACAATGAATGCGGGCGAGAAGGCTGCAGCGGTCTTGGCGAGTCTTTCGATATCCGCATTCTCGCGGTTGCCGGCCTGGCCGAGCATTAGCGCGAGACGGCCGTTGGCGAGCGTTGCGCGCGCGACCGTCAGCAGGCCATGCAGTCCGTCCGGATTGTGCGCGTAGTCGACGATCACGGCGGTCGTGTCGAACGACCAGCGCATGAGGCGACCCGGGTTATCCTTGCGCTCGGCGCCGAATCGCGCCAGGACGGCCGCGATCGTCGCGGGCGCGACCCCCATCGACGACGCAACGAGGCTCGCGCCCGCGATGTTCGCGACGTTGTAGAGCGCATTGCCGTGCATCGTCAGCGGCATGTTGTCCACGACGCCGAGCCTGTGCCCGACGGCATTGATGTGCAGGATCAGTTCACCGGCGCGTACCCCGCAGGTGGCGCCGCCAGTCGCGCGATGCGCGCAGAGACGCGCATTGTCCGCGTCCAGCGCGAACCATGCGATGCGCGCGGCGGTCGTCGGATCGCGTGCCGAGAGGAGCGCATCATCGGCGTTGAGCGCGAACAGACCCCCGGCCTCGACCGCGCGCGCGACGACGAGTTTCGTGTCGGCGAGCTCGTCGACCGAGCGGATGCCGTACTCGCCGAAGTGGTCGGCGCTGATGTTGGTCACGATCGCCGCCTGGACGCGCTCGGTCGCGAGGCCGCGGCGCAGGATTCCGCCGCGTGCGGTCTCGAGCACCGCGGCCTGCGCCTCGGGATGACGCAACGCGGCGCGGGCGCCCGCCGGGCCCGAGTAGTCGCCCGCGGCGACGATGTGCCCGGCGACGAACACGCCGTCCGAGCAGCTGTAGGCGGTGCGCCAGCCGTGCGCCTCGCACATCGCCGCGACGAGGCGCGTCGTTGTCGTCTTGCCGTTCGAGCCGGCGACGAGCGCGACCGGAATCGCATGCAGCGCGCGCCAATCCAGCGTCTCGATCGCGGGCAGCTGGCGGATCGGCCAGGTCTTCGCGCCGCCGCCCTGTCCGATCGAGAGGTCCTCGTCGTCGATCATCACCGGCAGGTGACGCTGATGTGCCTGCTGGATCAGCAGCACGAGATCGAGGTGGCGTTCGGCCGCCGCCGCGAGCCGAAGCGTGTGCAGCGCGAGGTCGTCGTCCCAGATCGGTGGAAACGCCGGCGCGTGGAACAGCCCGGCCACGGCGCCGGCTTCGCCGCCGTAATAGGCGTGCAGGAAGGCCCACTCGTTGACCTCGGTCGCCACGAACAACTGGTCGGCCGGCGCGCTGATCGCAAACGCGGTGCCGCCGGACTGGCGACGTGCGACCGTGAACGACGGCGGCCAGTCGAGTATCGCCACGGCGAACTCGACGCGCTCCTTCCACAGCGCGAGCAACGGCTTGTCGATGCGCGGGTCGGGCAGCGTCTCGATGACGGCGCCGGGGCCGGCGAAATAGAGGTTCGTGCCGGTGAGCCGGCGCGAATCGTCGTAGGGCAGCGGCAGCAGCATCCGGGCGCCGTCAGGCAGCGCTGGCTTGCGCGCGGCGCGCAACGATCGCGCAGGCGAGTGGTGGTTTTGCTGTATGCATGACTGACCCTGTTTGTATGGCGCCGGAAACTCCGGTCGCCGCGGCTTCAATCTTCGGTGTCGCGCGCGAAGCGGATGCCGCGCTCGTCGCGTATCAATCCGTCCATCTCGATCAGCGCGGGCTCCGCGATCGCGTGATCGACCGACATCGACGGGGAGGGAGGCGGAGCCGCAGCGGGTATCGTCGAGCCTTCGGGGCGGAACTTGATGATCTGCTTCCACGAGCGGGTCAGCGCGTCGGCGAACACGAGCAGCAGGTCGCCCTGCTTGCCGCTGCGCAGCGCCGCGTCGATCGCCTCCTGTTCGTCGGGGATGATCGTGATCGCAGTCTCGGGGACACCCTTGGCGATCAGCGCCTTCGAGATGATGCGCGGCACCTCGTCGCCGTCGCGGCCGCGTAGCGCGTCGTCGCGGCGGCAGAAGTAGTGATCGAACTTGCCCGCGACGACAGCCGCGATCTCGACGAGATCCTCGTCGCGCCGGTCCCCGGGCCCCGCGAGCACGACGATGCGGCGACCGGTGACGTCGAGGCGGCCCGCGAGATCGGCCATCACGCCGACCGCATGCGCGTTGTGTCCGTAGTCCATGAGCACCTTGAACGGGTGCTCGTTGAACACGTTCATGCGGCCCGGCGCCTGGAAGAACGTCGTGTCGAAAGTGCGCAGCCCCTGGCGGATCGCGTCGAGCTTGATGCCGAGCGAGAAGGCCATCGCGGCCGCCATCATCGCGTTGTGCACGTTGTGCAGCGCGCGTCCTTCCATCGTCGCCGGAATAAGGTGCGTCCACATCAGCGGAATGTGGCTGCCCTTGTCGTACAGCGTGATCATCGCGCCGTTGACGCCGGCCTCGAGCGCGCACGCGCGTCCGCCCGCGCGCACGTGCTCGCGCACGAACGCGTGCGAGGGGTTCATCGTGACGTAGCAGATCACCTTCGCGTCGGTGTAGCCCGACATCTTGAGCACGTTCGCATCGTCGGCGTTGAGCACCGCGCAGTCTTTGGCCACCTCGACCACGATTCGCTTGACCTCGGCGAGCTGCTCGAGCGTGTCGATGCCCTTCATGCCGAGATGATCGGACTGCACGTTCAGCACCGCGCCGACGTTGACCTCGGGCACGCCCATGCCCGCGCGCAGAAGGCCACCGCGCGCGGTCTCGAGCACCGCGATGTCGATGTGCGGGTCGGACAGCACCATGCGTGCAGACACAGGTCCGGTCATGTCGCCCTCGACCGTGCGCTGGCCGTCGATGTAGACGCCGTCGGTCGTCGTGAGCCCCGGCGTGAAGCCGCCCATCTTCGTGATATGCGCGAGCATGCGCGCGGTCGTCGTCTTGCCGTTGGTGCCGGTGATCGCGGCGATCGGCACACGCGAAGGCGCGCCGGGCGGAAACAGCATGTCGATGACCGGGCCCGCGGCATCGCGCGGCGTGCCTTCGCTCGGGCTCACGTGCATGCGGAAGCCCGGCGCCGCATTGATCTCGCAGATGCCGCCGCCGATGCTCTTGTAGCTCTCGGCGATGTTCGGCGACAGGAAGTCGACGCCGCCGACGTCTAGGCCGATCGCGCGCACCGCGCGCACCGCCATGTCGCGGTTGTCGGGGTGGATGATGTCGGTGACGTCGGTCGCGGTGCCGCCGGTCGACAGGTTCGCGGTCTTGCGCAGCGGCACGACCTTGCCGTGCTCTGGCACCGACTCGGCGGTCAGGCTCGCCTGCTCGAGCATCAGGGTGGCCTCGCGATCGAGTTCGAGTCGCGTCAGCACCTTCTCGTGGCCGACGCCGCGACGCGGATCCGCATTGACGATGTCGACGAGCTCGCGCACGCTGCGCTCGCCGTCGCCGACCACGTGGCCGGGCGTGCGCTTGGTCGCGGCGATGAGTTCGTTGTTGACCACGAGCAGGCGGTGGTCGTCACCGGAGAGGTAGGTCTCGACGATCACCGAGCTCGAGTGCTCCTTCGCCGCCTTGAAGCCTTCGATGACGTCCTCATCCTTCGAGATCGCAATCGTGATGCCGCGGCCGTGGTTGCCGTTGTACGGTTTGGTCACGACGAGTCCGCCGAGCCGACGCGCGGCGCGCAGTGCTGCTTCCTCGCTGCGCACGAGTTCCTGCTTGGGCACCGGCAGGCCGAGCGAGGCGAGGATCTTGTTCGTCTCCTCCTTGTCGCTTGCCAGCTCGACCGCGACGTGCGGCGTACGCCCGGTCACGGTCGCCTGGATGCGCTGCTGGTACTTGCCGTGACCCAGCTGCACCAGCGACTGCTCGTTGAGCCGCAGCCACGGGATGTCGCGTTGCTCGGCCGCGCGCACGAGCGAGGCGGTCGACGGTCCGAGAGCGCGTCGCTGCGCATAGCGGATGAACTGGTCGCGTGCCTCGGTGAAGTTCCAGTCGTCCG
>JBDTYX010000343.1:0-2856 GCA_040005435.1 Rudaea sp. | reverse complement strand
CCCTTGAGGTGGCCGACGGTCGCCATCATGCCGCGCGCGCGATACGCGAACGGCCGCGTCGCCTGGCCGAGGCAGCGCGCGATCAGGTTCGCGGCGAGCAGCCGCGCCTCGGCCACCGCAAACTGCGCGGTCGGCGGCGCGAGCGCGTCGTCGTTGCGGATGGCCGCGCAGTCGCCCGCGGCCCAGACGCCGTCGACGCCCGCGACCGAAAGGTCCGCAAGACACTGGATGCGACCGCGTTCGAGCGGGAGCGCCGCGAGCCGAGCGAGCAACGCGTTCGGCGCGGTGCCGATCGTACAGATCGTGGTCGCCGCGTGCAGGATGCGGCCGCCGTCGATGTGCACCTCACGCGCGCCGATCGACGACGCGCCAGTCATCGTGAGCACGTCGACGCCACGTTTCCTCAGCGAGCGCTCGGCTGCCTCGCCGAGGCAGGCCGGCAGTTCGACGAGCAGGCGGTTCACACTTTGCAGCAGCGTGACCTTGAGTTCGTCGGCCGCGACGAGCGGATAGTAGCGGCGGATCTCGCGCAGCGAGTCGGCGATCGCGCCGGCCACCTCGACGCCCGAGAAGCCGCCGCCGACGACGACGAAGTGGCCGAGGCAGCGGCGCAGCGCCGCGTCGGTCTCGAGCTCGATCTGCGCGAGCCGGCGCAGCACGAGGTTGCGCACGTGCATCGCGTCGCCGACGGTCTTGAGCACTACGGCGTGCTCGGCCATGCCCGCGATCAGGTCGATGCGCGCACGGCTGCCGAAGGCGAGCACCAGGTGATCGTAGGCGATCTCGATCTCGCGCTTGAGCGTGTCGCAGCGCAGCGTCTTGGCATCGAAGTCGATGTTGCCGACTGTGCCCATGATGAAGCGCGCGCGGCCGACGGTCTGGCGCAGCGGCGCGATCACGTGCTCGGGAAACACGGTCGCTCCGACGACCTCGGCGAGCATCGGGTTGAACGTCGTATAGCTCTCCTCGGAGACGAGCGTGATGTCCGCGAAGCGTGCGCGACGCTGGAGCAGGCGCGTTAGGTTCGCGCCGGCGAATCCACCGCCGACGATCACGATGCGCGGTCTGTTGCTGGACATCAGTGCTTCCTTCCGACGAGACGTCGTGACGAGTTCGGTTCGCGCCTTGGACGACGCTGGCGCGGGTTTCCTTACACGCACGCCGCAATGCGATCGCGTTCCGGGACAGACAGGCGCGGTGCTAGCATGCGCGCATGCATCCTGCGCAACCCGCGCCACCCGACGGCGGCGCAAGCCGATCCCAGCCCGCAACGGGCGTCGGCATCGGCCTGCGCGCGCGCCACTACCGCGACCTCCTCGAACGCGAGGCCTGCGCCGACTGGCTAGAGGCGCACAGCGAGAACTACTTCGGCGACGGCGGCTTCGACCTGCACGTGCTGACGACGCTGCGCGAACGCTATCCGATCAGCCTGCACGGCGTCGGTCTCGCGCTGGGCTCGGTCGAGGGTTTTTCGCAGGAACATCTCACGCGCCTCGCGCGCCTCGTCGAGAGGATCGATCCCAGCCTCGTCTCCGAACACCTGTGCTGGGGTGCGACGGCGGGCAGATCGTTCAACGACCTGCTGCCGATGCCGCTGACCGGCGCGGCGCTCGACCTCATGCACGCACGCGTGAGCCGCATGCAGGATGCACTGCGACGCCAGGTAGCGATCGAGAACATCGCGAGTTACGTGCGCTTCGTAGGCGACGACTTCGACGACGTGGAATTCCTCAACACGCTCGCGCGGCGGAGCGGCTGCGCGATCCTGCTCGACGTAAACAACTTGTATGTCAACGAGCGCAACCACGGCGTCGATGCGCGCGGCGAGATCGATGCGATCGAACCGGGCCATGTCGCGGAAATTCATCTGGCCGGGCACCGGTCGGTCGGTGACGTGGTGATCGACGACCACGGCGCGCCGGTGGCCGAAGCCGTGTGGTCGCTGTACGAATATGCGCTGCGCCGCTGTGGCGACGTTGCGACGCTGATCGAATGGGACGCCGACGTTCCCGTGCTCGACGTCCTGCTCGACGAGGCGGGGCAGGCGAGTCGACGCAAGCACGCTGTGCGGGAGCAACGGCATGCCCGCAGTGCTTGACCAGGCGCAGCGGCTGTTCGCGTGCGCGCTGCGCGATGCGCGGGACGATGCGCAGATGCTGCCGTTGCTGCGGGATGACGGTGTGGCGACCAAGCGCATGGACCTCTATCGCGACAGCGTCGCGACGGCGTGCGCGAACGCGCTCGTCAACGCGTATCCGGTCGTTCATGCACTCGTCGGCCGCGCCTGTTTCGATGGTCTCGCACGCGCGTACGCGCAGGCACACCCGAGCGCGAGCGGCGACCTGCACCGTTTCGGCGGCGCTTTCGCCGGCTTCGTCGCAGGCTACCGCGCCGTGTCGCATTTGTCTTACCTCGCGGATGTGGCGACGCTCGAGTGGCTCGTGCATCGCGCGCGCTTCGCCGCGGACTCGACGCCGATCGTGCGTGCTTCGATCGCCGCGCTCTCGCCGGCGGCATTGCTCGCGGAGCGGTTAGGCGTGCAGCCCGCCTGCGCGTGGCTGCATTCGCGCTTCCCGATCGTGAGCCTGTGGCGCGCGCACCAGCCGGATGCCGACACGCCGTTGCCGGCGGACATCGACCTGGCCGAGACCGCGCTCGTCGTGCGTCGCGGATGGCGTGTCGACGTCTTGGCCTCCGGTCGCGTCGAGACGGAAATCCTCGGCTCGCTGCGCGGCGGAGCGACGCTCGCGGAGGCGATCGCCACCGGCTGGGCCGCGGACACGCAATTCGACTTCGCGCGCGCGCTCGTGCGCTGGCTCGACGCGGGCCTGTTGATCGAGGCGAGCGGGCTTCAGG
>JBDTYX010000342.1:0-2857 GCA_040005435.1 Rudaea sp. | reverse complement strand
GTGCCTCGCCCTCACCGTCTACCAGCGCCCCAATCTGCTGCTGCTCGACGAGCCGACCAATCACCTCGATCTCGACATGCGCGAGGCGCTAACGGAGGCACTCAATGATTTCAGCGGCGCGCTCGTTCTCGTCTCGCACGACCGCGCGCTGATCCGCACCTGCTGCGACACGCTGCTGCATGTCGGCGGCGGTCGCGTCGAGGACTACGCGGGCGATCTCGACGATTACGCGCGCGCAGTGCAGCGCGACAACGCGAGCGATACGTCGTCCAGCCCCGCCGCGGGCGGCGGCAGTCGCCGCGAGGAACGTCGCGAGCGCGCCGAGCAACGCGCCAAACTCGCGCCATTGCGCAAACGCGTGCAGAAGATCGAGCAAAGCATCGCGACGCTCGACCGCGACAAACGCGAACTCGACACGAAGCTTGCGAATGCCGAGTTGTACGCCGAAGCGTCGACCGCGCAGACGCTCGAGATGACCCAGCGCAGCGCGGGGTTCGCCGGTGAAATCGCCGCACTCGAAGCCGAATGGCTCGATGCGCAGCATGCGCTCGAGAATGCGGAATCGGCCTGAACGGCGACTTTCTCTGCGCATCGGTGCGGCCTTCGAGCCTCGGAAACTCGCTCTAGGGTAGCTGTGGGCGATCCCGTGCAGCGCGGGCACTCGCGAGATATCTAACTGCTTTCATTGGTTTTTACCTGCATTCCGCCGCGATCGCGCGGCCTCCGGACGGGTATAGTCAAAAAGCGGTTGACATCCTGTGATCTGGTGTTATAGTTACATACAACACTACTAACACAGCTCACGCTGACACCCCCGGAGAAACCCCATGTACTCGTCCTTGATAGCTATTCGGTTCGCCCTCTTCACGCTGACTGGCGCGATCGTCGGAGGCACCACGGTTTACGCGGAGCATCACAGTGCCTCCGCTTTGGCCCCGACGCTGCCGGTCGTGAGCATGTCGACGATCACGGTGATGCCGAGCGACGACGACGTGATCGCCGCATTCGCGACCTCCGCGCATCCGATTCCCACGCTGCCAACCGTGCATGTGCGCGTCACCGAGGAGGAGCGTATCGCCGCGCTACTCGATCCGACCGACCACATCCAGATCATGTCGCCGGTGACGGTGACCGCGAGCGCCGAGGAAGTCGCCGCCGCGATGCAGACGGCGATCATCGCGCAGGCGGAGAGTGGCAGCGTCGATGAGCCGCGATCGGCGTTCGGGCGGGTCATCAATGCCGCGATCAGCGAGCCGCGCCGTCTGCGCCTGGACATGCCTTATTATTCCGTGGGTCGGGTGCTGACTCACGCTCAAAAGAACTAGAAAGCGACACCCATACAGACAAGGACCACCATGAGCGTGACGTGGAATGACAATGCCCCGATCTATCGCCAGCTGCGCGACCGCGTGGTGGCGATGATCCTGGACGGCGTGCTCAAGCATGGCGACGCGTTGCCGTCGGTCCGGCAAGTCGCCGCCGATTTCCAGCTCAACCCGATCACCGTATCCAAGGCCTACCAGGAACTCGTCGACGACAACCTCGTGGAGAAGCGCCGCGGCCTCGGCATGTACGTCGCGGAGGGCGCGCGCGAAGCGCTACTGCGCTCCGAGCGCGAGCGTTTCCTGCGCGAGGAGTGGCCGCCGTTGCGCGAGCGCCTCGCCCGCCTCGGACTCGGACTGCCGGAACTGCTCTCTGGAAGCAAGAACACCAACGGAACAACGACATGATGGATGCCAATTCCCCTACAGCCGCTGAAACGATCGTCCGCGCACGCGGGCTGACCAAGCGTTACGCGACGATGCTCGCGCTCGACCACATCGATCTCGACATACCGGCGGGCCGCATCGTCGGGCTCATCGGCCCGAACGGCGCCGGCAAGACGACCGCGTTGAAAGCGATCCTCGGGCTCGCCGAGTTCGACGGCGAGCTCACCGTGCTGGGTCTCAATCCGCGCACCCAGCGCACCGAGCTCATGCAGCAGGTGTGCTTCATCGCCGACGTCGCGGTGCTGCCGCGCTGGCTACGCGTAGGTGACGCTGTGGACTTCGTCGAGGGCATTCACCCGCGTTTTTCGCGTGCAAAATGCGAGGCTTTCCTCGCACGCACGAAGATCAAGTCCACGCAGCGCGTGCGCGAGCTGTCGAAGGGCATGGTCGTGCAGCTGCACCTGTCCATCGTGATGGCGATCGATGCGAAGCTGCTCGTCCTCGACGAGCCCACCCTGGGCCTCGACATCCTCTACCGGAAGGAGTTCTACCAGAGCCTCCTCAACGACTACTTCGACGAGCACAAGACGATCATCGTGACGACCCACCAGGTGGAGGAGATCGAGCACATCCTGACCGACCTGATCTTCATCAAGGACGGCAAACTCGTGCTTAACGCGAGCATGGATCAGGTGAGCGAGCGCTATTCGGAGGTCATGGTCGGCCCGGACAAGGCCGAGGCTGCGCGGGCATTGAATCCGCTCAGCGAGCGACAGGTGTTCGGCAAGTCGATCTTTCTGTTCGACGGCGCCGATCAGGCGCACCTTGCGCAACTGGGCGAGCTGCACAACCCAAGCATCGCCGATCTGTTCGTCGCCACGATGAAAGGAACCTACGCATGAATCCGAACGCCATCACTACCAACCCGTCGTTGCGCACGTTCGGCTGGCTGGTCAAGCGCGAGTACTGGGAGCACCGCAACGGATTTCTGCGCGCGCCCTTCATCATCGCGGCCGTATTGATCTTCATCGTAATCGCCGCGTTCATCACGGCCGACGTGACCGCGCACCGCCACGGCATCAACATCAGCGGACTCAACATCAGCCAGCTTGCCGAGAAGATGAGTCCGGAAGCGGCCGAGAAGTTCG
>JBDTYX010000341.1:0-2865 GCA_040005435.1 Rudaea sp. | reverse complement strand
TCGTCGACGTTCGTCTTGCCGAGGATGTGCGCGGTGACTTCGCCGTTCGGATAGAAGCGACGGAACTCGTGCTGGCTGTAGACGCCGGGCACCTTGAGCGCGAGGATCGCGGCTGCGGCGTCCGGATTGAGATGGCGCTGCAGATAGACGAACTGCTTGTCCGAGCGCTGGTTGAGTTTCTGCGCGAGCGAGTCCGCTTCCATGCCGAGCGCGCGGGCGAGGTCAGGAAGGCGGTCGGCGTGGTCGAGCAGCGTCGATGGGTCGGCCCAGATCGACTCGACCGGCGTCGACACGGCCAGCGGCTCGCCGTTGCGATCGAAGATCGTGCCACGCGGCACTTCGATCGGCAGGTCGCGCAGATAGCGCTGGTCGCCCTGGTCCTGATAGAAATCCTTGCGCACCCACTGCAAATCGACCGCGCGCACGACCAACGCTGCCGAGCCGAGCGCGAGCAGCATCAAGACGATATAGAGGCGACCCTTCAGGTTGATCGGGCGCAGCTTCGGCCGCGGCTTTTCGGCGTCGAATGGGCGACGCACGGCGCTCGCGACCGGACTCTCGCGCTGCGCGCGCAACTGGGGCAGGTCGAGCTGGAGGATCTCGCGGCGTGTCATCGCTTGACCACCACGCTGTTGCCGACGCCCGGCAGGATCATGCCGAGTTCGCCGCGCGCAACCTTCTCGACGCCGTTAATCTCGCCCTTGGTCGCGCGCTCGAGTTCGAGCCTGCCGAACTCGAACTTGAGGTGATCGCGCTCCTTCGTGAGCTCGGTGTACTCGACGAACAGGCGCCGGCATTCCTGGCGCGCGTAGACGACACCGAGCGAGCCGGCGATCACGCCCGCGACCAGCGCGAGGATGATGAAGTAGCCGATCGCGCGGATCATGCGATTCGCTCGGCGACGCGCAGCACCGCGCTGCGCGCCCGCGGATTGGCTGCAAGCTCTTCGGAAGCCGCGAACTGCGCCGAGCCGATCGTCTTGAGGCGCAACCCGACATCCGGCAGCGGCGGTCGCCCGCGCTTTGCCGGAGGCTGCTGCGACTCGTCGCGCAGAAATGTCTTCACCGCACGGTCTTCTAGCGAGTGAAAGCTGATCACGGCGAGGCGACCACCGGGCTTCAGCCGCGCGACCGCAGCGCGCAACCCGCGCTCGACGGCTTCGAGTTCGGCGTTGACGTGGATGCGCAGCGCCTGAAAGCTGCGCGTCGCCGGATGCTTGCCGCCCGCTTGGCGCCCGATCGTGCGCTCGATCAGTTCGGCAAGTTCGAGCGTGCGCGCGATCGGCGCGTCTGTGCGCTGGGCGACGATCGCGCGGGCGATGCGCCGCGCCTGGCGTTCCTCGCCGAAGCGGAACAGTACTTCGGTGAGCTGCGCTTCGCTCGCGTGATTGACGAAATCGGCAGCGCTCGTTCCCGCCATCGTGTCCATGCGCATGTCGAGCGGCGCGTCGGCACGGAAACTGAAGCCGCGCGTCGCGTCGTCGAGCTGCGGCGATGAGACGCCGAGGTCGAGCAGGACTCCGTCGAGCCCGGCGGCGGTCGCGTCCCAATCGGCGAGGTCGGCGAAGTTGCCGTGACGGATCGAGACGCGCGCGTCGGCTGCGAAGTCCCTGCGCGCGGCTGCCACGGCGGTCGTGTCGCGATCCATCAGCAGCAGGCGTCCATCGGGGCCGAGCCGCGCGAGCATCGCGCGCGCGTGGCCGCCGCGGCCGAACGTGCCGTCGAAATAGGTTCCAGCAGGGAGGATGCGCAGCCCGTGCAGGACTTCCTCGAGCATCACGGGCACGTGTTCGAGATGCATCTTCGCGCCGTTGTCGTCAGTCATTGCGTGCGCGCACGTGGTCGCCGTCCTCACAGTTTGAGATCCAGCATTTCTTCGCTGAGTTCGGACTCGCCGATGGTCTGGCGAATCTTCGCGAGGTGGGCGTGCTCGCTCCACAGCTCGAACTTCGCGTTCATGCCGAGCAGGATCGCGCGCTTCTCGATGCCCGCCGCGCCACGCTGGCTGGCCGGCACGAGCAGGCGAGCGTTGCCATCGGGCTCGACGAGCGCCGCGGCGCCGACGAGTTTCAGTTGCAGGTCGCGATGAACACGCTTGACGCTCGACAGCGCGTTGACCTGATCGCGCACCTTTTCCCACTCGGCGTGCGGAAACAGCCACAGGCAACCGTGCTCGAACGGGTTGTAGGTGAACACGAGCCGGTTGGCGCACGCGGACGCGACGAGCTCGCGGTAGGCGGTCGGCAGCGCCATGCGTCCCTTGTCGTCCAGCGTGATTGCGGTTTCGCCCTGAAACATCGTTCCCCACCGTCAACCGAAAATATCCACGAAAACCCACTATTTCCCACCCAGCGGACATTAGCCTCCGCACCCCAGGGGTGTCAAGGGAAAATTGCTTTGCAGATCAAGGGGAAAGCGACGCTTTGTTAAAAATTCGCGTGACTTGTGAGGAGTCGCTAAAAGACGATTGATATCGTTGCGGTTTTTGAGAATTTTCTGGACGCCAATTCCTCAACACGCCGCAAGACGGGCGATCATTGACAGTCGGAGCCAGTGCAGTTATACAAATATACTAAATGAATAGTATATTAATACACCGCAGCGGCTTCGTTCTGGAATCGACTGGCAGCGCAAGGCCAGTGCCACGCCTTTTTGCGCGCACCGCGCTTTCGCGATTCGACGGTCGCGCTTCGTGAAAACGCGATGTTCTTGGCAGCTCCCAGGGCGATGGCGCTTGTCGGCCATTTGGGGGCCACGCGAATCGCGACGACGACACCGGGCTGCGGCGCGCTCACCGGGCCGCCGCGCCAGAAGACGCGGCGGCCTGCAAATGAAAAGAGTCGGCCGGTAAGCCGGGTTCTGTCGT
>JBDTYX010000340.1:0-2868 GCA_040005435.1 Rudaea sp. | reverse complement strand
CTCAGCGTGAACACGGTCATCAGATAGAACAGCAGGAACGTCGCGAGGCAGGCGAACGTGCCGATCAGCAGCGCCTTCGGGTGTTGCGTGAATACGGTCGCGAGCGGCAGGCGCACGCGTTCGTTGTTCTCGAGCGCGCGCCGGAACGCGGGCGTCTCGTGCAGCTTCAGGCGCACGTAGAGGCCGACGATCACGAGCAGCGCGCTCAGCAGAAATGGAATGCGCCAGCCGAACGCGAAGAACTGCGCGTCGGTCAGCGTGTTGCTCAGCAGCAGGAAGATGCCGCTCGAGCAGAGGAAGCCGAGCGGCGCGCCGAGCTGCGGAAACATGCCGTACCAGGCGCGCTGGCCGGGCGGCGCGTTTTCGGTCGCGAGCAGCACCGCACCGCCCCACTCGCCGCCGAGGCCGAGGCCCTGGCCGAAGCGACACAGCGCGAGCAGCAGCGGCGCCGCGATGCCGATCGAAGCATACGTCGGCAGCACGCCGATCGCGACCGTCGACACGCCCATCGTCAGCAGCGCGGCGACGAGCGTCGCCTTGCGCCCGATGCGGTCGCCGAAATGGCCGAACACGGCCGAGCCGACCGGCCGCGCGAAGAATGCGAGCGCGAATGTCGCGAACGACTGCAGCGTCGCCGACGCGGGATCCGCGGCCGGGAAGAACAGTTTCGGGAAGACGAGCACCGCCGCGGTCGCGTAGATGTAGAAGTCGAAGAATTCGATCGTCGTACCCGCGAGGCTCGCGATCAGCACGCGCCATTTCGAATTCACTGCGGATGTCGTCATCGGGTTTCCAGCCAGACCTGCGGGTCGGCGTGATGATAGCCTGGGCGGCGCTTTGCGCGTCTTTCGCGCGACCGCGAAAAGACCCGTCGCCTCGTCGCAAACAGCAGGACTAGGGCGCGGAGAGGAAGCGCGCGATCTCGTCGAGCACGCGCGGCCCTTGCGCGGTCGCGAACACGAACTGCGCGTGGGCGCTGCCGTCGACGACGATCAGCTTCTTCGGCGGCGTGGCCTTGGCATAGTTCGCCTCGATGCGCGGCAGGCGAGGGCCTTCGCCGCTGCGGTCGTCGCGCGCGACGATGAACAACTTGCGCCCGCCGATCTTCTCGGGGGATTCGCCGCCAGAAGATCCGAGCAGGACAATCCGTTCGATGCTGCCGGGCGCTGTGCGCGCGGCACGCGCGGCCGCGTCGCCGCCTAGGCTCGCGCCGACCACCGCGATCGACGTCGCGCCGTGTGCGCGCAGGAACGCGACGCCCGCGAGCACGTCGTTCGCGTTGTCCTCGTCCGAACCCTCCGCGCTCGGCGAGCCGTCGGGATTGAGGCGGTCGCCGCGGAACCGCAGCGCGAGCACGCGGAATCCCGACGCGGCGAGCGCACGCGCCTGCGCGCGCCAGCTGCCCTCGTCGAAGCGGCCGCCGTGAGCGAGCAGCACGCCGCGCGCGCCCCCGCCATAGACATCGGCCTTGATTTTGCCGAGCTTGTCGAGGCTTTCGAACGTGACGCCGCGTTGCGCACGCAGCGCCGGACTCGCGCAGAGCAGCAGGCACGCAACGACAACGCAGGCGATCTTCATGCTGCAACGATCCGGACGAAAAGCGACACTTCGGGAGCTCGCCGGCATTGAACACCGATCATCCACGCCTTGCAAGGCGGCGCGACGCGGCGGCGCCCGGGTGGTGGCGTCAGCCGATCGACGATCCGCGGGCGCGGCCTACTTCGCTTCGCAGACGTCGCTGCCCTTGTCGAACACGATGTGCCAGATGCCGGAGGACTCGCGTCGCCAGATCGAGTTGAACGTCGCGAAGACCTTGCCGTCGGGTCCGCGCACGGGCCCGGACGACAGCGCGAGATTGCCGGATTCGAGCACCTCGACGTGGTCGGGCTCCCACGAGAACGGCGCCGCCGGCTTCTCGTAGTAACGCTTCCATGCCGCAGCGACGGCCGTCTTGCCGCGCAACGGCTCCTTGCCGCCGAAGAAGACGGTTTCGTCCGCGAGGAACGTCGCGAATGCTGCGTGGTCGCGATCGGCCATCGTCTTGGCGAATGCGCGCTCGGTCGCCTCGACCTCGCGAGTCGCCTGTTCGCGCGAGACCTTCGGCGGCGGCGCGGCCGCGCAACCCGCGAGCGCGACGGCGCTGGTCAGGCCGATTGCGATTGCGCCCCCGCGAACGGCGTGCGTCGCCCGCTCGCGCCACGCTGCGATGACTGATTCCGTTTCGCGACCCGCCATGCTGCCTCCCGATGATATTTGCGTCGCTGCAAGGACGCTGTTGCGCGACCTTGCGTCGCTCGTGTGCATCCTAGCTTCGGCGCTAGACGACGCGCTTGCGTAAATCTGCCCGGATCACCTTCGCCGCGTTGTGCCCCGGCGCGCCGGTCACCCCGCCGCCCGGATGCGTGCCGGCACCGCAGAGGTATAGGCCCGGCAACGCGCCGCGGTAGCCGGCCTGGCCCAGCATCGGGCGCGCGCTGAACAATTGATTGAGCGACAACGCGCCGTGGAAGATGTCCCCGCCGATCAGGCCGAAGTCGCGCTCGAGGTCGAGCGGCGACTTGATCTGCCTGCCGAGCACCGATGCTGAGAATCCGGGCGCGTAGCGATCGACCGTCGCGACCATGAGGTCCGCGACCTCTTCTCGATGGTCGTCCCAGCTGCGCCCTTCGGAGAGCGTCGGCGCGACATGCTGACAGAACAGGCTCGCGACGTGCTGGCCCGGCGGCGCGAGCGAATCGTCGAGCGTTGACGGAATCAGCATCTCGACGATCGGCTCCTTCGACCAGCCGTGCGCGCGCGCATCGAGGTAAGCGCGATCCATGTAGTCGAGGCTCGGCGCCATGATGATGCCGGCGGTCAGGTGATCGG
>JBDTYX010000124.1:0-9630 GCA_040005435.1 Rudaea sp. | reverse complement strand
ATAGAAGGAACTCGGTGAAAGCATATTGGAATCAACAAAAAGGATATGGCAAAGCAGAAGCCCTGCTCGAAAATAAATGGCCTGAAAAATATAACGTTTTCGGACATACGGAATGGAAGGGCGGCATTTATGGCAAAGGACTGACTCTTCCTTTTAAAGTAAAGCGTGGCAAGATATTTTATGGTGTGTGGGGAACTTCTGATCCTCCGCCGCGACGAGGGAAATCGGAAAATCGGCGGACATCTGCGCCAATGGCACGAAGACGTACTTCGTCGCGGCGCCACGCTCATGGCTGCCGAGGCCCGCGATGCGGTGTCCGAGCATGAATGCCGAGGTCGGCGGAGCGACGAACCGGAGCAGCAGGACGACAAGCCAGGTAAGCGCCAACCATGCGAGCGCCAGGATCCAAAGTGCGCGCCAGCTTCGCTTCCAGAGGGGCCGGTTTCGGGTTTTTGGGAGCATCGATCGGGGAACTCGGACGAAAGGCTGCGATCGAAAGTTTGGCATATCCGCGCGGACTGTTTTTACGTTCGCCAGAGTGCGGACTGCGGCACATTCGTAATTGTTAGATTTCCATAAATCGTGGTAAGATCCGCACAAGTCCGTTGCAGCCCACTGTGAACGGAGCGAACCGTCGACTCCTTTCGTTTGGCCGTCCAAGGAAGAACGAACTCCCCGTCATGCGCAAGCTTCTCGCCACCCTGCTGATTGCAACGATGCCGCTCGCCGGCGTCGCGCAGTCGCTCGCGCCCAATGGCTTGCCGTTCGATGGATCGCGCCTTCAGCCGGTCATCGATGATCAGGCTGCGCGCGCGGACATGCGCGGCATTCCACTGTGGGGCACGCCTGATGGCCGCGTTCTCGCGATGGTTTCCGCCAACGGCGGCGCCTATCCGACCCTGCCGAAGACACCGCAGCTCGCGGGCGCACCGGAATGGCGCCTGATCGATGTCACGAGCGCGGTCTCCGCGAGCGTGCTGACGCACATCAACGACAAGTCGAGCGTCCATTTCGACGTCGGCCGAACCACACTTCTCTCGCCGTTGCCCGCGCCGGGCTGCGCGCCTGCGCAGGCAGATTGCGCGAACGCATCGTTGGCAGTCGGCGGCGCACTGCGCATGGGCCTCGATTGGCTCGCGGGCGACGATTTCAGCATCGATCTCTCGTATGGGCTGTCATGGCTTCGCCGCAACAGCAGTCTGCCGGGTGATCGCGCAATCCCGGTGTTCGACAGCCTCGCGGGCCTCGGCAATCCTGCATTGCCCGGCCTCGTGATTCCGGGCGTCGATCTCGCGAACGCGCAAAGCGCTTCGATCAATGCGCTGGGCCGCTTGCGTGTCAATGACGAGCAGAGCGTCGACATCGGCGCGAGCCTGAGCCGAATTCAGCTGTCGATCCCGGGCAGCGCCCCGCTCACGAGCCTCAACCAGGCAGCGGTCAGCTTCGGCCTCGAATACGGCTCCTTCACCGGCACGCTCACGACGCACGTGCTCGGCGCGGCCGACGTGATCGGTTCGGCCAGCCCGAGCCCGCGCCTCACGGGGCTCGATGTCGGCATTTCCTGGCGTACGCCATGGCGCGGCATGTTCAGCGTCGGCGCCCAGAACCTGTGGTCGACCGGCAGCCTGCCGTTGGCCGTCCCGGCCTATCGCGAGGCGGATCCGGGCCAGGCGCGCGTGCCCTACGTCCAGTACCACCAGGACCTCTGAAGTCCAGGCTTCGCCCTCACGGGGCAGCCCTTTCGCGCCACCGATGACGCCTCGTTCCCGCGTCCGCCGCTTTAGGCCGCATTCAGACAGCGGCCTGCTCCCGCCCCCGAGTCACCCTCTGCCACCACGGCGTTTGCGCCTTGTGCGCCGCAGCAGCTTGTTAAATTATTGTTTACAAAGAAATAATTGTCAGCTGTTTCATACTTCCCTCGGCAACACTTCGGAGATAGCTCAGGATTCCCTTGTTAAAGATTTGTTGGTACCATTCCGAGCTGCTGATGCTTTGCTTCTAGCGCTTTTGTATTGGCTTTTTCCAGGACGGAAAAAACTTTGTCCCGAATTGTTCTAACCCTGACGTTGGAGAGCGTAATGAAACTCGACGCGAATAAGCTTACTTCGGCGGTTCGCCTCGCCCTTACCATGGGCGCGGTTGCCACCGTAGGTACTGTCGGTTCTGCCTATGCGCAGAGCGCGGACGGCGCCGATCAGAAAAGCCAGTCACTCGAAACCATCGTAGTGACCGGTTCAAACATCCGCCGTGTAGATATCGAAACGGCAAACCCAGTTCTTACCATCGACCACGCCGCGATCGAGAAGTCCGGCAAGCTGACCCTCGGCGACCTCGTACAGGCACTGCCGTCCATGGCCGGCGCGGCGACCAACCCCAACGTCAACAACGGCGGCGGTACCGGCGCATCGACGATCTCGCTGCGCGGTCTCGGCACGAACCGTTCGCTGCTGCTGATCAACGGACATCGCATTCCGTTCCAGCTGCAGGACTTGAACATCATCCCCGCCTCGGCGGTGGAGCGCATCGAAGTGCTGACCGATGGTTCTTCGGCCGTGTACGGCTCCGACGCAGTCGCCGGCGTGGTCAACGTGATCACGCGCAGCAACTACCAGGGTGCCGAAATCGGCGCCGACTACGGCATCTCGGACCGTGACGATGGCGCCCGCAAGGCGTATCACATGATGTTCGGCCAGTCGACCGACAAGGGCAGCATCATCCTCGGCCTGAACTACAACAAGAACGAGCCGGTTCTTGCGTCGAATCGCGCCTATTCGCATGACGCGCTGTACAAGTACAGCACGGGCTACGTCGTTCACGGCGGCTCGAGCCGCACGCCGAACGGCCGCATCAACCTGCCGGTCGGCAACCCGCTGCGCACGCAGCTCGGCTGCTCATCTGTGACCCGCCTGCCGGGCAAGACCGGCACGAGCACCGGCGACTACCGTTGCTACAAGGGTTCCACTGATGCGTTCAACTACCAGGCGGTCGGCAACTACGACCAGACTCCGGGCGAGCGCACCGGCATCTTCGCGCTCGGCAACTACAAGCTGACCGACAGCGTTGAAGCCTTCGCCGAAGTGTTCCACAACAAGACCGTCTCGCAGCAGCAGGTCGCCCCGGTGCCGCTCGACACGTCCACCGACGGCATGGTCATCCCGACCAACCAGTACTACAATCCGTTCGGCGCCGAGTTCAGCACGACGTCGTTCGCCGCGAACGGCAGCGAGCTGCGCACGCGCCTGTCGAGCCTCGGCAATCGCGGCACCGCGTTCTCGACGACGCATGACCTCGCGACGGCCGGCTTCAAGGGCAACTTCGCCGATACGAGCTGGACCTGGTTCGCCGACGCGAGCTACGGCAAGATCATCACGGTTCAGCAGTTCAAGAACTACATCAACTATTCGTCGATCTACTCGAACTTCAATTGCACGCAGCTTTCGTGCAACCCGATCAACATCTTCAACATCTTCGATCCGAACACGATCGCGCTGTTGAACGCTGCGAAATTCTCGCCGATCAATCGTCTGGACTACCAGATGAGATCGGGTGAGGCGGGCGTCAGCGGCTCGTTGTTCAGCCTGCCGGCCGGCGATGTCCAGCTCGCAGCGGGCCTGTCGTATCGCAAGGAATACCTCAACAATACTCCGGATTCCGCGCTCAAGACAGACCCGACCACGCTGACCTGCAATGGCTCGCAGTCGATCTGCTCGGCCTCCGCGCAGGGTGGCTTCAATGTCAAGGAAGCGTACGCCGAGCTGCTGGTCCCGGTGCTCAAGGACCTGCCGTTCGTGCACTCGCTGAACCTCGACGTCGGCACGCGCTATTCGAAGTACAGCAACTTCGGCAGCACGAACAACTGGAAGATCGCGATCGAGTACAAGCCGATCGAGGACCTGCTGATCCGTGCGACCGTGTCGAAGGTGTTCCGCGCGCCGTCCGTGACGAACCTGTTCTCGACGCCGGCGTCCGATTCGCCGACCGCGGTCGATCCGCTCAACCCGAACTGCGCCGCGCAGGGTACCTGCCAGCTCAGCGGCATCGTCGCGGGTCAGCAGTATGCGAACGCGAACCTCGGCACCAACATCAACCTGACGCCGGAACAGGGCAAGTCGTATGACTACGGCTTCGTCTATGACCCGAGCTGGCTGCCGGGCCTGTCGGTCAACACCGACTATTATCGCATCGTCCTGAACAACCTGATCATCTCGGGTCCGGGCACGGCGCAGACGATCCTCAATCAGTGCTACCAGGGCGGTCTGACTCCGGTCGGCCCGACCTGCTCGCTGATCACGCGGACTTCGCAGGGCACCATCGCGTTCGTGTATGAGACGCCGTTCAACTCGGGCACGCTCGAAACGCGTGGCGCTGACTTCGGCGTGTCGTATCGCCTGCCGGAAACGCCGTTCGGCAACTTCCGCGTCGGCATGCAGACCACGTATATCGAGAAGTACAACATCACGCAGAACGGCCTGACGCTGGGCTACGCGGGTCACTTCGACAAGACCTTCGGCAACTTCGCACGCTGGCGCGCGCTCGGCAACCTCGACTGGAACTGGGGTGCGTTCTCGGCCAGCTACCAGGCGCGTTATATCGGCAGGGTCAACGTTGGCTTCGCGGGTCCGGAGTTCGGCGGATCGTCGGCGAACGTCGACGGCCTGTACGCGAATTCGCCGTATCCCACGGGCGCGTTCGTGTACCACAACGTGTCGTTCGGCTACAACATCGAGCCGCTCAACACACTGGTCCAGGTCGGCGTCGACAACATCAGCGACAAGCAGCCGCCGATCTTCTATCAGAACAATGTGATCAACGCCAACACCGATACGAGCACCTACGAAACCGTCGGTCGCTTCTTCTTCGGCAAGGTAACGGTCAAGTTCTAAGCGGAACTGTTGTACCCTTACAAGCCGCGCGGCTCACCCCGCGCGGCTTTTTTATTTGTCGCGAGCGAAGAATTCTCCACAAGTGGCCACCCTCCCCGCCGAAGCGATCGCGAATGCGCTGCAGCAAGGCCGCCCGCAGGAGGCCGAGCGCCTCACGCGCGCATTCCTCGCGACCGCGCCGAACGACGAGGACGCACTCGTCGTTCTCGGCATCTGCCTGCAGGAACAAGGCCGCGCCGCGGAGGCCGCGATTCCGTATCGCCAGCTGACGAGCTTGCACCCGCAGTCGGCACTGCATTGGAACAATCTCGGCACCGTGCTGCGCAGCGCGGGGCAGGTCCTCGAAGCGGAGGCGGCCTATCGGCGCGCACTCGACCTCGACCCGAACGACTACGTCGCGGCGATCAATCTCGGGCTGCTGTTTCTCGAACGCGGCATCTATCCGGCCGCGCGCAACTGCTTCCTGCGCGCCCACGAGATCGACCCGGCTTCGGCCGAGGCACGCATCTACGGCGCGCAGATGAGCTATGCGCTCGACAGCCGCGACAAGGCCGAGCAGTTGCTCGAGCCATGGCGCAGCTGGACCGAACTCAACGATGATCTGGCGCTCGAACTCGCGATCCTGATGACCCACTTCGGCAATGCCGAAGACGGCACGCGCATCTTCGAACGGCTGTTGCGCGAGAACCCGAACAATCTGCGCGCGATCGCGCACCTCGCGACGATGTTCGAGCGCGTCAACCGGCTCGACGACGCGCGAGCGATGCTCGCCCGCCTGCCGCAACCCGAGGCGATCGCGGACCCCGCGATCGGACAGGAGATCGTCGCGGCGCGCACGACGCTCGCGATGCGCGAGAAGGACCCCGCGCAGGCGCGCGCGATCATCGAGCAGATGATCGCGGAGCAGGCGCGCATCCTCGCGCGTCCCGAGGCAGGGGCTCCGAACCTGTGGCGTCAGGACAATCTCTACTTCTCGCTCGCCAAGACCTGCGACAAGCAGGGCGACGTCGCTGCGACGATGCGCGCGCTCGCCCAGGCGCATGCGCTGCAGGTCGAGCTCGTGCGTCAGTCGCTGCCTGAACTGCTCGAACCCGACGCGCAACCGTTGCACACCGCGACGCGCTGGCTCACGAGCGCGGATCGAGAAGCGTGGCCCGAGCTGCCCGCGCCCGCGATGGAACAGTCGCCGGTCTTCATCGTCGGTTTTCCGCGCTCCGGCACGACAATGCTCGAGCAGATGCTCGATGCGCACCCGGGCCTCGAGGCGATGGACGAACGCGCTTTCCTGCAGATGCTCGTCGAGCGCATGAGTTCGTTCGGCCTCGCCTACCCGTTCGACCTCGGCAGACTCGATGCGGCGCAATGCGACGAATTGCGCGCTCTTTACTGGTCGCTCACCGCGAAGGTCGCGCCGCGCAAGGGTGGCCAGCGTCTCGTCGACAAGAATCCGCTGAACATGCTGCGCCTGCCGCTGATCAACCGGCTGTTCCCGAATGCGCCCATCATCCTCGCGCTGCGCCATCCGTGCGACGTGATCCTCTCCAACTACATGCAGCACTTCAATTCGAACATGTTCGCGGTGCTCTGCTCGAGCCTGGAGCGCCTCGCCCAGGGCTACGTCACCGCGATGGACTTCTGGAATCATCACGAAGCCCTGCTCAAGCCGCGCGTCATGCGTTCGCGCTACGAGGGGTTGCTCGACGACTTTGCAGGCGGCGTCCAGCTGATGGGCTCGTTCCTCGGTCTCGCCGATTCGGCGCCGCTCGCGCACTTCGACCAACATGCGCGCGACAAGGGCTACATTTCCACGCCGAGCTACAATCAGGTCATCGAGCCGCCCAACAAGAAGGCGGTCGATCGTTGGCGCCGCTATCACGCCTACTTCACGCCAGCGCTACCCATCCTGCAACCGCTGCTCGAGCGATTCGGTTATGCAAGCTGACCCCGCCGCCACTCCGCTGCTCGACGTGCGCAACTACGTTCAGTGGTTCGATGGCGCGTTGACCCCGGATTTCTGCGAACGCATGGTCGCGTCGTTCCACCAGATGCCAACGCACCAGACGCTGAATGGGCGCGACGCGCAGACCGCGCTGACCGACAGCACCTGGGTTGAACTCAACATCCAGCCGCACGTCGACGACGCGTTCATGGGTTTCTTCTTCCATATCGTGGATCGCTACCTCGCCGAGTACAACGCGCGCCTGCCGATGCTGTTGCCGGTTCCCTCCCGGCCTCTGCTCGAGGACCTGCGCATCAAGCGCTACCGCATCGAGGCGCAGGACAAGTTCCAGCCACACTTCGACGCCGGCGACAAACACGCGAACCGCTACATGGTGTTCCTGTGGTACCTCAACGACGTCGCCGAAGGCGGCGAGACCGAATTCCCGGACCTCGGCATCCGCGTGCAGGCGCGCGCTGGCCGCCTGCTGATGTTCCCGCCCTATTGGATGTTCCAGCACGTCGGCCGCCCGCCGGTATCGAACGACAAGTACATCGTGTCGACCTACATGCTGTTCTGAGCGAACCTGCGTCTCCTGCGAGGCGTGCCTTCGCGGCCCATGTCCGGATAGATCAGTTCGGAACTGGACAGATCGGAATCGATCGGCTGCGGATTGATCGGCGCGAGACATTGGGTCGCACGAGTATTCTCGCAATGCCCTTCGCTTCAGGGAGCGCGTCATCGCAGCGCGCGTTGCGGCACAATCACGCCACGCGACCCTCGAGACCCGGATCTGCCATGACGCCACCCGCCCTGCCGCCGAGCTCCCGATTGCATGGCCTGTCGCAAGACGCCATCGGGCAGGTGATCGCGGCCGCCCAGGCGCTCGACGGCGGGGCGGTGTACGAAGCCGCGCGCCACAGCGACGCGTTGCTCGTCGCGTATCCCGCGCATCCCGAAGTCATGCGCCTCGCCGCGGGCGTGTACAACCTGCGCGGCCAGTACGACCGCGCGATCGCCGCGCTAAGGCGTGCGATCGCGTTGCGACCGAATGACGCCCTCTACTACAACACTCTGGGTTCGACGCTCAGCAGCGCGGGCGACTACGACGCCGCGATCGGCGCGCTGCGCCACGCCTGCGAACTCGATCCCGAGCTTGCGATTGCCTGGTTCAATCTCGGCCTCGCCTCGATGCGCAGCATGCGCGTGGACGACGCCGCAGCCGCGCTGCGCCGGGCCGTCGAGTTGTCGCCCGATCAGCCGACCGCGCGCGTCATGCTCGGAGACATGCTGCGCGCGCAGGGACGCAACGACGAAGCCGTCGCGGAATACCGCGCGGTCCTCGCGGGCCACGCCGATGCGGGGATGGCCTGGTGGGCACTCGCCGACATCCGCACCGTCGCATTCGCCGACGCCGACGTGCGGGCCATGCAGCGCGTGCTGGAGAGTCGCGCGGGCATCGACGACCGGATCGCGACCGGCTTCGCTCTCGCGCGGGCTTTCGAGCAGCGCGAACGCTTCGCCGCATCGCTGGATGCGCTCGCGGCCGCCAACGCGCTCGCGCGCGAGCGTCAAACCTGGAATGCGACTGCGCATTCCGTGTTGGTCGATGGCGTGCTGGGTGCGTTCACCCCGACGACGACGGCCGCCGCCTCCGCGCCGCAGGGTGATGAGGTGATCTTCGTGGCAAGCATGCCGCGTTCGGGTTCGACGCTCGTCGAGCAGATCCTGGCGACCCATTCGCAGGTCGAGGGCGCCGGCGAGTTGCCCGACCTGCCGATGGTGCTGACAGAAGAATCGCGGCGTCGCGGCGTTGCGTTTCCGCAATGGGTCGCGGCGATGGATCGCGAGGACTGGGCGCGGCTCGGTCGCCGCTACCTCGAGCGCACCGCGCACTGGCGAGAGCGGCGCCCGCGCTTCACCGACAAGCTGCCGTACAACTGGCTGTATGCGGGCGCGATCCGCGCGATGCTGCCGGGCGCGCGCATCGTGATCGCCCGCCGCGATCCGCTAGAGACCTGCCTAGCCTGCTATCGCCAGCGCCTGGCCGGCAACGAATACACGCGCACGTTCGTCGATCTTGGCGCTTTCTGGCGCGATTTCGATCGCGCCGCGCGGCGCTGGCACGCGCTGTACCCTGAACATGTCCGCGAGAACCG
Source organism: Rudaea sp. (assembly GCA_040005435.1). Classification (GTDB taxonomy): domain Bacteria; phylum Pseudomonadota; class Gammaproteobacteria; order Xanthomonadales; family Rhodanobacteraceae; genus Rudaea. The sequence goes on along the minus strand of JBDTYX010000124.1, from coordinate 649 downwards.
CCACGAGGTGCTCGTCGAGCACCCGGAACGCGAGATCCGCGCGTTGCTCGCATTCTGCGGACTGCCGTTCGAGGCGGCCTGCCTCGATTTCCACGCGACCGATCGCGCGGTGCACACGCCGAGCGCGAGCCAGGTACGCGAACCGCTGCGCGACAGCGCACGTGCGCCTCGCTACGGCGCGCTGCTCGATCCGCTGCGCGCCGCGCTCGGCCTGCCGGCGTTTACAATGTCGGCTCGGAGCTGAGCGCGTACGCGCGTCTCTCGCATCCCTTCCGACCAAACCTCGACTCCCGCTGATGGGCAATATCGTCTGGCTAGCCTCGTATCCGAAGTCCGGCAACACCTGGATACGCGCGTTCCTCGCCAACCTCGTCGCGAACCGCAGCGGAGCGGTGACGCTCGCCGAGTTACCCGCATACGGCAGGCTCGAGGCCGACCCCGAGCTGTATTCTCGCGTCGCGGGCAGGCCGAGCGTCGAGCTCGACTTCGACGAGCTGTGCGCGTTGCGTCCGCAGGTGCACGCCGCGCTCGCCGCGGCCGCGACGCGCAGCGTATTCGTGAAGACCCACAGCATGGCCGCGGTCCATGATGGCGTGCCGCTGATCACGCCGCAGGTGACCGCCGGCGCGATCTGCGTCGTGCGCAATCC
>JBDTYX010000339.1:0-2875 GCA_040005435.1 Rudaea sp. | reverse complement strand
TCGGCATCGACCGCTTCATGAGCGAATGCCGCTCGCTGACCAACTTCATCGGCAACGGCGTCGCGACGATCGTCGTGTCGAAGTGGGAGAACGAACTCGACCACGAGACGCTGAAGCGCGAGCTGTCCGACCCGGTGTTCATCGACGAAGCCGAGGTCGCCTGAGGGCGCGAAGGCGCCGCAGCCATTTAAAAAAGGGCCGCCACGAGCGGCCCCTTTTTTTCAGCGCAGGTGTGACTCGATCAGGCTGCGTGCCGCCTTGTTGATCGCGGCGATCGGCCCCGAATTGTTCGGAAACGTCAGGCGCGTGTAGTAGCCGCCTTCCATCAGCAGCATCAGCGCATCGCCGAGCGCCTCGGGATCGCGTGCGCCGATCTCGCGCGCGAGCTTGCGCAGGCGGCGGCGGATCTTCGTCTTGTACTCGTGCACGATCCCGCCGAGCTCCCGGTTGTCCTCGGCGATCTCGACTGCGGCGTTGGCGAGCGCACAGCCGCGGCTCGTGCGGCAATCCATGTCGGCCTCTGCCTTGGGACACGCGAGTCCGAGATAGGCGTTGAACAGCGCGTGCAGCTGCGCAAGCGGGTCGCCCGCGTGCGGCGCGATCGCCGCATCCCACCACTCGAAGTAGCCGCGTTCCTGCTCGCGCAGGTATTCGGCCACTAGCTCGTCCTTCGAAGGAAAGCTGCGATAGAAGCTCATCTTGTTGGTGCCGGCCTCGTTCGCGATCGCGTCGACGCCGACCGCGCGGATGCCGTGTTTGTAAAAAAGCTCGCAGGCGGTATCGAAGATGCGGTCGCGCACGCGCGGCTTGCCCGCGTCTTCGACCTTGCCGGTTTCCGCCAACACTTTTACAGCCACGACACCTGCTCCTCTTGAAAAATTCCGATTGACACGTTAGTTACCAGTCAGTAACATTCATTTGTGACTGACCGGTAACATACATTGTGACAGCTTGGCTCCACACAAGTTCCAAGTCAAGACGCCACGCAACACTGTGCATCTACCGGTTCGGCCAGACCTGAGGCAAATCTGAAGGAATACCGCCATGTTGTCGCCGAATTCTGGAAATACCCGTTCCACCAGGACACGCATCTCCGCCGTTGCCGGCGTGCTTCTGATCGCCATCGCGGCCGCCGTGCTCGCGGCCTGCACCCACTCGCAGGCCGCGCCCGCGGCCGCGGCAGCCCCGCCGCCGAGCGTCAGCGTCGCCGAGGTGGTCTCGCGGCCGCTGCGCGACTTCGAAGAGTTCACCGGCCGTCTCGAGCCGGTGACCACGGTGTCGATCCAGCCGCGCGTCGCGGGCTTCATCGACTCGGCGCAGTTCGTCGAGGGCGCCCACGTGCGCAAGGGCCAGCTGCTGTTCCGCATCGACCCGCGTTCGTATCAGGCCGAGGTCAACCGGCTTGCTGCGCAGCTGCAGCGCGCACGCAACCAGTCGCAGCTCGCAGCGATCAACCATGAGCGTGGCAGGCAGCTGATCGCGAAGCATGTCATCGCGCAGCAGGACTTCGACCAGCTCGAGACGTCCGCGACGAGCAGCCGCGACGATATCGGCGCCGCCGCGGCCGCGCTCGACGCCGCGCGCCTCAATCTCGAGTTCACCGAGGTGCGATCGCCTATCGACGGCCGCGTCTCGAACATGCTGATCACTCCGGGCAACCTCGTCGGCACGACGAGCGTGCTCACGACGGTCGTCTCGGACAACCCCGTATACGCCTATTTCGACGCCGACGAGCAGACCTACCTGCGCTTCGTGCGCAACGCGAATGGCGGCCCGAGCCCGGTCTACATGGGCCTCGCCGACGAGCAGGGCTATCCGCACGAGGGCCGCCTCGACTTCCTCGACAACCAGGTCGACCCGAAGAGCGGCACGATCCGCGCACGCGCCGTGTTCGACAATCGCGAAGGCCACTTCACGCCAGGCCTGTTCACGCGCATCAAGCTCGTCGGCGGCAACGCGCGCGATACGGTCCTGATCGACGAGCGCGCGGTCGGCACCGACCTCGGCAAGAAGTTCGTGCTCGTGCTAAAGCAAGACAACACGGTCGCCTACCGGGCTATATCGCTCGGCGCGAACATCGATGGCCTGCGCGTGGTCAGCGACGGCCTCGCCGCGGGCGACGTTATCGTCGTCAACGGTCTGCAGCACGTCCGTCCGGGCGCGATGGTCACCCCCGCGCGCGTCGAGATGAGCGGTAGCCGAGTCGGCATCGGTCAGCTCGGGCCGGCCGGTGCGACCGTGTCGACCGCCAGCGGCAAGTCCCAGCACGGCATCAACTGACCGGACGGACGCGCGCCAAGAGCTCGCGCCAGGTCTCACCCATTTTTCCTCGCATACGCCCGCGCAAGCGCACGGGCGCAGGAAGGACGTTCGCCATGAATCTCTCTCAATTCTTCATTTCCCGCCCGGTATTCGCCGGCGTGCTGTCCGCGCTGATCCTGCTCGCGGGCCTCATCTCGATCCCGAACCTGCCGATCTCGGAATATCCCGAAGTCGTGCCGCCGACCGTTGTCGTGCGCGCGGCCTATCCGGGTGCGAATCCCAAGGTGATCGCCGACACGGTGGCCGGCCCGCTCGAACAGGCGATCACCGGCGTCGAGGACATGCTCTACCAGTTCTCGCAGGCGACCAGCGACGGCGTCATGACGCTGACCGTGACGTTCAAGCTCGGTACCGACGTCGACAAGGCGCAGGTGCTCGTGCAGAACCGCGTCGCCCAGGCGACGCCGAAGCTGCCGCAGGACGTGCAGCGCATAGGCGTGACGACCGCGAAGGCCTCGCCCGACATCACGATGGCCGTGTTCGTGACCTCGCCCGACGGGCGCTACGACCAGACCTATCTGTCGAACTTCGCGACGCTGCACATCAAGGACGA
>JBDTYX010000338.1:0-2901 GCA_040005435.1 Rudaea sp. | reverse complement strand
CAGGTGAGCAGATACAGCGGCAGGTTCCACGGCGAGATGCAGCCGACCACGCCGAGCGGCTGGCGCAGCGTGTAGTTGAGTGCATCCGGGCTCGCATGGGTCTCACTCGCGAACTGGGTTGCCGCGGCTGCGAAGAAGCGCAGGTTCGCGACCGCGCGAGGTATGTCGAGCGAGCGTGCCGCGGCGAGCGTCTTGCCGCTGTCGCGCGACTCACACGCGACGAACTCGTCGAAGCGAGCTTCGATCGCTTCCGCAATGCGTTGCAGGTGTGCCGCGCGCGCGTCGGCCGGCAGCGTCGACCACGCGGGAAACGCGTTGCGCGCCGCGGCCACGGCCGCATCGACGTCAGCGCCGCCCGAATCCGCACAACGCGCGAAGACGCGCCCGGTCGCGGGCTCGAACACGTCGAGCGTACGCCCGTCGTGCGCGGGTCGCAGCGCGCCGTCGATGTAGTTGTGCAGGTCGATCGTGGGACGCGGATCCATGCCGACAGCTTAGCAAAGCCCGCGGCCCACTTCCGTCAGCGCTGTCGCGCGGCGTCGACGCGCAGTTCGCGTTCGAAGATGCCGCGTCCTGACGCATCGAGCGCGCTGAGCCGATATTTGCCCGGGCGCAGGAACAGCACCACCTGCTGCCTGCCGCCGTGCTCGGCGACCGTGCGGTCCGCCGGAACGGCCCGGGCACTCTCGCCGTCGTAGCGGGCCTCGACGACGCACGGGAAGTGCCCCAGGTCGAGGTCCAGGTCGATCGGCACGGTCTCGCGCTCGCCGCCGAGCGTCAACCAGGCGGGGCGGCCGACGATCGCGCTCTCGCTCGGCGCGAGGATCACGCTGACGTCGTAATGCGCGGGCTGCAGGCTCCAGGCCGCTTCGTCGCGACCGCGCAGCACGCGGGTCTCGTGAATCGCGAAGCGCGTGAGTAGCGCACGATAGTCGCGGTACTCGCGCTGCGCGTCGATCGGTCGCAACATCGTCTGGTCGATGCTGAGCGGTTCGAAGCCGCTCATGCGCGCGAGGCGCATCGCCATCGGCTCCGCGAACAGGAACCCCGTCTGGTGGTGCACGTGCGCGTAGCCTGCGTGCACGAACAGACGAGCCTGCGGCCGCGGTCGGAAGACGCGCTCGATCAGGTGATGCGCCTGCTGCTCCTCGCGTGCGTCCGCGTCCGCGCCGACGGTCGTAGATTCGTAGGCCACGACGACGAATCCGAGACGCAGCGCGCTGCGGATGATCTCGCCGTACAGCGGCTCGCGGACATACACGCCCGAGCTGTCGAGCGGATAGCCACGAGTGGCGAGGTCGCGATCGCGCTCGTCGAGTCCCTCCGCCGCGAAATGGGTGAAGCCCATTGCGCGCAAGCGCGGCAGCAGCGCGAGAGTGAGCAGACGCGTCTGCGCGGCGTGATGCGCCTCGTTGATGAGCACGATGCGTCGCGATGCGGCCAGCGCGGCGATCGCGTCGACCGCGTCCGCCGCGTGGAAATCCGTCGCCGAGGGCAGCGCAGGCATCGTCCTGAGCGCGGGCGTGCCGAATGGAAACCGGCGCACGGCTGCGTCGTAGTCGCCGAGTTCGGCGTCGGTGGCGGCGAGCACCTGCGCGATGGCATCGTGCAGGCCGCCCTCGCTGTCCGCCAGGCGCGCACGATAGAACGCGCGAACGGCGAGCGTCGTCTTGAGCGCGCCCGCCTCGTGCTGCAGCGCATTGAGCCGTTCAAACGTGCCAGCGGTCGTGCTCGGCGACGACGGATGCTCCCGCGCCGTGCCCTTCGCGGCGCGAACGTCGAGGTCGGGTCCGCTGGCGCAACCGCAGACGAGGGTCAGCAACGCGGCGACGAGCGCGCGCACCGCGGCTTAGAGCGAAGACGTGCGGCCGCCGTCCACCGGAACGTTGATGCCGGTGACGTAGGACGCGGCGGGCGAGGCGAGGAAGGCGATCACGTTGCCGACTTCGGCCGCCTCGGCGAAGCGTGCCATCGGAATCTCGTGCGTCATCGCCGCGTAGATCTCGTTGCGGCTCTTGCCGGTCGCATTGGCGCGGGTGTCGATGATCTCTTCGATGCGCGGCGTGTGCGTCGAACCCGGCAGCACGTTGTTGACGGTGATTCCGAACGGCGCGACTTCGGTCGCGAGCGTCTTCGCCCAGCTCGCGACGGCGCCGCGTGTCGTGTTGGAGACGCCGAGCCCCGGTATCGGCTGCTTCACCGACGTGGAGATCACGTTGACGATGCGCCCGTAGCCGGCGGCCTTCATTCCCGGAATCAGGGACTCGGCGAGGATATGGTTGGCGAGCAGGTGGCGCGAGTAGGCGTCTAGGAAAGCCTCGACCGTCGCGCTCGCGAGCGTGCCGGGCGGCGGTCCGCCCGAGTTGTTGATCAGGATGTGCACGGGCTGGCGCCTCGCGAGCGCCTCGACGGCGCCGCGCAACGCGGCGTGATCGCCCGTATCCACCGCCAAGATCGCGTGTCGTTGCGCGGGGTGCGTCTTCGGCAGGCGCGCGAGCGCCGCCTCGAGTTTGGCCGGCGTGCGCGCGAGCAGAGTGACGTCCGCGCCGAGCGCGGCGAGCTCGATCGCGGCCGCGAGGCCGATGCCCTGCGAACCCCCGCCGACGAGGGCGCGCTTGCCGATGAGATCGAGGTCCATGGCTGCTCCTGTTTCCGCGGTCGTGCGGCGTGTCTGTTCAGACGATCAGTATAGGCGCGCTCGCACCGGCTGCCGCGCGCGCGATCGCTATGCGTGGCCGCGCAGCAGTTTCTCGGTCATCAGCGGCAGCAGTTCCTCGTCGTCCTCGGCCTGCGGCGGCTCGACCGAATCGAGCTCGAAGCCGAGCATCGTCGCGTCGTCATCGTCGAGCCCGTCGAATATGCGGAACTCGGCGTCGAGCAACGCGTTGTGCGCGGCGTCCT
>JBDTYX010000337.1:0-2904 GCA_040005435.1 Rudaea sp. | reverse complement strand
GGCTGCGCGAGCAACAACGACCTCGACATGTTCGGCGAGATGCGCACCGCCGCATTGCTCGCGAAGGGTGTCGCGAACGACGCGAGAGCATTCGACGCGGCGTTCGCGCTGCGCGCCGCGACGCTCAACGGAGCGCGCGCGATCGGCTTGGGCGAAATCACGGGCTCGATCGAGGCTGGCAAGCAGGCCGATCTCGTCGCCGTGCGCCTCGCCGACCTCGAAACTCAGCCGGTGTATCACGCGCTTTCGCAACTGGTGTACGCGACTGGCCGGCATCAGGTCAGCGACGTGTGGATAGGCGGCGTGCGCAAGCTGCAGCACGGCGAACTGGTCGGCATCGATGTCGCATCGATCCGCGAGAAGATCGCGATCTGGCGCGGCCGCATCGCATCGTGAAAGTATCGGCGACATGGCGGCTGCGGCTGCCGCCCTGCGCTTGCGTTGCCTGCGTCTTGGACACATGATTTTTCGCGTCCGCACGGTCGCCGTCGCAGTCGCGTTGGCTTTCGGCCTCGCCGCCTGTTCGCCACGGCTGGCCGGCTATCGCGGCTACCACGGGGATGGCGTATTCGTCGCACATGCCGCGCCGAGTGTCATCTGTCCCGATGGCTACACGGTCGATCTCGGCGAAGTGGATCTCACGCGCGTCGGAACGACGCGTTTCACGCTGGACGGATTGCCAACGATCGAGTCGACGATCGGCCTCGCGGTCTCGGCGCCTGCGGACGCGGCAACGGCGCGCTGGCCTGCCGCGGAAATACAATTGACCTTGCGCAACGAAGCAAGCGCCATCGTGCTGTCGCGACACGAGGCACTCGTGCGCTGGACGCGTTCCTACGCGCTGGACGATCCGGCGCATGCGTTTCTCTACCAGCGTGGCACGCAGATCGAGGTCGCGGCCGCACCGGGTTCGGTTCGCGTCGAGCGTTTTCCGATCGGCCCGGATGACAGCTGGGGCACGTACCTCACGCCGCGACGCGGCGCGCGCTACACACTACACTTTGAGGTTGAGACGCCCGACGCAGCCGTTGCCGGAGCCTCCGCACGGTTGCAGGTGCGCGGCGTCGTCGGATGCTTGTAAGGAGCCAGAACGCGCATGTCCATCACGCCAATGCACAATGTCGATGTCACCGAGACCGCGAAGTTCGACCGCCTCGCGAGCCGCTGGTGGGACCTCGATGGCGAGTCGCGTCCGCTGCACGATCTCAACCCCGTGCGTTTGCGCTACGTCGGCGAGCGCGTCGCACTGCGCGGAGCGCGCGTGCTCGATGTCGGCTGCGGCGGCGGCATCCTGAGCGAGTCGCTCGCGGCGGCCGGCGCGCTCGTGATGGGGATTGATCTCGCCCCGCGCGTGCTCGAAGTCGCACGCCTGCACCTGCATGAGACGGGTCGCGTCGTCGACTATCGCGAAGTCAGCGTCGAGGCGCTCGCGGCCGAGGCTCCCGGCTCGTTCGACGCGATCACCTGCATGGAGATGCTCGAGCACGTACCCGATCCCGGCAGCGTGATCGACGCTTGTGCTCGACTGCTCAAGCCGGGCGGCCGGCTCTTCGTCTCGACGCTGAACCGCACGCCGCTCGCGTTCGGCGCGGCGATCGTGGGCGCGGAGTACGCGCTCAACCTGCTGCCGCGCGGCACTCACCACTACGCGCAATTCATCCGTCCCGCCGAACTCGCGACGGCGCTGCGCGCGTCCGGCCTCACGCTCGAGGACCTGAGCGGGCTCGCCTATAACCCGCTGACGCGCCGCGCGTGGATCACGCCAAGCACCGAGGTCAACTACCTCGCGTGCGCGCGCAAGGCGCAATGAGCACGGTCGCCAGCCCGGTCGATGCGGTGTTCTTCGACCTCGACGGCACGCTGATCGATTCCGCGCCCGATCTCGTCGTCGCGATGCAGCGACTGCGCGATCAACTCGGCGAGGCTGTGACCGACGTCGCCGCGGTGGGCGCCGTCGTGTCCAAGGGGGGGCGCGCGATGCTGCGCGCGGGTTTTCCTGGCATCGACGATGCGCGCGTCGATGCATTGCTGCCGCGCTTCCTCGACCTCTACGCCGATGCAATCGCGGTGCACACGCGGCCGTATCCGGGCATCGAGGAGCTCCTGCGCGGCCTCGAGTCGCGTGCGGTCCTCTGGGGCATTGTGACCAACAAGCCGGGCAGGCTGGCGCGCGTCGTCGTGGCCGAACTCGGCTGGGATGCGCGTAGCTCCGCGCTCGTGTCGGGCGACTGTCTCGCGCAGCGCAAGCCGGATCCCGAACCGCTGCTGCATGCTGCGGCGTTGTCCGGAGTGGACGCGAGCCGCAGCGTCTACGTTGGCGACGATGCACGCGACATCGAGGCGGGCAGGCGTGCGGGAATGCGCACGATTGCAGTGGGCTGGGGCTACCTCGACGGCGAGGATCCGCGCACGTGGGGCGCGGACTACGTGATCTCCGAGCCGCGCGAGCTGCTTTCCGCGCTGCGCCTCGATTGAGCGCGCACTCCATGTCCGCGCATGAACCGGCCGAGGCATTCGCGACGTTCGAGCGCAAATGGCTGCTTGCTCATCCCGAACAGGCGATGGTCGGCCTGTTCGTCGCCCCCGACGCGCGATTGCGCACCGTCGCGTTCGGCACGCTCGTGCATGAACTCGGCATCGCCGCGCACCGAATCCACGAGCCACAGGTGGCCGCGGCGAAGCTCGCGTGGTGGTCCGAGGAGCTCGAGCGCGCGGCGCAGGGGCACGCGCGACACCCGATCACCCAGGCACTGTTCGATGAGATCGCGCGCGCGGCCGATCCCCACCTGTGGCCTGCGCTCGCGATCGCGGCGCTCAATCAGATCGAATCGTCGAGCTTCGCGTCGCTCGACGAACTGCTCGCCCAGCGCGAGCCGTTCTGCCTCGCGATCGCCGATGCGGAAT
>JBDTYX010000123.1:0-9799 GCA_040005435.1 Rudaea sp. | reverse complement strand
TGTACGTCGAATCGATGAACGAGGACGGCACGAAGTTCAAGAAGATGTTCGTCGCGAGCGAGCGCAGCGAGGCGCCTGCGAGCCCGCTCGACGTCGTCGGGTCTGCGGGCGACAAGCCGAAAGACAAGACGAAGGCGTCCGACGCCACCGCGAAGAACGCGCCGCCGAAGGACGCCGCCGCGCGCAAGAAGGCGGCCGCCGACGCGAGCGCGGCCGGCGCGACGACGCATATCAATATCATCACCGCAGCCGACGGAGAGCTCTACCACGACGCCAACGGCGCCGAGCGCTATCTCGGACTCAACGATGGATTCCGCGTCGAGGGCGTCCTCGGCGCCGACAACTTCCGCCTGCTGCGCTACGCGCGCAACGACATCAAGCTGACCGACCCCGATCAGGACACGAGTGCGGATTCCGCAAAACGCTCGGCACCGACGCCGGTGCTCTGGCGCAGCGTCGATCCCGTGCAGCGCGCGGAGATCCACTGGCGCCTCGCGGCGCCGCTTTCGGTGCTCGTGCTCGTGCTGCTCGGTCTGCCGCTGTCGAAGTCGAGCCCGCGCCAGCCGCGCTACGCCGGGCTGCTGATCGCGTTCCTCGCCTGGGCGGTGTACTACAACGCGATCACGATCGGGCGGTCGCTGTTGAGCCAGGGCAAATCCAGCTTCCTGCTCGGCTTCTGGTGGGTGCACGTGCCGACGTTGCTCGTCGCGCTGTTCCTGCTCTGGCGCAGCCAGAAAATGCCGAAGCAGCGGCCGCTGCGCGCACGCGCCACGCTCGCTACCGGGTCCGGCACATGATGGCCACAACGGTTGCCGTGCGGCGCGGCGGCACGCTCGCCCGCCTGTTCGCGCGGCTGCGTTTCAAGAAGGTCGACAAGGTCGTCGCGCTGTCGGTGTTGAGCGCGGTACTGCTCGCCTGGGGCGTCGTCGTCGCCCTCGACGCGTTGCTCGCATTCGTCAACGAGATCAACGATGTCGGTACCGGCGACTACACGCTGAGCAAGGCGATCACCTACATCCTGCTGACGATCCCGCGCCGCGCCTACCAGTTTTTCGCTTACGGCGGACTCATCGGTGGGCTCATGGGCATGGGCGCGCTCGCGGCAAGCGGCGAACTCACTGCATTGCGAGCGGCTGGATTGTCGAAGCTGCGCATCTGCGCGTCGGTGGTTCTCGCGCTGACCTTGCTCACGGCGATCGTCGCTATCGTCGGCGAAGTCGTCGCGCCGCGCGCCGAACAACGCGCGGAGGCGTTGCAGCTGTCGGCTAAAAATCGCGACGTCACGATCGGCAAGGGCGGCACGCTGTGGGCGCGCGATGGCGAGGCCGTGATCAACGCCAAGCACGGACGCACGCGTTCGAGCGGCGAGGGCCAGGTCGTCGAGCTGTCCGACGTGCGTGTGTTCGAGTTCACGCCAATCGGCCAGCTGTTCGCGCTTTCGATCGCGAAGACCGCGACGCACCTCAATGGAGAATGGACGCTGCACGACGTGCGCCGCACCGAATTCGAAGGGCGCTCCGCGCACAGCACGACAACGGCGCTCACGCAATGGAAGTCGGCGCTCGATCCGAACGTCCTCTCGGTGTCGATGATCCACCCCGAATACCTGTCGATGAACGACCTCACGCGCAACATCGATTACATGAAGCGCAACCACCAGGACGCGACGAGCTACCTGCTCGCCTATTGGGGCCGCATCTTCTATCCGCTCAACGTGCTCGTACTTGCGTTCTGTGCCGTGCCGTTCGCGTTCGGTTCGCTGCGCACAGGCGGCCTCGGCAAGCGCCTGTTCTTCGGCATGGCGCTCGCGATCAGCTACTACTTCTTCCAGCGCTCCGTCGTGAGCATGGGAGCGGTATACAATTTCAATCTCGCGGTCGTGAACGCGTTGCCATCGCTGCTCCTGGCGCTTGCGGCGTTCGTCTATTTCCGACGACACGCCTGAGCATCAGGCCGGAGTCAGCCGGCCTTATCGATGCGCACCAGCAGCGTGCCCGCGGCGATGTCGTGCCAGGCGCGCCGGTCGCGGTCGACGAGGCACCAGAGCAAACCGATGCCGCAGGCGCCGAGCGAGAGCAGTGCGACGCAGAAGCGCAAAATTGCGTGCGCGGTATCGAGCGGCGCGCCGTCTGCGCGTACGACGCGCAGTCGCCAGGGGCGCATGCCGACGGTCTGCCCCCCGCGCACCCACGACAGCACGAAGTAGGCCGCGGTCACGAGCAGCACCAGCAATTGCACGAGCAGCCTGTCGCCGGGGCGGCGCACCTCGAGGCCGCCGCCGCTAAACGCGAGCGCGGCCGTCGCGGCCACGAACCACAAGGCGAGCAGAGGCAGCGCGTCGTAGAGCGCGCAGAGGAGGCGCAGTGCGAGGTTGGCCGGGTGCGCGCGCGGCTCAGTCGATTGCGTGGAATGGTTCATCGGGGCGAAGGCAAAGGTGACGCGCGACAGGTTCGCGGTTTAGGCTTGTGCTTGCAACCTCCAGCGAAGGCCACGTGAAGCCAGCGCGCCACAACCGGCAACCCAAGAGCGACGAGCTCGCCCGCGAAGATCGTGCCGTGATCGAGGATTTTCTCGAGCGCGCATGGTCCGAGAGCGGGCTTGCGGCGAATTCGATCGCGGGTTACCGGCGCGATCTCGAGGGTCTCGCGCGCTGGAGCGCGCGCGCGGGCAGCGGCGTCGAACGCTGCACGCGCGCGCAGCTGCACGACTATCTCGCCGAACGCGTCGGTGGCGGTTACAGCTCGCGCAGCAATGCGCGCCTGCTGTCGACGCTGCGCCACTTCTTCCGCATGCGCCAGCGACTCGGCGCGATCGACGCCGATCCGACCCTACTGCTCGACACGCCCAAGCTGCCGCGGCCGCTGCCGAAGGCGCTGTCCGAGGCACAGGTCGAGGCGCTGATCCGCGCGCCCGATGTCGACACCCCGCTCGGCCTGCGCGACCGCGCGATGTTCGAGTTGATCTATGCGACCGGACTGCGCGTGAGCGAGCTGGTCGGCCTGCGCGCGGACCAGGTCAACCTGCGTCAGGGGGTGCTGCGCGTCGTCGGCAAGGGCAGCAAGGAGCGCCTCGTGCCGCTCGGCGAGGAGGCCCAGCACTGGCTCGAGCGCTACTACGCCGGCGCGCGACCGGGGCTCGTCGCTGGACGCGTCGTCGACGCGGTCTTCGTGACCGCGCGCAAGGCAGGCATGACGCGGCAGATGTTCTGGAGCATGGTCAAGCGGCATGCGGGCACGGCCGGAATCGACGCCAAGCGCATCTCCCCGCACGTCCTGCGCCACTGCTTCGCCACCCATCTGCTCAATCATGGCGCCGACCTGCGCGCACTGCAGATGCTGCTCGGTCACAGCTCGTTGTCGACGACCCAGATCTACACGCTGGTCGCCCGCGAAGGGCTCAAGCGGCTGCACGCGCAGCATCACCCGCGCGCGTGAGGCGCGCGCGCCGTGGCGCTCTGCGTGGCTCGCCCCAGGCGCGAGGTTTCATGTCAAAATGTCAGCAAGCGCCCACTTCGCCGGTCGCGTAGCCGATTGAACGTTGCGCGGCATCTGATGTCAGATCGACCAGCCACCCCGACCGATTCCAGAGACCCATCATGTTGAGAAATGCACTTCTCGCCGCCGCGCTGATCGGCGCCGCCCCGTTCGCCCGCGCGGACGATGGCGAAACCGCCGTGCGCGCCGCGATCGCGACGATCGCACCGAAAGCGAAACCCGACATGATCCAGAAGTCGGAAGTGCCCGGGTTCTACTCGGTCATTCTGAACGGACAGGTCATCTACATCAGCGCCGATGGCAAGTATCTGATCCAGGGCGACGTCGTCGACATTGCCGCGAAGGAGAGCCTCAGCGGACGCGCCCTCGCCGGCGTGCGTGGCAGCGCGCTCAAGGCGCTGTCTGTCGACAAGCGGCTCGTGTTCTCGCCGCCGAATCCCAAGCATACGGTCGTCGTGTTCACCGATGTCGACTGCCCGTATTGCCGCCAGTTCCACAAGCAGATCGCGGCGTTCAACCAGGCAGGCATCGCCGTTCAGTACGTCTTCTTCCCGCTCACGATCCATCCCAACGCGGACAAGAAGGCCGTGTCGGTCTGGTGCGCGCAGGATCGCAACGCCGCATACACCGCCGCGATGAACGGTCAGGACCCGGGCGCCAAGACCTGCGACAACCCGATTGCCGAAACCACGGCGCTCGGCATGAAGATCGGGATCGGCGGCACACCGACGATCCTCACTGCCGACGGCACACAGGTGAACGGCAACGCGGCGGTCGACGCGGTCCATCTGGCCGCTGAACTCGACCGGCTCGCGGCCGGGCATGCGACCGCGGCGGCGAAGTAGCCCGCACCGAAGATCTTTCGCCCGGCAGGGTGCGCATCGGCTAAAATGCGCGCCCCCCGTGTCGAGTCCGCGCATGATGGTTCTTGACGGCCAGTCAGCCTTGTCGGCATTCCGTCTGGAACGCCTGAATCGCGAATTGGCCCGCCTGCAGCCCGGATCCGTCGTACGCGCGGCCTATTACACTTATTTCGTCGACCCCGAGCGCGACGCGGCGGACGATCAGCACGTGCTCGCCGAGGTACTGCGCGCGTCGACCGCGCCGGCCAAGCCCGCGACGCTCTGGGTCGTGCCCCGACTCGGAACGATCTCGCCATGGTCGAGCAAGGCCACCGACATCCTGCGCGGCTGTGGCCTCGCCGTGCGTCGCGTCGAACGCGGGATCGCCTACGAGATCGGCAACGCGCCCGCGTCCGCTTCGGCCGCCGCGCAACGCCTGGCCACTATCCTGCATGATCCGATGACCCAGTCGGTACTCGCGGCGCTGGCAGACGCCGAAGCGTTGTTCCGACCGGGTGCGCCTGCGCCGCTCGAGCGCATCGTGCTCGGCGGCGTCCCCGCGCAGACGCTCGCGAACGCGAACAGCCGCCTCGGTCTCGCGCTCGCCGACGACGAGATCGTATATCTGGTCGAGCGTTACGCCGAACTCGGCCGCGACCCTACCGATGTCGAACTCATGATGTTCGCGCAGGCGAACTCGGAGCACTGCCGCCACAAGGTGTTCAACGCGAGCTGGATCATCGACGACAAGCCGCAGGAGCATTCGCTGTTCGCGATGATCAAGAACACGCATGCGCTCGCGCCGCAGCACACGCTGTCTGCGTACAAGGACAACGCGGCGGTGATCGAAGGCAGCAGTGGTCGACGTTTCTTCGCCGATGCCGATGGCCGCTTCGGCGCGATCAGCGAGCCGATTCCGTTCGCGATCAAGGTGGAGACGCACAATCATCCGACCGCGATCGCGCCGTATCCGGGCGCGGCGACCGGCGCGGGCGGCGAGATCCGCGACGAGGGCGCGACCGGGCGCGGCGCCAAGCCGAAGGCGGGGCTCGTCGGCTATACGACGTCGTACCTGCGCATTCCCGGCATGCCGCGCCCGTGGGAGAAGGAGCGCCCGCTGCCGCCGCGCATGGCGAGCGCGTTCGAGATCATGCGCGACGCGCCACTCGGCGCTGCCGCCTTCAACAACGAATTCGGCCGGCCCTGCCTCGGCGGCTACTTCCGCACGTACGAGCAGGAGACGAGCGACGCCGGCTTTCGTCGCGGTTACGACAAGCCGATCATGATCGCCGGCGGTCTCGCCAACATGCGTGCGGGTCACGTCAAGAAAGGCGTGCTGCGCGCGGGCGACGTCATCATCGTGCTCGGCGGCCCGGCAATGCTGATCGGCCTCGGTGGCAGTTCCGCGTCGTCGGTCGCTGGCGGCGATAGCACCGAGGCGCTCGACTTCGCGTCAGTGCAGCGTGACAACGCGGAGATGCAGCGCCGCTGCCAGGAAGTGATCGAGCGCTGCTGCGCGCGCGGAGACGACAACCCGATCGTGACGATCCACGACGTCGGCGCGGGCGGACTGTCGAACGCGATTCCCGAGATCCTGCACGACTCCGAGGTCGGTGGCCGCATCGAGCTGCGTATGATTCCGTCCGCGGATGCCGCGCTGTCGCCGATGCAGATCTGGTGCAACGAAGCGCAGGAGCGCTACGTACTCGGCATAAACTCCGCGCGCCTCGACGAGTTCTCAGCGCTGTGCGCACGTGAGCGCTGCCCGTTCGCAGCCGTGGGCGAGGTGACCGCGGAGCAACGTCTCGTCGTCGCCGACGCGGCGGCGAACGCGGCCGCCGCGCTGCCAATCGACCTTCCGATGGACGTGCTGTTCGGCAAGGCGCCGCGCATGCAACGCAACACGCGGCGCAAGGCGCAGCGCATCGACATCGTTCCCGATCTCGACGGCATCGTGCTCGAGGAGGCGATCCTGCGCGTCCTGCGCCTGCCCGCAGTCGGCTCGAAATCGTTTCTCGTGACGATCGGCGACCGCACGGTCGGCGGCCTGTGCGCGCGCGACCCGATGGTCGGACCGTGGCAAGTGCCGGTCGCGGACTGCGCGGTGACCGTGAACGACTTCGACGGCTACGCCGGCGAGGCGATGGCGATGGGCGAACGCACGCCGGTCGCGGCGTTGTCGGCGCCTGCGTCCGCGCGGCTCGCGGTCGGCGAGGTAATCACCAACCTCGCGGCGGCGCCGATCGCGGACATCGGTCGCATCAAGCTGTCCGCGAACTGGATGGCCGCGGTCGGCGTTCCCGGCGAGGATGCCGCGCTGTACGACGCCGTGCAGGCCGTGGGCATGGAGCTGTGTCCGAAACTCGGCATCTCGATACCGGTCGGCAAGGATTCGCTGTCGATGCATACGGTCTGGCAGCTCGACGGGCGCAAGCAGAAGACCATGTCGCCGGTGTCGCTCGTCGTGACCGGCTTCGCGTGCGTCGACGATGCGCGCCAGGCGTTGACGCCGCAGCTGCGCATGGACGCCGGTCCGACCGAACTGTGGCTGATCGATCTCGGCGCCGGCAAGAACCGGCTCGGTGGATCGGTGCTGACCCAGGTCTACAACCGCGGCGGCGGCGTGCCCGCCGACGTCGACGACGCGCAACGTCTCAAGCAGTATTTCGCGGCGATCCAGGCCGCGAATGCGCAGGGCCTCCTGCTCGCGTACCACGACCGTTCGGACGGCGGCGCGATCGTCACGCTGATCGAGATGGCTTTCGCGGGGCGCTGCGGCCTCGACGTGGAGCTCAACGGCTGGGCGGAATCGACGTTGTCCGCGCTGTTCTCCGAGGAACTCGGTGGCGTCGTGCAGATTCGTGCGAGCGATCGCGCGGCGTTCCAGCAGCTTCTATCAACGCACGGGCTCGTGAAGTTCGCCCATTGCGTCGGCACGCCGCATGCGCGCAAGCGCGTCAAGCTATGGCTCGCCGGCGAATCGATCGCGCGCTGGTGGTGGCGCGACCTCATGAGCGTGTGGTCCGAGACGTCGAGTGCGATCCAGGCGCGGCGCGACAATCCCGAGACCGCCAAGGCGGAGCTGATCTGGCGTTGCAACGACGACGAGCCCGGCCTCTCGCCCGCGCTGAGTTTCGAGCCTGCCGAAGACGTCGCCGCGCCGTACATCGCAACCGGCGCGCGACCGAAAATCGCGATCCTGCGCGATCAGGGCGTCAACAGTCAGGTCGAGATGGCCGCGGCGTTCACGCGCGCCGGCTTCGATGCGTTCGATGTGCACATGACCGACCTGCAGACCGGACGCAGGCGCCTCGGCGAGTTCAACGGCATGGTCGCCTGCGGCGGGTTCTCCTACGGCGACGTGCTCGGCGCGGGTCGCGGCTGGGCGACGTCCATCCTCTACAACGGCGCGTTGCGCGAACAGTTTGCGGCATTCTTCGCGGACACCTCGAAGTTCGCGCTCGGCGTGTGCAACGGCTGCCAGATGTTCGCCGCGTTGAAGGAGATCATTCCCGGCGCGCAACACTGGCCCGCATTCGAGCGCAACGCGTCCGAGCAGTACGAGGGCCGGCTCGTCACCGTCGAGGTGCTCGACTCGCCGTCGCTGTTCCTGCGCGACATGGCCGGCTCGCGCATTCCGATCGCGGTCGCGCACGGCGAGGGCAGGGCGGTATTTGGGGCAGCGCGTGACATCAAGCGTGCGGGCGTCTGCGTGCGCTTCGTCGACAACAAGGGCCACTCCGCCGAGATCTATCCGCTCAATCCGAACGGTTCGCCCAAAGGGGTCACCGGGCTCACCGCCGCCGAGGGTCGCGTGACGATCATGATGCCGCATCCCGAGCGCGTGTTCCGAACGGTGCAGATGTCGTGGGCGCCGACCGCGTGGGGCGAGGATTCGCCGTGGATGCGCATCTTCCGCAACGCGCGCGCCTGGGTGGGCAAGTGACCCGCCACGTGGCAACGCAAAGCGGCTCGCCGACCGCGCAGCTCCGCTCCGCGCTCCGTCGGGCCGTCGCGACAGCGGTGACGCTTATCCCCAGCGCACACCAAAAACGACGATACCAGCGCGACTCCTCTTCACCGATCGCGGCACACTAGTGACTGTCTCGCCGCTGCGGCGGTTCATACTCGCGGCGCTGCTGTGGCTGCCGTTCGCGTTTTTCGTCTGGTTCGCGTTCGCGCCGCAATTCGTCTGGCCGGTCGTGCAGATTGCCAAGCTCGTGCTGCTGCATGGCTGGCCGCGGCTGTTCCTCGACGTCCTGCAAGGGGCAGACGAGATCGGCAGCGACGGCCACCTCCTCGCGCATCACGGCTTCTGGATGCAGGTCAATACGAATGTGCTGTACAACGCTGCACCCGCGGGTGTGGGGGCGCGCCTGGCTTACTTCGATTTCCCGATCAACCCGATGATCTACGGCTACTGCGTGCCGCTGTTCGCGGGGCTCGTGATGGCGACGCCGCTGGCCCGGCACTGGCGCGCGGTGCAGATCGCAGCCGGCCTGCTCATCCTGTGGCTGGTACAATCGTTTGGTGTGGTCAGCGAGGCGTTCAAGTCTGTCGGTATCGACCTGAAGGAAGGCGCACAGACGATGGCCCAGCTCGGCTATTCGCTCGATCTGATCGCGCTGTGCTACCAGTTCGGCTATCTGATCCTGCCGCCGCTCATTCCCGCGGTGCTCTGGATACTGTTCAACCGGGCGTTCATCGAGGAAATCACCCGTTTCGGGCGTCCGCTCCCCGTGCCCGAGGTTAGCGCCGCGGAACCTAATCGCATCCGCAGGGTCGAAACGCAGCAACCAGGGGATTGAAACAGGAAATGTCAGCCGTTCAGCCATTGCCGGAACTCACCGGGCAGCACCCGTCGCTCGATGAGCGCATCTGCGCGCATCTGGTCGCGCGTGGGCGGCTGAAAGAGGCCGACCTCGCGCGCGCGCGACGCCTGCACGAAGAGAGCAACGAAGACGCATTGCTTCTGCCGCTGCTGACCCGCCTCGGGCTCGTATCCGAACGCGAGATGGGCGATGCGCTGTCCGAGGTCATGGGCCTGCCGCTGATCACCGCCAAGGAATTCCCGGAGGCGCCGCCGCCGAACGTTTCGATGTCGACCCGCTTCCTCAAGCAGCACCACATCGTGCCGATCGCGGAGACCGAGCAACAGGTCACCTGGGTCGTGGCCGATCCGGCCGAGCAGTATGCGATCCAGGCGGTAGAACTCGCGACCGGCAGGCAGGCCGAGATCAAGGTTGGTTTCCGCTCGGAGATCGACGACCTCATCGAGCGCTACTACGGCACCGGCCGGTCGGCGATGGGCACGATCGTCGAAAACCTGTCCGACGAGGCCACGCGCAGCGAGGACGACATCGAGCACCTGCGCGACCTCGCGTCCGAGGCGCCCGTGATCCGTCTCGTCAACCTCGTGATCCAGCGTGCGGTCGAGCAGCGCGCGTCCGACATCCACATCGA
>JBDTYX010000336.1:0-2936 GCA_040005435.1 Rudaea sp. | reverse complement strand
TTCCGCGCGCTGTACAAGGAACTCGTCGAGATCAACACGACGCGCTCGGTCGGCAATTGCACGCAGGCCGCCGAGGCGATGCGCGCGCGTCTGCTCGCTGCCGGCATCGCGGCCGCGGACACACAGATACTCGCGCCGCCCGATCGCCCGAAGGACGGCGCGCTCGTCGCGATCCTGCGCGGCACCGATCCGCTCGCGAAACCCGTGCTGCTGCTGGCGCATATCGACGTGGTCGAGGCGAAACGTGAAGACTGGGTCCGCGACCCGTTCAAGCTCGTCGAGGAAGACGGCTGGTTCTATGCGCGCGGTGCGAGCGACGACAAGGCGATGGCCGCGGTGTTCGCGGATACGCTCGTGCGCCTGCACAAGCAGGGATTCAAGCCGCGGCGCGGCATCAAGCTCGCGCTGACCTGCGGCGAGGAAACGCCGGATGTATTCAACAGCGTGAAGTGGCTCACGCAAACGCATCCGGAGGTACTGCAGGCGGCGTTCGCGCTCAATGAGGGCGCCGGCGGCGAGCTCGACAAGGACGGCAAGCACCTCGCGCTGCAGATCCAGGCCGGAGAAAAGGTCTACCAGGACTTCAAGCTCGAGGCTTCGGACGGCGGCGGCCACAGTTCGCGACCCACGAAACAGAACCCGATCACACGCCTCAGCGTCGCGCTCGCCAAGCTCGGCGCCTACAATTTCCCGGTGCAGCTCAACGCGGTCACGCGCGGGTATTTCGAGGCCGAGACAAGGCTCGTTCCCGCGCAGACCGCTGCGGACATGCGCGCGGTGCTCAAGCCCACTCCGGACGACGCGGCAGTCGAGCGACTGTGGGCCGCAAATCCCGGCTGGAACGGCACGCTGCGCACGACCTGCGTCGTCACGCAGATCAACGGCGGCCACGCACCGAACGCGCTGCCGCAGCACGTCAGCGCGAACGTCAACTGTCGCATCCTGCCGGGCGTGCCGGCCGAAGACGTGCGCAGGCAGATCGCGAGCGTGCTCGGCGACGACAAGATCAGCGTCGTGGCGACCGGAGAAGAGGCGATGCAGTCGCCGCTGCCGCCATTGAGCGAGCAGATCATGGAACCCGTGCGCAAGATCGCCGAATCGATGTGGCCGGGCGTGCCGATCGTGCCATCGATGTCGACCGGCGCCACCGACGGCAGGTTCCTCAACGCGAGCGGCGTTCCGACGTACGGACTGTCCGGCATGTTCCATGATGCTGAGGGTAGCCGAGCGCACGGACTCAACGAACGCATCCGCGTCGCCTCGCTGCTCGACGGACGACGATTTCTTTACGAGGTCGTCAAACTGTACGCGCAGGAAAAGTAGTGTCCTACGTTCGCTGCCTGCGCGGGATCGCGTCGCGCGTCGAATACCCGGCCGAGCGGGTGATGAATCTCGATCCGCTCGATGGACGGCCCGTGGAGATGCTGCTCGACCTCGACCGCCTAAAGTTCGAACGACCCGATCTATCGTGGTACGACCCGCGGCGCCGCGACATGTGGCGTTTCGGCGCGTTGATGGCGCTCGACGTCGCCGATCCCGTCGACGCGCAGTACGTCGTGCCACTCGGCGAAGGCGCGACGCCGTTGCTCGAATTCGCCGACCATCCGGTCGCCCAGGCGTCGGGCCTGCGCCTGCAGGTCAAGGACGAAGGCAGGGCGCACGCGGGGTTCGGCGCGAATCCCACGCAGAGCTTCAAGGACCGCGGCATGGCGATGGTCGTCGCGCAGGCGCGGCGCCTGGGCCTTGAGCGGCTGGCGGTTCCGACGCAAGGCAACGCAGGCGACTCGTTGACGCGCTACGCGCTCGCCGCGGGAATTTCGATCGTCGTCGCGATGCCCGGGGACACGCCGCTGCTTATCCTCGGCAGTGTCGCGGCCGCGGCGCAGCGCCACCCCGATCGCGTGCGGCTCGAGCTCATCGGCCCGACGATCCGCGAGGCCGCTGCCTGGCTGCGCGAGAAATTCATCCCGCAGGGCTACTTCTCGGTCGCGACGTTCGCCGAGCCCGGCTGGCGCATCGAAGGCAAGAAATCGCTTGGCCTCGAACTCGCCGAACCCGCGTCGGGCGAGACGGCATGGACGTTGCCTGATGCGGTGATCTATCCGACCGGCGGCGGCACCGGCGTGCTCGGCATGTGGAAGGCCTGGGACGAACTGCAGGCACTCGGCCTGCTCGACTCACGACGCCCGCGCATGCTCTGCGTGCAGAGCGCCGCGACCGCGCCGCTCGTGCGTGCTTTCGACAGCGGTGCCGACGACACCACGGCGCTGGCCGCGGGTGAGACGCTCGCTTTCGGCCTCAACGTGCCCGGCGGCGTCGGCCACTTCCGCGTGCTGCAGATCATCGCCGCGAGTCGCGGGGCCGCGGTTGCGGTGAGCGAGACCGATATCGCGCGCGAATTCGCGTGGCTCTGGCGCGCACGTCCGTGGTGGATCGGGGTCGAAGGCGCCGCATGCACCGCGGCGCTGCCGCAGTTGCTCGAGCGCGGCCTGCTCAAGCGCGGCGAACGCGTGGTCGTGGTCAATACGGGGTCTGCGGAAAAATACCTGCCCGCGCTGCGCCATCTCATGTGATGCCGACGAGATCGCCGCGATGCGGCGTGCGCGTGGTGGGTGTCGGGAGTGCGGCGCCGTGCGCGGCTCGAACCAGCGGGACATCGTACGGGGCGACTTCAGAACAATGATCGACGCCCGCTCGCGAATGCACTCGCGGCGCGTCGGGTGCCCGGCGCGCCGCGAGCATCGAGGCGGCTAATCCTTCTTGTCCTTATCCTTGCTCTTGTCGACCGGCGCAGGCCGCGTCTGCGCTGGACGCGAATTCGAGGGCGGGCGTCCGCCGCCCGGCCCTGATCCGGGCCCTGCGGGATTCGGACGATTGCCGCCGGGATTGGGGCGCGGTGGAGGACCGCCGCCGTTGCCCGGGTTGCCGGGGTTCGG
>JBDTYX010000122.1:0-9926 GCA_040005435.1 Rudaea sp. | reverse complement strand
CGTGGTCGTCGTCGAAACGACCGCGTAGATCGTGTCCTTCGCGGAGAACGTCGTCGTCGCGGCGGTGATCTTGCCGTCTGCTCCGACGACGGAGCCGAGCGTCACGCCGGTCACCTGCACCGCTGGCGCTGCCGGCGCCATGGCCGGAGGCGGCATCGCGGGGGCGGGCGCGGGTGCCGGTGCGGGCTTCGGCGGCGCAGCCGCGGGCGCCGGGGGCGGCGCCTGCCCACAGGCGGCGAGCGCCAGCGCGCCGGCCAGTGCGACGCCTAACGAAATGCGGTTGCGAGATTGACTCATGTCTACCTTCTCCTTCAGGTTAGCTATGGGATTCGGGTGCCGCCGCCGGGATGCTCAACACCTGCCCCGGGTGGATCATGTCGGGATTGCTGATCTTGTCGCGGTTGGCTTCGAAGATCTGCTTCCACGCATTGGCGTTGCCGTAGAATTTCTTCGCGATCTTCGAGAGGCTGTCGCCGGCGACGACCGTGTAGGTCTGCGCGGTGGCGCTGGCAGTACTCACACTGCTCTGCACGTTGCTGAAATCGGGCTTCGCGGGCGCGGTCGACGTGCTGCTCTGCACGTTTGTAAAGTCGGGTTTCGGATCGTTGCTCATGCGATGTATCTCCTGCCCCTCGTGGGTGCGATGCGTAGGTGATGCCGCTCAAAACATACACGCTTTCGCCTGCACTCGCATGCGTATTCACGCGATTGCGTTCGACATGCAGCGAAGCTAACGAATACCTAACATTTGACGCGTGCCGGCACCACACGTTTGCGAGGCTGCGCGGAGGCGATCAGGAATCGGGACGGCGTAGCGCGCGGGCACGCCACGCCTGCAGCAACACGAAACCCGCGAGCGCACCCCCGAGATGGGCGAAGTGGGCGACGCCTTCCTGCGTGCCGGTGACGCCGAAGTAGCCTTCGATGACGAGATAGCCGACGACCATCACCGCGGCGGGAATCGGAACGATCGCATAGAGATAGATCTTCTCGCGCGGAAACATCACCGCGAAAGCCAGCAGGACGCCGAATACGCCGCCCGACGCGCCGATCGTCGGATAGAAATCCTCGGGCTTGAAGAAATGGATCACGGCTAGTTGCGCGAGCGCCGCACCGATCACGCAGACGAAATAGTAGATCGCGAAACGATTGCTGCGCAGCACGTTCTCCACGCGGCCACCGAACATCCACAACGCGAGCATGTTGAATGCGATGTGACCGATATTTCCGCGCACGAGCGAGCCGCCATGCAAGAAGGCGTAAGTCACGAGCTGCCAGATTTCAAAGCCCGCGGGCGTCGTGCTGCCGCTGTCGAGCTCCAGAAGGCGCGATGCGCCAATCGGCCAGAGTGCGAAATTCGCCTCCAGATACCCGCCCGCAACCTGCTGCAGCAGGTAGACGACGACGTTCGCGATCAGCAGCAAGCGTGTGACGGGTGGAATGTTCTGCATGGGTGTTTTCCGAAATGCCCTAAAGACGCCAGATTTGCTCGTCGATATCGCGTTGCCAGCCGAAACGTTCAAGGCTGATGCGCCCCGCGTTGACGACGACTCCCTCGCCGATCAGGCGCGCACGCTGCTCGCGAAAGGCACGACTGCCGACGGGGAACGCGATGCGACCGTCCGAGCGCAGCACGCGGTGCCAGGGCAGCCTCGCGGCAGGGCCCGCCTCGCCGAGCACGCGTCCGACCAGGCGCGCGCGCCGCGGCAGACCCGCGCGCGCGGCGATCTCGCCGTAGCTCGATACGCTGCCGCGCGGAATCGAGGCGACGACACGCCGAATTTCGGCATGCCCCGGTCTATCGCCGACATCGCCTGACTTCGTCATCGACGCAAGGTAACATACGCGCGCGCTGGCAGGCAGCCGCCCCGGCGCGAAATGAACTGGAGACAACACCGTGCAATCTTTCGAAGAAGTCCGTTCGCATCTGACTGCACGTTACGCGTTGCGCATCAACGATCCATACCTGATCTGTTTCGACATGTCGCTCGAAAACGGCCAGCGTCACCAGGGCGTATACCTCACCGAGCTCGACGACGAGGGCGGCCACAAGGTCCTGCGCGTGTCGACGCCGGTCGGTCCGCTCACCGGCATGGACGCCAAGCGCTGCCTGCGTTTCAACTGGGAGCAACGCGTCGGCTTCCTCGCGGTCAGCGATCTCGATGGTTCTCCGTACCTGCATCTTTGCGAGAACCGTCCCTACGCGCTGCTCAGCAGCGCAGAACTCGATCGCATCGTCGAGGAAATCGGTCCACTCGGCGATCGGCTCGAGCAGGCCGTCTCGGCCGGCGGCGACGCGCTCTAGGCGCTTCGAGTCAGCCGGCGCCCCTGCCGACCAGCTTCAAAAAGCTCTCGTGCTGGTAGCGGCTCATGCGCAGCTGCGCGCCTGAATCCATCACGAGCACGTGGTAGCCGTTGAACCACGGGTGGATCGTCGCGATGCGCCGCACGTTGACGATCGCAGAACGGTGCACGCGCACGAAGTGGCGTGGGTTGAGCCTGTCTTGCAGATTCGCCATCGTCTCGCGCAATTCGTGCGTCTTGCCGTTGGCGAGATGCAGATGAACGATGTTGCGGTTCGCCTTTATCCAGACGACTTCTTCGACGTCGACGAGCGCGATATGGTCGTCGACCCGTGCGGCGATCCGTTCCGCGTATTGCGGTCGCTCGCGCAGTTCGCCGAGCGCACGCAGCATCTGCGCGTTCGCGGACTCGACCGCGAACGCGGCGCCGAGACGCGCCTTGACGCGATCGAGCGTCGTGACGAAACGCTCTCGGCTGAACGGCTTGACGATGTAATCGACCGCGTTGGCCTCGAACGCGCGCACCGCGTACTGCTCGTAGGCGGTCACGAATACCGTGGCCGGCATCGATTCGGCGCCGATCGTCGTAGCAACCTCGATGCCGTTCATCGCCGGCATCTGGATGTCGAGGAAGACCAGGTCGGGCTTGTCCTTGCGGATCGCGGTCACCGCGGAGATGCCGTCGCCGCACTCGCCGATCAGGTCGATGTCGGCATCGTCGCGCAGCAGGCGCACGATCGCGCGTCGCGCGATCGGCTCGTCGTCGACGACCAGAGTGGCGATTCTCACGGCAGTCGCTCGCGCGCGCGGCGGGCGGCGGCGCTGAGCGCAGGACCGATCAGCGAACGAAAAGGCATGCGCAGGCGGCAGATCACGCCGCGCGGCTGCAATGCCTCGATATGGATGCTCGCGGCATCGCCATAGAGTCCGCTGAGGCGCAAGCGCGAGTTCGCGAGGCCGATTCCGCGCGCGAACGCCTCGTCGCCGGACGCGGCCAGCATGCTGTTGCGATTGCGCACGTCGATGCACAGGGTCTTGGGTTCGCGGTAGCAGTCTATCTCGATGCTGTCGCCGCCAACGTGCTTGCCGATGCCGTGCTGGATCGCATTCTCGATCAGCGGCTGCAGGATCAACGCGGGCACCGCGCAGTCGAGCGTGCCGTCCTGCGTGTCGAGGCGCGTCGTGAGGCGACCCTTGAAACGCATGCGCTGGATGCCGAGGTAGAGTTCGATGAGCTCGAGCTCGCGCACGAGCGCGACTTCCTGCCGCTCGTCGTCGTCGAGATACGCACGCAGCAGTTCGGACAGCTGCAGCAGCATTTCCTCGGCCGCGGCTGCGTCGTCGCGGATCAGCGTCGAGATCGCATGCAGCGTGTTGAACAGGAAATGCGGGCGCAGCTGCATCTTCAATACCTGCAGGCGCGATTGCGCGAGCTGCGCCTCGAGACGCGTCGCCTGCAGTTCGCGCCGGCTTTTCTCGCGCTGCAGGTACGACGCCTGCCGGATCATGACGAGCACCCAATAGACGAGAAAGCCGGTCTCGCCGTGCTTCGTCGCGAACTGCTCGAGTTGTTCGCCGAAATTCGACCCCGCCGTGCTCACCGTGATCGCCGCGCCGATCACCACGGCGAGCACCGCGAACGCGACGCTCGCGAGCAGGTGCCAGCCGAAACGCGACAGGCGATGCGGCGGCTCGATCGGCTTGCGCGCCGCGGCCCAGAAAGCGAACGGCCCGAGCAGCGCGAGCGTCGTCCACTCGACGAACGACCAGCGCCAATAGTCCTCCCAGGGCCAAACATATCTGCCGCGTACCGAATCCGACAGCGCCCACAGGATCGCGAACTGTGCCGTGACAACAAGCCACATCAGGAGGTAGAGCCCAACGCGCAACGCCTTCTCGCGCGCGTCGGCGATGAAGCCTGCGTGGGTTCGCGAGCTAACGATCGAGGCCATGACCCTATCCTAGGCGCCCACGCGGCGAACGAGAAGCGTCGCAACGCAGAGCTACGATTCGTCCGCCGAGCGCTACGCTTCGTCCCGTTTCGAGGGTCGCTGCTGACCCGCTCGCGCGAGGATTCGCCGTGCCGGGGTGCGGCTGTCGCTCGATCTCCTCCCGGAGTCGACGATGGCCGCAGTCCGGCACCCACTACCGGAGAATTCGCGATGCGTACCGTTTGCCTGTTCGCCCTGCTCGGCGGCGCTGCCTGTGTGCATGCCGCCGAAAAAACCCATTACCTCGATCTCGTCAATACGGCACCGGACAGCATCGTCTCGTTCGCCGCCGCGGCGTCAGGCAGCGGACGCTTCGTCGAGGCCCGTCTCGCCACGCTGCTAGGCGGCGGCGACGGCGCGACGATCGCGATCGCCACGGCGCCCGGGCGCGAGGGATGCCTGCAGGACCTGCGCATCGGCTTCGCGAACGGTCGCATCCTGATCCAGAAGAACTTCGACGTCTGCCGCTATCGCAGCTATCACACGGGGCGCTACCTGCGCGGCTCGGCGCAGACGGTCGTCGCCACGGTGCCCTGAACGGTCGAAGAGCGATGCGGTGGAGCGGGGCACGGCGGGCGGCACGAACGACGTCTCGCGACGTTGCGGGCACGCGCGTGGGCCGCGCGAGATCCCGCGCGCGTTACGCGCCGAGCGAGTCGGCGATGTAGACCAGCGCGTAGGCGATTGCGCCAGCCACGGGGATCGTCAGCAGCCACGCCCAGACCATGCGCTCGACGACGGTCCACTTGATCGCGTTCGCGCGCTTCGCGACGCCGACGCCCATGATCGCCGCCGAGATATTGTGCGTCGTCGATACCGGGATGCCGACGCTCGACGCGGCGATGATGACCGCGGCCGAGCTCGTCTCGGCGGCGAAGCCGTTGATCGGATGCAGCTTGACCATCTTGTGGCCGAGCGTGCGAATGATTCGCCAGCCGCCGGCAGCGGTGCCCGCCGCCATCGTGATCGCGCAGACGACTTTGATCCATATTGCGATCTCGAACGATTTCCCCGAATCCTGTTCGATGCGCAGGAATTGCAGGAAGCCCGGCAGGTGGTCGAGCGACCCGGCGCTGGTCGCCCCCGCGAGCGCGAGCGCGATGATGCCCATCGTCTTCTGCGCGTCGTTGAGGCCGTGCGAGAGGCCCATCGCGCCCGCCGAGAGGATCTGCGCCTTGCCGAAGAACGCGTTGACGAAACGCGGCCGGCCGTATTTCTGGATCGCAGGGTTGCGGAAGTTGCCGATCCAGGCGATCAGCGCGAACAGCAGCCCCATGACGATGAAGCCGAGCACGAAGCCCGCGAGCGGCGACGTGATCATCGGCAGGATGACCTTCGGCCACAGGCCCTTGCCATCCCACCAGTGCACGCCGGCCTGGTTCCAGATCAGCGCCGACCAATTGTTGTGCGCGCCAGCAAACGCCGCGCCACAGAGTCCGCCGACCAGTGCGTGCGACGAGCTCGATGGCAGCCCCCACCACCACGTGATCAAATCCCAGATCGTCGCGCCGAGCAGCGCGCAGATCAGCAGCTCCGGCGTGATGTTCACGACGCTGGCATCGATCAGGCCGGTCGAGATCGTCTTGGCGACCGCCGTACCCCACATCGCACCGATCAGATTGGTCGTGGCGGCGAGCAGCACGGCTTGGCCCGGGCTCAGCACCTTGGTCGCGACGACGGTCGCGATCGAGTTGGCCGTGTCGTGGAATCCGTTGATGTACTCGAATATCAGTGCGACGACGAGGACGACGAGGACGAGGGTCAGACTCACGGCAGAGGCTCCCCGCGCTCGTTCGACATCGCGGCCTGCCGAATGCGGCCGAGCGCGCGGCGGGCACGGCCTGCCCGCGCTGGAATGCGGCGTGAGCTCATGAGTTCTTGAGGGCGATCGCGAAGATCACGTTGCCCGCATCGCGGCAACGGTCGATCGCCTTCTCGAGCAACTCGAACAGGTCCTTGCGCAGCAGCAGCGTCGGAGCATTGGTCTCGCTGTTGTAGAGCTCGTGATAGAGGCCGAGGATCAAGCGGTCGGCCTCGCCCTCTATCGCCTGCATGCGGTCGTTGAGCTCTTTCATCGTGTCGAGCACCATGCCCTTGCGCAGCTGACCCACCATCTCGGCGATGACCTCGGTCGCCTTCTCGAGCATGACCGCGCGCGAAATGTAGTCGACGTTGAGCAGGCGTCCCGCGAACAGCGCGTAGCGCTCGGCGAACTTCTCGATCACCTTGGGGACGCGATACAGCGCCGCGGACAGCGCCTCGATGTCCTCGCGCTCGAGCGCTGTCACGAACGTGTTGACCAGTTCGGCGCTGATCTCGGACATGAGCTGCTTCTCGCGCCGGCGCGCCACGCGGAATTCGTCCAGCGACGGATCGGGCGTCTTCTGCTTGAGCAGCGCGATCAGCGCGCGCGCGCTCTGGCGCGCCGCATCCGCGCTCGCCTCGAGCAGGCCGTAGAACTTGTCGCCCTTACCGAAGATGGTCTGCAATGAAAACATGGCCGAGGTCCGAGTGTCGAAGGTGGGGAGTTTACCGTTTTGTGACGGTTTCGCGACAAGGCGCCGCGCCTATCGACCGCGCACTTACCGATCGACGCGGCGCACCCTTTACGGCTTTAACTTCAGCACAAACAGAGACTTGAAAAACATCGGTCGCGAACATTCGGCGGACCCCGCTATTTTGCGCGCGCCTCTGCGGCCGCAACCGCCGCGAATTCTCGATCGCGGGCAGCAGATTGTCATAAAAGCTTCAAACTCGCCGCGTAGCCTGCCCCCGGACACAGAGGCTTATCGGAAACCGGTGGCCTCTCGCATTTAACCCACGGAGGCTTCCATGCTCAATCGTATTCGTCATTCGCTGACGGCTCTTGCCATCGGCGTGACCCTGTTCGCCGCATCGGCCCACGCCACGGACATCACCGGCGCGGGTTCGACCTTCGTGCAGCCGCTGATCACGAAGTGGTCGTCGACCTACGCCGAAAAGACCGGCAGCCACGTCAACTACGGTGGCGGCGGGTCGGGCGCCGGCATCGCGCAGATCAAGGCGGCGACAATCGACTTCGGTGCGTCCGACAAGCCGCTCTCGCCCGAGGAATTGTCCGCGGCGGGACTCGGCCAGTTCCCTATCGTGATCGGCGGCGTCGTGCCGGTGGTCAACGTGCAGGGCATCAAGGCCGGCGACCTCAAGCTGACCGGCGCCCTGCTCGGCGACATCTATCTCGGCAACGTCAAGAAGTGGAACGATCCGAAGATCGCGAAGGACAATGCGGGCGTCGCGCTGCCGGACCTCGCGATCCAGGTCGTCTCGCGCTCGGACGGCTCGGGCACCACGTTCAACTTCACCAATTTCCTCTCGAAGGTCAGCGCCGACTGGAAGGCGAAAGTCGGCGAAGGCACCTCGGTGCAATGGCCGGCCGGCGTCGGCGGCAAGGGCAACGCGGGCGTCGCGGCTTATGTGCAGCAGATCAACGGTTCGATCGGCTACGTCGAACTCGCCTACGCGCTGCAGAACAAGATGGCCTATACGCAGGTGCAGAACGCCGCGGGCAAGTACGTCACGCCGAACCTCGCGAGCTTCGCGGCCGCCGCCTCGCACGCGGACTGGAAGAGCGCGAAGGACTTCCAGCTCGTGATCACGAACGCGCCGGGCGACGACTCGTGGCCGATCACCGCTACCGCTTTCGCGCTGATCTACAAGACGCCGAAGGACGCCGCGCATTCGAAGGAGGTGCTGAACTTCTTCAAGTGGGCCTATGAGTCGGGCGGCAAGGAAGCTGAGGGCCTCGACTACGTCGCGCTGCCGCCGCCGCTCGTGCATCAGATCGAGGAATACTGGAAGGCAGAAGTCAAGCTCTGATCGCCAGAGAACGCAGCGCATCAGCATGTCTTCCTCGCCGCACAGGCGAGGAAGACTGTTTTTCATCTGAAGAATCCGATGTCAGTCATAGCCAGCGCCACCAGCATCTCCGGGGTCGACGAAAAGCGCGCGCACAGCGACGGACGCGCCGACGCGCTGTTCCGCTGGATCGTATTCGCGGCGGGCATCTTCGTTCTCATCACGCTCATCGCGGTCGCGCTGACCACGCTGTGGGGCGGCCGTGAGGCATTCGAGAAGTTCGGCTTCAGGTTCCTCTACTCGTCCGAATGGAACACCCAGACTCATGAGTTCGGCGCCCTCGCGCCGATCTACGGCACGCTCGTCACCGCGGCGATCGCGCTGATCATCGCGGTGCCGATCAGCTTCGGCATCGCGTTGTACCTGACCGAGATCGCGCCACCCTGGCTGCGCACACCGGTCGGCGCCGCGATCGAACTGCTCGCGGGAATCCCGTCGATCATCTACGGCATGTGGGGTCTGTTTGTGTTCGTGCCGATCATGGGCCACTACATCATCCCCTGGCTCAACGATCATCTCGGCGGCGTCCCATTGCTCGGCGCGTTGTTCAGCGGGCCGCCGCTCGGGCTCGGCATGCTGACCGCGGGCATCGTGCTCGCGATCATGGTCATCCCGTTCATCTCGTCGGTAATGCGCGAGGTGTTCCTCACCGTGCCGACACGACTCAAGGAATCGGCCTACGCGCTCGGCGGCACGACCTGGGAAGTCGCCTGGGACATCGTGCTGCCGTACACGCGCACCGCGGTGATCGGCGGCGTCTTCCTCGGCCTCGGCCGCGCGCTCGGCGAGACGATGGCCGTGACGTTCGTTCTCGGCAACGTGCACCGGCTGTCGCTGTCGCTGCTCGAACCAGGCAACTCGATCGCGGCGACGATCGCCAACGAATTCGCCGAGGCGGATTCGGAGATCTTCCGCTCGTCGTTGATCGCGCTCGCGTTCCTGCTGTTCGTCGTGACGTTCATCGTCCTCGCGATCGCCAAGCTGATGCTGCGGCAGATGGAAAAGCGCGAGGGCAAGCTATGACGACCGACGACGCACGCATGCAACTCGCCGACCGTCTCTATGTCCGTCGCCGCATCGTCAACGGCGTCGGTATGGTCTTCGCGACCGCATCGACGGTGTTCGGCCTGTTCTGGCTGTCGTGGATCCTCTGGACGACGCTGACGAAGGGCATCGCCGCGATCAATCTTGACCTGTTCACGAAGATGACGCCGCCGCCCGGCGAGGCAGGCGGCCTGCTAAACGCGTTCGTCGGCAGCTTGATGATCTGCGGCCTCGCCGTGCTGATCGGCGCGCCGATCGGCATCGCGGCGGGCACCTACCTCGCCGAATATGCGAAGAAGAGCCGGCTCGGCGAGACTATCCGCTTCGTCAACGACATCCTGCTCTCGGCACCCTCAATCGTACTCGGCATGTTCATCTACACGATCGTCGTGCGCCAGGTGGGCCACTACTCCGGCTATTCGGGTTCGCTCGCGCTCGCGCTGATCGTGCTGCCCGTCGTCGTGCGCACGACCGACGAGATGCTCGCCCTCGTACCCGGCGCGATGCGCGAGGCGGGATTGTCGCTCGGCGTGCCGCAATGGAAGGTGACGGTGCAGGTGCTCTACAAGGCCGCGCTGCCCGGCATCATGACCGGCATCTTGCTCGCGCTGGCGAGGATCAGCGGCGAAACCGCGCCGTTGCTGTTCACCGCGTTCGAGAACCAGTTCTGGTCGACGAACATGAACCAGCCGAT
>JBDTYX010000335.1:0-2966 GCA_040005435.1 Rudaea sp. | reverse complement strand
TGATCTGGCAGAACGGCAGCCTGCATTGCATGACGATGCAATTGCCCCAAGGTCTACTCGCATGAAACTTCTCAAGGTCGGCCTGCTGCAGGAACGCGACCGCGGCAGTGCGGCAGCCAATCTCGACGCGATCGAGGCGGCGTTGCACAGCGCGGCCGCTGCCGGCGTGCGCCTCGTGCTGCTGCAGGAACTTCACAACGGACCGTATTTCTGCCAGCACGAGAGCGTCGCGGAGTTCGACCGCGCCGAATCCATCCCCGGCCCGAGCACGCAGCGCCTCGGCGCGCTCGCCGCAGAGTTGAACCTCGTCATCATCGCATCGCTGTTCGAGCGCCGCGCGGCTGGGCTCTATCACAACACGGCCGTCGTTTTCGATTGCGCGCGCGAGATCTGCGGCAAGTACCGCAAGATGCACATTCCCGACGATCCTGCGTTCTACGAGAAATTCTATTTCACGCCCGGCGATCTCGGCTTCGAGCCCGTGCAGACCTCGGTCGGCAAGCTCGGCCTGCTCGTGTGCTGGGACCAGTGGTATCCGGAAGCCGCGCGGCTCATGGCGCTCGCCGGAGCCGACCTGCTGCTCTACCCCACTGCGATCGGCTGGGATCCGGCTGACGACGCTGCCGAGAAAGCACGCCAGCGCGACGCCTGGATCACCGTGCAGCGCGGCCACGCGGTCGCCAACGGCCTGCCGCTGCTGGCGTGCAACCGCACGGGATTCGAGGCGGCCCCCGACGCCGCGCGCGGCATCGAGTTCTGGGGTTCGAGCTTCGTCGCCGGACCGCAGGGTGAGCTGATCGCGCAAGCGTCGCTGAGCGAGCAGGAACTGCTCGTCGCGGATGTCGATCTCGCCCGCAGCGAGGCCGTGCGCCGCATCTGGCCTTTTCTTCGCGACCGGCGCATCGACGCCTATGGCGACCTGCTCAAACGCTACCGCGACTGACCTCAAGTTGCATGTCCATGAATGAAGTCGTTCCCGCAGTCGAGGCCGGACCGCCCCCCAGCGTGCTGGCGGATCAGCCCATCGCTCACGTGAGTCGCGACGGCGTCGACTACACGCTGCTCGGCACGGCGCATGTTTCGCGAGCCTCGGTCGCCGCAGTACGCGAGCTGATCAGCACGCAGGAATTCGATGCAATCGCCGTCGAACTCTGCGACACGCGCTATCGCGCGCTGCGCGATCCAGAGAGCTGGCGCAATCTCGATCTGCTGCAGGTCATCCGTCAGGGCAAGGCCGGCATTGTCGCGGCGAACCTCGCGCTCTCCGCGTACCAGCGCCGTCTCGCGGAGCAGTTCGGCATCGAGCCCGGTGCCGAGATGAAGGTCGCGGCGGAGCTCGCCGAGCAACGCGGCAAGCCGATCTGGCTGATCGACCGCGAAGTCAGCGTGACCCTCAAACGCACCTACCGCAGCGTCGGTTTTCTCGAACGCTTCAGCATCCTTTCCGGCCTCATCGCGAGCCTGTTCCAACGCGGCGAGGTCGCCGAGGCGGACATCGAAAAGCTCAAGCAGGGCGACATCCTAGAGGGCGCGTTCAACGAGTTCGCGGAGCAGTCAGAACCGTTGTTCCGCAGCCTGATCGGCGAACGCGACAGCTACATGGTCGCGCGCCTGCGCCAGGAAGCTGCAGCCAGCGCCGCGCTACCGGTACGCCGAGTACTGGCGGTCGTCGGTGCTGGCCACCTCGCGGGCATGACGCGCGAGCTCGGCGCGCAGCTGGAAGCGCCAACGACATTGATCGGCTCGCTGTCCGCGACCCCGCCCGCCGCGCGCTGGCCGAAGTGGCTGGGCCTCGGCGTGCTCGCACTGATCATCGCCGCGATCGCGTACACGTTCACGCGCGGCGCCAATCTCGGCGTCGATGCGCTGCGCGACTGGGTGCTGTTCACCGGCGGCCTCGCGGCGCTCGGCGCGTTGCTCGGTGGCGGCCATCCGCTGAGCGTCTTGACCGCCTTCGTCGTCGGTCCGCTCAAGCCGTTTCGACCGTTCGTTCCGGTCGGCGCCGTCGCGGCCGCGGTCGAAATGGCGATGCGCAGGCCGCGTGTCGCGGACTTCGAATCGTTGCGCGACGACGTGCTCGACTGGCGCGGCTGGTGGAGAAACCGCGTTTCGCGCACGCTGCTCGTCTTCCAACTATGCAACTTCGGCATGATGCTCGGCGAATACCTCGCGGGCATCCGCATCCTCAAACGACTTCTCTGACATCACGCAATGAAAATCGCTAGTCTGTTATTCAAGCCGAAATGGCAGGACAAGAATCCCCAGGTGCGCCGCCTCGCCGTGGCCAACGAGCACGACGGCGAACTCATCGCGGCCCTTTCGCTGATCGCGCGCACGGACGCGGATGCGGGCGTGCGCGTCGCCGCGCTGCGTCGCCTCGCCGACTACGAGGCGTGGCGCGAACGCTCCACCGGCGACGCCGACGGCGAGGTCCGCCGCGTCGCCCGCGAGGCGTATCTCGCCCTGCTTTGTTCATCCGCGCCCACGTTGCCATCGCTGGCGCGACGCATCGCCGAGCTCGATACGCTCAGTCCGGTGGAAATCGAGCGCGTCGTCAGTCGCGCCACCGATCGCGACCTGCGCGCCGCCGCGTTGCCGCACATCAGTCGTCGCGCGTTGCTCGCGGATCGCGCGCTCAACGATCCCGACGCCGTGCTGCGCGCGGGCCTGGTCGATCGCATCGACGACGTCACCGCGCTCGAGCGCATCGCGGAGGCAGCACGCAAGACCGACAAGCTCGTGAGCCGGCGTGCCCGCGATCGTGCGGCCGCGCTGCGCATCGGTGCCGGCAACAGCGATGCGATCGCGGCGCGGGCGCAGTCGCTCTGCATCCGCGTCGAAGCACAGTTGCGCGGCGGCAACACCGACGAGGTGGCTAGCCAACAGATCGAGCGCGAATGGGACAAGCTCGGCACCGGCGTGCCGGCCGATATCCTCGCGCGTTTCCAGGGCGCGCTCGCGGTGCT
>JBDTYX010000121.1:0-9960 GCA_040005435.1 Rudaea sp. | reverse complement strand
TCGATGCTGATGTAGCCGAGCGTCGGATCGATCTCATCCGGACCGACGATGCGCAAGTGCTGGGCATGGCCCTCTTCGTCCTCGACCGAGAACCACGCGCCGAAGAACACGGCCGCGGCGTCGCCCGGCGCGTCACCCGCGAGCCTGAGCAACGGCAGGCGTTGCGACAGATAGCGTACGCGTCGGTCGATCTCGCCGAGTTGTTTCTTGCGGTAGATGTATTCCGCGTTCTCCGACCGGTCACCCTCGGCCGCGGCGGCGCTGAGCGCGCGCACGACCTCGGGCCGGCGCACGCGCCACAGGTCGTCGAGCTCGGCCTTGAGCCGCGCCTGCCCCTCGGCGGTGATCAGCGCGGTGGAGGGCGGTTGCGCGGGACGCCAGCGGCTCATGGCGGCGGGGCGGCCGCCTGTGCGGGCGTGGCCGCGAGTTTGTCGAGGAACGCAAGATACGCATCGACCTCGGGAATCACCGGGTCGTCCGGCGCCGCGAGCTTGATCTGATGCAGCAGCGCGCGGGCGGGCATCTCCTTGTTCATGCGCTCGGCGAGCAGCTTCGCCGCAAGCAGATAGTTGCGCGCGATGTCGGGATGGCCGCGAAAGCGTTTGTGGAATCCGCCGAGCTGGGCCAGCGCGAGCTGCGTGTCACCCGCGTTCGCGGCGGCTTTCGCGAGCCGGCTGACGTCGTCCGCTTCGTCGAGGGCGAACTTCGGATCCGCCGTCGTCGATTCGCGCGCGACGTCCACCGCACGACGCAGATGGTCCCCGCGCAGCAGGATCGGGACGTAGGCCTTGCCGTGGGCGGCGAGTTGCACGCCGTCGCCGGTCTCGGTGAGCCAATGCCTGTACTCGTCGTGCATCGCGAGCGCATCGGGATGCGCGATCAGCTCCTCGCGCAGCAGCGCTGCCGCGCCCTCGACGTCACCGCCCGCTGCGATGCTGCGCGCGATGTCGATGCTCTGCCGAGCCGGGTCGAGTCTGCCTACCTCTTCCTGCAGTTCGAGGTGCCCCGTGTAGCCCAGCTCGTCCGCATGTTCGTGGATCACGGCGCCGATCAGGTGGAAGTTGGCGATCATCAGATAGTTGACGACGCAAAACACGAGCAGCGTTGTGAGCATCCCCGGCAGAACCGAGCCGATCGCCATCGCGACCGCGCTCTGCGTGATCAGCGCGGCGCAGAAGAACCCGACCGGCAGCAGATACTCGTAGCCGATGCGCGTCGCAATCTGGATCCAGACGACCGGATTGAGCGCACGCAGCGCGCCTTCCTCGAGCGCGAGGACGATCATCATCGCGGGCAACGCGAACACGACGACGAGCCCGACGCCGAGCGCCGCGCCGACGCCGTACCACGAGCCGACGAGGCTGATCAGCACTTCGACGAGCAGCAACAGCAGCACCGCGAAGCCGCCGATCGAGTCGCCTACCGTGAAGCTGATCTCTGGCGCGATCTCGCGACCGTTCGCGCTCCAGCGCAACACCTCGAACGCGTATTTGAAGAAGGCCGCCCAGACGAGGTATGCACCGAGCCACGCGATCAGCGAGGGCAGCAGCCCGACGACCGCGTGCGACACCGCGAGTGCGACGATCGTCGACAGCGGCCCCGACTGCTTCGGGTAGGCGAGCACACTCAGGATGCGCTCGGGCAGCGGCGCTTTTTCCCCCGTGGACGGCGAATCGATCATCGTCATCTCTTCAGCAGCGATCCGAGCACGCCGCGCATGAGCGCGGTGCCGAGCCGACTGCCGCCGCTGCGGATCGCGGACTTCGCCATCGTCTCGATCATGCCCTGGCGTCTGCCGGTGCCGAGCATGACGTCGCTGACCATCTTGCCCCAGCCCGAACCCGCCGGTGCAGGCGCGGAAGCAGTCGGCACCGGCGCCGCGCCGCCAGCGGGCGCGGGTTGCGCGCCGGTCTTCGCCGTCAGCATCTCGTAGGCGGACTCGCGATCGATCGCGGTGTCGTATTTCGCGCCGACCGGGGAGCGCGCGCGCACGCTCGCGCGCTCGGCGTCGGTGATCGCGCCGATGCGCGAAGTCGGCGGAACGATCAGCGCGCGTTCGACCGGCAGCGGCACGCCGCCCTCCTGCAGCGTCGAGACGAGCGCCTCGCCGACCGCGAGCTGGGTGATCGCGGCGGTGACGTCGCCGAGCCGCGGATTCGGCGCGAACGTCTCCGCTGCGCTGCGCACGGCCTTCTGGTCGCGCGGCGTGAACGCGCGCAACGCGTGCTGCACGCGGTTGCCGAGCTGGCCGAGGATGACGTCGGGCACATCGTCGGGGTTCTGCGAGCAGAAGTAGACGCCGACGCCTTTCGAGCGGATCAGTCGGACGACCTGCTCGACGCGCTTCTGCAACGCCGGCGGGCAATCGTCGAACAACAGGTGCGCCTCGTCGAAGAAGAATGCGAGCCTGGGCACGTCGAGGTCGCCGACCTCGGGCAGCAGCTCGAACAGTTCCGAGAGCAGCCACAGCAAGAAAGTCGAATACAGCATCGGCTTGAGCACGAGCTGGTCCGCGGCGAGGATGTTGACGATGCCGCGGCCCGACATGTCCTGGCGCATGAGGTCGGCGAGTTCGAGCGCCGGCTCGCCGAAGAAATGCGCCGCGTCGGCATTCTCGAGCGTCAGCAACGAACGCTGGATCGCCGCGATCGATGTCGGGCTGACAAGCCCGTATTTCGCGGCAATGTCCTTCGCGTTGCCCTTGTCGGCGGCGAAGTTGAGCAGCGAGCGCAGGTCCTTCAGGTCGAGCAGCAGCCAGCCGTTGTCGTCGGCGAGCTTGAATACGATCTCGAGCACTCCCGACTGCACGTCGTTGAGTTCGAGCAGGCGCGCGAACAGCGTCGGTCCCATTTCGCTCACGGTCGCGCGGACCGGATGGCCGAGCTTGCCGTAGATGTCCCAGAAGACGACCGGATTCGCCGCGGGCACGAAGTTCGTGATGCCGAGCTTGTCGAGTCGCGGCTTGAGCTTTTCGCCGAGCGTTCCCGCCTGCGACATGCCGGCGAGGTCGCCCTTGACGTCGGCGAGGAACACCGGCACGCCGAGCCGCGAGAAGCCCTCGGCCATCACCGTCAGCGAGACGGTCTTGCCGGTTCCGGTCGCGCCCGCGATCATGCCGTGACGGTTGCCGTACTTCGCGTGCAGGAAGACGTCCGGGTTGACGCTTTGCAACTGACTCTTGCCGAGGAGTATATCGTTCAAGGTGCGTCCTTCAGAGCGTGCGAGCGAATCTTCTCATGCAACGGCAGCGACAGAACAGGGGCGGGTCCTCAATTTCGAGCGAGATGCTGGAGCGCAACAAGCGCAGCGCCGCCGCATACGCGATCGGGGGAATTCCGCATCTCGTGATCATCGGTAGGGACGGCCGCGTCGTGAAGACGCAAGTCGGCTACGGCGAGGAATCGATCGACGGCAGCCTTGCGGAGATCAATGCGGTGCTGCACACGGGATCCTAGCCTGCGCACCTTTTCGCGGTCACCGAAAACCATGATTGCGCGAGGTTGTTATGCCGCGCCAGGCTGTGTACCGTAAGGCGCACATTCAATTTGGAGTCGTAGTAGATGTTCAATTTTCGTTTTCGCGCCGCTCAGGTCTGCGCGCCGGTTCTAGTCACGCTGATCGCCGGCTGCGCCGCGCAGCCGCAGAAGGCTGGCACGGCGGCGTCAGCCGGGCCGGGCGCCGCTGTCGCGGCGCTGTACGCGCGCCTCGACAACGATGAGAAGCGCTATTTCGCCGCGCGCAATCCCGCGATGTTCAACGCCGATCCCGGCGCGAATACCACGCAGTACAAGGCCGCATGGGATGACGCGCAGGACGCGCAGGCGCTATGCGCAAAGACGCGTGGTTGCGACAACGCGCGCTTCGAAACTGCATTTGCGCGCATGTCGGGAGGCGCGAGCGCACCCGCGGAGGCCGACAGCAACGGCGGCGCGCAGACCCCCGAGGCGCCCGCGACGACAGGCGAGAGTTCGCCCGTGGCGACCGCGTTGCCCGAGGTCGGCAGGTCGATCACGTTGCTCAAGGGCAAGGAACTGTCCGAGGTCATGACGCTGAACGGCCCGGTCAAGGTGGCGCTCGAAGAGTGGCTCACGACGTTGCGGCCGTTCCTGCTCGACACCTACGAGAACTATCAATACCTGCGTCATCTCATGTGGCCGCAGTACCAGAAGGCAGGTTTGCCCGAGGCGATCCTGTTCGGCATCATGGCCAAGGAGTCGGGCGGCCGCGTGCACGCGCTGTCGCGTTCCGGCGCCGCGGGCCTGCTGCAGTTCATGCCTGCGACCGGGCAGCGCTTCGGCCTCAGCGTCGTCGATGGATTCGACCAGCGCTACGATCCCGCGCTGTCCGCGCGGGCGAACGCAGCGTATCTCAATGAGCAGCTTGCGATCTTCAACAACAACCTCGAACTCGTGATCGGCGCGTACAACGGCGGCGAGGGAAGGATGCAGCGTCTCGCGCGCGGCGCACCGGATGCGAGCTTCTGGGATCCCAAGATCTTCTACGAGCTCGCGCCGGAGACGCGCGACTACGTGCCGGTCGTGCTCGCCGCGGCGTGGCTGTATCTGCACCCGGAGAAATACAACCTGCAGTTCCCGAAGATCGATGGTCGGCCCGGCACGCTGATCCTGCAGAAGAATGCCTCGCTGGCCGAGCTTACGGTCTGTCTCGGTCAAGACTTGAACATGCACGACGGCTGGTTCCGCACGCTGCGCAACCTCAACCCCGCGATCGACCCGCGCGAGACGCTGCCGGCGTCGACGCGCCTGCACGTGCCGCAATCGTTGCTGGTGGTCTACGAGCGCAACTGCGTGAGGGGTATCTGGGCGGCCGTCGCCAACGACCTGCACCAGGCCGTCCTCGCCGCGCCGCTGGCCGCGCCTCCCGCGGCGCTCGCCCATTCGAGTCGTGCGCCGCCGCCGCCGCCGCAGCGCGCGCGCGGCAAGAGCGTGCCCACCTATGTGCTGCGTCACGGCGAGACACTCGCCGCGGTCGCGCGCAAGTTCGGCTGCCGCAGCGCGGCCGAACTTGCCAAGGCCAACGGCATCAAGCCGCGTGACTACGCGAGCATCCGCCCGGGACGCGTGCTGCAGGTCGGGGTCTGCACGCAATAATTCGCAGTGTCGCCGCGCAACATCGTAGGCCGCCCAAAGCCCCGCCGGAGCGCAACCCTGGATCTTCCTGTTGCGACACTCCCTCTGCACCGCTTGGCCGCGATGCTTCGGCGCGGCGCGGGAATTTCCCGCCGCAAGCGGTTCTAATTGGCGAGACAGACTTTTCTATTTGGGTTGCCTCGATCTACCTGTATGTTACCCACATGCGTGAGGCGTTTCTCGACGAGTCGCCCCGTATGTCCGATTTTTCGCGAATCGCGAATATCTCTCTCCTTACATCAGCAAACGTTCCCCAAGCGACAAGAGTTTTCCGGTGCCGGAAGGCATCCCTGCCATTTGCAAAAGGACCCCAGCATGACGATTGAGCGTTTCTCCCCCGGGTCCGGCCGCGCCGACCGCATTACTTTTTGCCGCGATGGCGCTCTCCGCCAGTGGCGGT
Organism: Rudaea sp.; assembly: GCA_040005435.1. Taxonomy (GTDB): domain Bacteria; phylum Pseudomonadota; class Gammaproteobacteria; order Xanthomonadales; family Rhodanobacteraceae; genus Rudaea. The sequence continues at coordinate 4,410 of JBDTYX010000121.1, read as the reverse complement.
GCCGCCGCCGCCCCCGCGAATTCCGCAAGCCCATTCGCGTCGGTGACCTCTACGGTCGGCACTGCGAAATCGTTGGGCGACAGCAAGCAGGATCTCGTTTTCGTGCCGATCGCGCCGTGTCGTATCATCGACACGCGTACGTTTTACGGCGGTCCGGGGCCGCTTCTGCAAGGCTCCACCACGGCGTTCGACGCCGTTTCGCCCTCATTCAGCGCTCAGGGTGGCGCGGCGAACGACTGCGGCATCCCCACGGGTGTCGGCGCGATCGCCGTATCGATCTCGATGGTCAATACTTCTGCCGAGGGCGACATTCGCGCGTGGCCAGTCGATGCGACCCAGCCGAACGCGTCGATCGGCGTGTTCAACCAGACCGCTGGCCCGGGCTCAGGCGTGGTCAACCTCAACGGCACGTCTTCGATCATTCCGCTGTGCCAGACGGCATGTACCGGCGGCAAGGAATTCCAGGTCTTTGCCGAGCACGCCCAACTCGATCTCGTAATGGACGTCACCGGTTATTTCCGTGCAGCGGTGCTGCCGACCAATGGTCTCGGCCAGGGCCTGAATTGGGGAACGATCGCGCGCAACGTGATCGGCAACGCCACCGCGCAGCTGCGCAACGACGGTACCGCGCCGACGGGCAGCGGCTCTCTGGAGATCGGCGTCGGCAGCGGAACGGAAAAGGTCGAATTCGGTGACCCAGTGTCGTTTGCGAACAACCCCATCTCGGCCCTCACGAATGTTGGCTATGTCGTCAAGACGACGCAGGAGAACATCGATGCCGGCGGCGCCAGCCCGAACATGCCGGCGATCGCCATCGAAGTCTTCACCTCGGGCACGTTCGGCGTAGGCTACAGCACGCTTAACTACACGCCGACCGTCAATTCGACAGCGAACCAGTGGAGCGGCTACATCGACGCCGCGAATGATCCTAGCAACGCCTGGGGACTCACCGGCAGCGCCTTCAACAGCCCGGCCACCAGTGCGAACTGCGGCATCAACGGGCCGCGATGCACGTTCGCGCAGGTCAAGGCGCTGCTGACGACCACGCCCTACAACGCGATCATGTTCAGCGTCGGCATCAGCAAGGGACGTGACTTCGCCTGGCACGGCGAGGTTGACAGCCTGCGCATCAACAACACGACGTACGACTTCGAGTTTGGCGGCGTGCGCAGCATCGCTACGCCTTGATCGTGCGCGTCGTCGGTCGATCCTGAACCTGGAGATCGACTGACGCTAAACCTGGGGGCGCCGGTGGCGCCCCTCTTCTTGGCGCCGCTCATGCCAAAGTGCGTTGCCGCAGGCGTCGCTGTGGATTGGGCCACGGGGAAGTCGAGCGCAGGCGCGCTTACGGGTCGCGTGTCGCGAGCGCTTGCCCCATCTGCACCGGGGATGCGGCTTCGAAGCTGCCAATCCAGCGATAGTCCGCGGGCAACAGCACGATCACGGTCGAACCCATGTTGAAGCGCGCCATCTCGGCGCAGCGTTCGAGGCGGATGCCCTTGTCGAGCCAGTGCTTGCGCGTGATCGTGCTCGCATACGGCGGGACCTCGAGCCCGCCCCACACGGTCTCGATACTCGACACGAGCAACGCGCCGACCATGACGATCGCGAACGGGCCGCCGCTTCCGTCAGGACCGCTGCCGTCGAAATGGCAGACGAGGCGCTCGTTGCGCGCGAACAGCCGCGGTATCGCCTCGACCGTGAACGGTGCGACGCTGAATAGTCGCCCGGGAATGTGCACTGTCTCGCGCAGCGTTCCGGAGAGCGGCATGTGCACGCGGTGATAGTCGCGCGGCGAGAGATAGATCGTCGCAAAGCGGCCGTGCTCGAAGGCGAGCGCTGCGCCCTCGTCGCCGAGCAGTTCGGTCGTCGAGAAATCGAATCCCTTGGCCTGGAAGATGCGGCCGTCGCGGACGTCGCCGAGCTGGCTGATCTTGCCGTCCGCGGGACACGAGACCGCCGTCGCGTCGGCCGGCGGCGTGCGTGCGCCGGCCTTGAGAGCACGCGTGAAAAACAGATTGAACGACGAGTAGGCGTGCGGGTCCGGTTCCTGGGCCTGATCCATGTCGACGGCGTAGTTTCGAATCACGCTATCGATCAGGAAATTCTTCCACGGCGCGAACGTCCAGCGCGTCGCCCAGTAGACGAGGCGCGACAGCGCGCGATGCGGCAGCAGGTATTGCAGGACGACCAGCGGGCTCATAGTCATCGATTCCAGGCGGCGAGCGCGACGATATCGTCGACGGTTTGCCGCGCCGCGAGCGGTGGACGGAAGATACCCGCGAGCCGGCCCTGCGGATCGATGATCACCGCAGACCCGGAGTGGTCCACCTCGATCACACCGTCGACGTTCTTCGTGCGCGAATAGACCAGGCCCAACGCGCGCGTTATTTGCTGGAGCTGCGCGTCTGTGCCGGTCGCTGCGACGAAGTCCGGGCTGAAGAAGCCGACGTACTTGCCCAGAATCTCCGGCGTGTCGCGCTCCGGATCGACCGAGATGAAGTCGATGCGCACGCGCTGCTGGATGGCGCGCTTGCCGAGTTCTGCCCACACGGTCTTCAGCGTCTGCAGCGTCGTCGGGCACACGTCGGGACAACTCGAATAGCCAAAGTATACAATGTTCCAATGACCGCGCCAGTCGGCGAGCGTCAACGCCTTGCCGTTGGCCTGCGTGAGCGTGAACTCCGGCAACGGTCGCGGTTCGGGATAGAGCAGCGCGGCCTCGAGCGAAGGCTGCGCCGCAGAATTGAAATAGCGGTTGCCGACCCACAAGCCGGCGCCCGCGGCGAGCGCGGCCACCAGGATGAGGCCGGTGAGATTGAGGCGCGAGGCGCGTTTCGGCACGTTCATGCGGGCATTATAGCGTCGTCGTTTCGGTATACTCGCAGGCCCGTCCACGCATGGCCGCGCCGTGACCGCAGAACTCGCCACGATCATCGATTTCATCCGCTATGGAGCGAGCCGGTTCGGCGCCGCCGGGCTGACGTTCGGGCACAGCCATGACAACGCGCTCGACGAGGCGACGCATCTCGTGCTGCACGCCCTGCACCTTCCGCACGACCTGTCGCCGAACTACGGCCACGCGCGGCTTACCGAGGCCGAGAAGACTGCGGTGCTCGCGCTGATCGAGCGGCGCGTCCTCGAGCGCAAGCCGGTCGCCTACCTCACCGGCGAAGCGTGGTTCGCGCAGCTCAAGTTCAAGTCGGACGAGCGCGCGCTGGTGCCGCGTTCGCCGATCGCCGAGACGATCCTCGGCGGTTTTTCGCCCTGGCTCGACGGCGTGCCGGTGCGGCGCGCACTCGACCTGTGCACGGGATCGGGCTGCATCGGCATCGCGATGGCGGTGCACAATCCCGGCTGGCAGGTCGACCTCGTCGACATCAGCGACAAGGCGCTCGCGCTCGCGCGCGAGAACATCGCATTCCAGAACGTCGACGACCGCGTGCGCGCGATCAAATCCGACCTGTTCGACGGCGTCAAGGGCGTGCTCTACGACCTGATCGTCAGCAATCCCCCGTACGTCACCGAACAGGAATTCGCCGCGTTGCCGCTCGAATACAGTCATGAGCCTGCGTTGGGATTGAAGGCGGGCGACGACGGACTCGATTTTGCGCTGCGCATTCTGGATGAGGCGCCGAAGCATTTGAGCGAGGAAGGCTGGCTGATCGTCGAAGTGGGCGAGAGCGAACAGGCGCTGCAGCGGTTGCTGCCACGCCTTCCGCTCAACTGGATAGAGTTCGAGGTCGGTCAGATGGGCGTGTTCGCGATCGCGCGCGCCGACCTCGTCGCCCATACCAAGGCGATCCGCGCCATTCTGAAGAAGAGATAGCCGTGTCCAGCAATTCGTTCGGAAAGCTACTGACGGTCACGACGTTCGGGGAAAGCCACGGCCCGGCGATAGGCTGCGTGGTCGACGGCTGCCCCCCGGGGCTCGAACTCGCGGCGGAGGAATTCCGCACGGACCTCGACCGCCGCGCGACGGGCAAGTCGCGGCACACCTCGCAGCGCCACGAGGCCGACGAGGTCGAGATCCTCTCGGGCGTATTCGAGGGCAGGACGACCGGCGCGCCGATCGCGCTGCTCGTGCGCAACACAGACGCGCGCTCGAAGGACTATGTGGAGATCGCGCAGACGTTCCGGCCCGGACATGCCGACTACACCTACTGGCAGAAGTACGGCATACGCGATCCGCGCGGCGGCGGACGCTCGTCGGCGCGCGAGACGACGATGCGCGTCGCGGCGGGCGTCATCGCGAAGAAGTGGCTGGTCGCGCATTTCGGCGTCGTCATCCACGGCCATCTCGCGCAAATCGGCGTACTGAGCCCGCGCGCCTTCGACGCCAGTGCGGTCGAACACAACGCGTTCTTCTGGCCCGATGCGGCGATGCTGCCCGAGCTCGAGAAATACATG
>JBDTYX010000334.1:0-2972 GCA_040005435.1 Rudaea sp. | reverse complement strand
ATCCCGCTGTTCGGCGAGCATCACGATCTCGACCTTGCGTTCTACCTCGGCGTCGCCATCATCATCGGATCGGTGCTGATCCACCCGTTGCTCGAGAATCGACACGCGCGCAGCATCGAAACCAACATCGCCGGTGGCATCGATTGAGCAATTCGAAAGCAAGAGACGGGGCGCGTGCGGCACGGGCGCCGCGTAATGTTGGCGCGTCCACGTCAAAGAGGAAGCCCGCGCCGATGAATGCCATGCTCAACACCGCCGATACCGCAACCGAAAACGATCCGCGCTGGAACGCCGTGGTCGCGCGCGACAAGCGCGCCGACGGCCAGTTCTACTATTCGGTGAAGACGACCGGCGTGTACTGCCGCCCGTCATGCGGCTCGCGCCGCGCGCGACCCGAGAACGTCGCGTTTCATGCGACCCGCGACGACGCCGAGCGCGCTGGTTTCCGTGCCTGCAAGCGGTGTCGGCCCAACGAGGCTGCGCTAGCCGACCAACATGCAATCGCGATCACCGCGGCGTGCCGGACGATCGAGGCCTCCGTCGAGCCACCGACACTCGAGGTGCTTGCGAGGAACGCCGGCATGAGCCCGTGGCACTTTCATCGTACATTCAAGGCGTTCGCCGGCGTCACACCGAAGGCCTATGCACAGGCTCGGCGTGCGGCTCGCGTGCGCGACGAACTCGCGAGTGCGCCACGCGTGACAGACGCGTTCTACAACGCGGGATTCAACTCCAGCGCACGCTTCTACGAGAACACGAACGCGATGCTTGGGATGACGCCGAGTGCGTTCCGCAGTGGCGGAGCCGATGCCTCAATGCGCTTCGCTGTAGGCGAGTGCTCGCTCGGCTCGATCCTCGTCGCACGCAGCGAACGTGGCGTCTGCGCGATCCTGCTCGGCGATGACCCCGGCGCGCTCGTGCGCCAACTGCAGGATCGCTTTCCGAATGCGCGCCTGAGCGGCGGCGACAAGGATTTCGAGCGCCTCGTCGCATCCGTCGTCGGCCTCGTCGAGGCACCGGGAACCGGCCTCGACCTGCCGCTCGACGTGCGCGGCACCGCATTCCAGCAGCGCGTCTGGGAAGCGCTGCGCAGAATCCCCGCCGGAGAAACCGCGAGCTACGCCGCGATCGCAGCCGCGATCGGCGCACCGAAGTCGGCACGCGCAGTCGCGCAGGCCTGCGCGGCGAACGCACTCGCGATCGCCATTCCGTGCCACCGCGTCGTCCGCAGCGATGGCGCCCTGTCGGGCTATCGCTGGGGCGTGGAACGCAAACGCGAGCTGCTGGCGCGCGAGCGGCGCCGCTAGCCTCAGCCCGCGAGCAACGTGTTCACACGGCGCACGTAGGCCGCCGGATCGTCGAGCGACGCACCCTCGAGCAGCTGCGCCTGCTCGAGCAGGATCAGTCCGAGATCAGCGGCCTTCGCATCATCGCTCACGGATTCGAGACGCTTGACCAGTGCATGCGCGGGATTGATCTCGAGGATGGGCTTGCTCGCTGGCACGTCGTGCCCGGCCTGTTTGAGCAGGCGCTGCATCGCTAGACCCATTTCGTGCTCGGACAGTACGAGCACCGCCGGCGAGTCGGTCAGGCGTTCCGAGACGCGCACGTCGGAGACCCTGTCGCCGAGCAGATCCTTGAGCCGCTTGACGACCCCCTCGGCCGCCTTCTCCGCTTCCTTGCGCGTGCTCTCGTCGGCGCCGCCGAGCTTGCCGAGCTCGAGATCGCCCTTGGCGACGTTGCGCAGCTTCTTGCCGGCGTACTCGGTCAGGTAGCTCGACATCCACTCGTCGATGCGGTCGTACATGAGCAGCACTTCGACGCCGTGCGCCTTGAGCGCCTCAAGCTGCGGCGAGCCCTTCGCGGCGGCATAGCCGTCCGCCGTGAGGTAGTAGATCGACTCCTGCCCCGCCTTCATGCGGCCGACGTAGTCGTCGAGCGACACCGTCTGCGCGGCGCCTTCGGACTGCGTCGACGCGAAGCGCAGCAGCTTGGCGATGCGCTCCTTGTTCGCGAAGTCCTCGGCGACGCCTTCCTTGAACACCGCGCCGAATTCCTGCCAGAACGTCGCGAATTTCTCGGGCTCCTCCTTGGCGAGGCGATCGAGCAGGTCGAGAACGCGACGCGCGCAAGCCGCCTTGAGTTTCTCGAGACTGCGATTCTGCTGCAGTATCTCGCGGCTCACGTTGAGCGGCAGGTCGTCCGAGTCAACGACCCCGCGGACGAAGCGCAGATAAGCCGGCAGCAGTTGTTCGGCCGCATCCATGATGAATACGCGCTTCACGTAGAGACGCAGCCCCTTGCGCTCGTCTCGCGCGCCCATCATGAGATCGAACGGCGACTTCGACGGGATGTAGAGCAGCGAGGTGAAGTTCTGGTTGCCCTCGACGCGGTTGTGGGTCCACGCGAGCGGGTCGTTGTAGTCGTGCGCGATGTGCTTGTAGAAGCCCTGGTAGTCCTCGTCTTTTAGATCGCCTTTGGGCTTCGTCCACAGCGCAGACGCCTGATTGACGACTTCCCAGTCGGCGCCTCCTGCCTCGCTTTCCGACTTCTCGGCGCGCATCCGGATCGCGAATCCGATGTGATCGGAGTAGCGCGCGACGAGACTGCGCAGTTGCCAACCCTGCAGGAACTCATCCTCGTCGGGCTTCAGATGCAACGTCACGCTCGTGCCGCGTGGCGCCTCGACCGCCGCGAGCGAATATTCGCCCGTGCCCGTGGATTCCCAGCGCACGCCTTCGGCGCCCTCTGCGCCCGCCTTGCGCGTGACGAGGGCGACCCGGTCGGCGACGACGAACGCGGAGTAGAAGCCGACGCCGAACTGTCCGATCAGGTTCGCGTCGGCCTTCTGCTCGACCGACATCGCCTCGAGAAACTTGCGCGTCCCCGAACTCGCGATCGTGCCGATGTTCGCGATGACTTCGTCGCGGCTCATGCCGATGCCGTTGTCGCTGATCGTCAGCGTGCGCGCC
>JBDTYX010000333.1:0-2976 GCA_040005435.1 Rudaea sp. | reverse complement strand
AGCATTGCCTTCACACGGCAAGGGTCGCAGGTTCGATCCCTGCACCGCCCACCATTTCGCAGCGCCACTCCCTCCGCGTCTTTGCCGGTTTCGCGGACGTGTCAGTCCTCGGCGTCGCGGTGTCGCTTGCGCGCGCCGGGCCAGCGCAGCATGCGCTTCAGCGCGGTGCTCACGATGCCGAGCGAGGTCTTCACCGCCTCGGTCGACCAATTAAGAATGCGACGCTCGTCGATGCCGCTGAAGGCACGCACGACATCCGGCATTCCCATGATCGGCCTGTCGCGCCATTTCGCGACGGCCTGCGCGCGCTTGCCTATCGCGTACGTGACGCTCGTGTTGCTCAGCGCCGAGGACGTGATGGATGCGATCGGCAGCAGACGCTTCGCGACCAGCCCGCCGATGCTGCTGGCGGCGCGACGCGCCAGGCCGCGCATCAGGGCGTCGCTCGCGATGCTCGCGCTCGTGCCGAGCGTCTGCACGCGGTTGACGAGTTCGTTGTGCAGCGGGCCCGGCAGTTCGAGACCGTAGAGCCTGAAAGTATCCTCGACGAGTTCGCGCTGGATGCGTGAGAGAAACTGGGCATCGAGGATCTCCCCGAACACGAAGCCGAATACGCGTCCCAGGCCCGGAATCGCCTCGATCGCAGCGGTGAGCGCTCCCGTGATCGCCGCGCGCATGCATTTTCTGCGCAACAGTGCGACGAATTGCGCGTCGCGGTCGGCGGCGCGCACCGCGACGACTTCCTGGCTCGATCTGCGTATGAGCGGGGTCTTGCTGCGGATGGATTTCGCGCGCATGGGTCCATGCTAGCCGAAGCGACGCGGCCACCGCCAGCGGGGCTGCGCGCTGTCGCGGATCGTGCAGGGCAGAACGATGATCGCTGCGGTATCCTCCGCGGTCAGCAACACGCGAATCCCTTGATGACCGAACTCGACCCTCACGACACGATCCGCGCGGTGACTTATGCCGCAGGAGTCCTACGCCTTCTCGACCAACGCGCGCTGCCGCAAAGCGAGACCTATGTCGAGTGCCGCAACGCGCAGGACGTGGTCGTCGCGATTCGTGATCTCACGGTCCGCGGCGCACCGGCGATCGGCATCGCCGCCGCGTGGGGCGTCGTGCTGCAGGCTCGCCTCCTCGAAGGCGCGGGCGAGCAGGCTTCTTCGGCGTCGCTAGACAACGCGCTGGTGGGGCTCAATGCGGCACGGCCCACGGCGGTCAACCTCGCCTGGGCACTGGCGCGCATGCGCAAGGTGCTGGCCCGCGGCGGTGCGGGGCTTCCCGCGTTGCTCGAAGCAGAGGCGCGCGCGATCCAGGACGAGGATCTCGCGGCCAACAAGCGCATGGGAGAGCTCGGCGCGGATTGCCTCGGCGAAGGAGTTGGCGTGCTCACGCACTGCAACACCGGATCGCTCGCGACCGCGGGATTCGGCACCGCGCTCGGCGTCATCCGCGCGGGTTTCGCTCAGGGAAAGATCAGCCGCGTGTTCGCCGGCGAAACGCGACCCTGGCTGCAGGGCGCGCGCCTCACGATGTGGGAGCTCGTCCGCGATCGCATCCCGGCGAAGCTCGTCGCCGACTCCGCGGCGGCGCATCTGATGAAGAGCGGCGCGCTCGATTGGGTCATCGTGGGTGCGGACCGCATCGTTGCGAACGGCGACAGCGCGAACAAGATCGGTACCTACCAGCTCGCGATCTCCGCGCGCCGCCACGGGGTCAAGTTCATGGTCGTCGCGCCGTCATCGACGATCGACATGGCGACGCCTGACGGTGACAGGATCGAGATAGAGATGCGCGAGCCGGCAGAATTGCTGACATTCGGCGGCAAACGCACGGTCGTCGACGGCGCGGACGCGTGGAATCCGGTGTTCGACGTCACGCCTGCGGAGCTGATCGACGTGATCGTCACCGAGCGCGGCATCGTCGAGAGGCCCGACAGCGCGGGCATGCAGAGGCTATTCGGCTGAGATGCGCAGCTTCTGGTTGTTCTGCATCGGCGGTGTGATCGGCTTCGTGGTCGACGCCGGCGTGCTGCAAATCCTCGTCTCGCTGTTTGCCTGGGACCGGTTCAGCGCGCGTCTCATCTCGTTTCTGTGCGCGGCGACGGCGACGTGGATATTCAACCGCACCTACACGTTTCGCGGCAGGCAGCGGCACTCGCTGCTCGGCGAGTGGGGTCGATACATCCTCGCGATGAGCGGTGGGTTCGCGTTCAACTTCGCGGCCTATTCTGGCCTAGTGCTCGCGTTCGACCTCGACCGCCAATGGCTGCCGCTCGCGGTGGCCGCGGGCTCCGTCGCGGGGCTCGGCGTGAACTATCTCGCGTCGCGCTATTGGATCTATCGCCACCCGCGCATGCCCGCCGAAGAATCCGAGCAGGCACCACAGGGCTAGTCGGGCGACCTCTGCCGTGCGCTTGCGATGCGCTACAAAATGCGCGCGCGGTCAGCATGAAGTATATATGTACACATGCGTTTTCACAGCATTGCTGCGCGCGTTTCGCGGTTCGGCCGGCGACTATTCGAGCAAGGAAAAAATGTCGCCGTAAGAGGTTGTAATCGATAGCGTTTTTGCCAGATTTTTTGACCCTGAACCGACCCGCAATATGTTAGAATCGTGACCGTTCCGATGCGTTCGGAATGAGCCCTCGGCGCCGCGCGCCCAATCGCAGTTTTTCAGGGAAAAATTCCACGATGGCTGAGCTGGCCAAAGAAGTCATTCGCGTCAATATCGAAGACGAGATGAAGCAGAGCTACCTAGATTACGCGATGAGCGTGATCGTAGGCCGAGCACTCCCTGATGTCCGGGACGGACTCAAGCCGGTACACCGCCGCGTGCTTTTCGGCATGTACGAAGCCAACAACATGTGGAATCGCTCTTACGTCAAATGCGCCCGCATCGTGGGTGACGTGATGGGTAAGTTCCATCCGCACGGCGACTCGTCGATCTACGACGCGCTCGTGCGCATGGCGCAGG
>JBDTYX010000120.1:0-10013 GCA_040005435.1 Rudaea sp. | reverse complement strand
AGCTCCTCGGCATCCATCGTGTCGGGATGGATCCACGGACCCTGCACATTCGCGAGGAATACCGTCGGCGCGCCCGTGACGCAGAAGCGCGCATGGATGCAACGCTTGCCTTCGTAGTGGACCGTGATTTTGCCGCCCGCGACGATCTCGACGCCGTCGACCTTGGCGAGGCCGCTCGCGGGCACGTCTGCGGCGGACGGGCGCAGCGCAGCGCGCACCGGCGCGGGCACGACCTGCGGCGTCGCGGCGGCCGCGCGCGCGAAACCGCGTTCGGCACGCTGTCTCAGTTCGTCGAGCAGGCGCTGCGCGTCGGCGACGCGCCGGTCGTCCGCGCCGGGCAACGCGTGCGCGCCGGCGCAGACTTCCTGCAGGCGTTCGATGAAGAAGCGTCGCGCGCCCGCGCCGAGTGGCAACGGCGCCGCATCGCGCAGCGTGATGAACGAGACGCCGGCGTGACATTCGGGATGGGTCGGTCCGGCCGGCAACCGCGCGGCACGCTCTCCGAGCAGAGTCAGCGCGCGCATCAGCGCGATCGACGTGTCGACGGCCAGCGCCTTCTCGGGCGCCGGGGCCGGCACCGAATAGGCGTAGGCGATCAGGCGCAGCATCAGGCCGTAGGCAGAATTCGCGACGTCGACGGTCGCCGCGGCTTCCTCGTTCTCGATCCAGATGCGTCCTTCGGGCTTCGGCGGCCGGCGCAGCACCGGATTGCGCGCGGCCGGGAACGCGGGCTCGAAGGACGGATTCTGCGCGAGCAGCGCAGCGTATTCGCCGCGCATCGCCGCGAACTTCGCGAAATGCGAATCGCGGCTGTCCTCACGCGCGCCCTCGCCCTGCGCGACGATCGCGTCGAACGCGGCGAGAGCGGTCTTCGCGCAGATGACGCGCGCGGCGCCCGCGAGCACGACCTCGGCCTGCGACAGCTGCAACGCCGGGTCGCCGCAGAACGCCTCGCGTTCGCCGACGCGCTCGGCGAATGCGCGCAGCCCGTCGCTCAGCGTCATGTAGAAATCGCCGACCGTCTCATAGTCGAGTGCCATCGGCGTCACGCGCGGCGTCGGCGTGCCACGGCGGAAAGTGAACTCGGGCGCGAACGCGTCGCCGTCGGCCTCATGCGATCCGTGCGGGCGTTCGAGGTGTATGAAGTGCTGCAGCGTGTCGCGGTTGAACGGCGCGAGCTTGACGACGATGCCCGCCGGCAGGTTGCCCGGGTCGAGCGGAAAGTTGCCACGCCCGAAGCGCGGCACGCCGCCGAGCGCGGAGGTGATGTTCCAGACTGCGACGAGGTGGCCCATCTCGCCGACCGCGATGTCGAGGATCGCGCGGCGCCAGCGAGCGACCGCCTCGGCCTCTGCCACGGACAGCCCCTCCCCCACGCCCGACTTGAGGCTGAAGGCCGCGTACAGATAGGTACACATCAGCGTGTGCTCGAGTTCGGCCGCCTCGTAGAGCTGATGGATCAGCAGCTCGCGCGTCACTACGGTTTTCACAGGGTTGCTCCTGGCCGGCGCGTCGCCGGCTTTTTCAAACGTGGATTCACGGACTGAATACGAGGACGACGAAGACGAAGAACATCGTGAGGTGAACTGCACCCTCGAGCATCGTCGTCCTGCCGCCCGAGAAGGTCAGCGCACTCAACATCAACGTCACCGCGAGCAGCACCATGTTGGCCTGCGACACGCCGAGTACGACGGTCTGCCCGGTCATTAGGCCGATCAGCAACACTGCCGGCACCGTCAGGCCGAGCGTCGACGCGGCGGCGCCGAGGCACAGGTTGATCGCGCGCGTCAGCTGGTTCGCCGCGACCGCGCGCAGCGCCGAGATGCCTTCGGGCATGAACACGATCATCGCGATGACGATTCCACCGAGCGCGGCCGGCGCAGCGAGCGCGACGATGCCGCGGTCGAGCAGAATGGCGATGCTCTTCGACAGGATCACGATCGGCAGGATGTTCGCGAGCAGCAGCACGACGTTACGCGCCAGCGGAACATCGGCCGTCGCGTGAGTGGCCTCGTCATCGACCGCCGCGACGGACTCCTCGGCGAAGAAGCCGCGATAGCGTCCGGTCTGCAGCCACAGGAACAGCGCATAGAGCACGATCGTGAAGACCGAGAAGAACGCCGACTGCAGCAGCGATAGCGTGCCGACCGCGCTCGACGCCGTGAAGTTGGGCAGCACGAGCGCGATCATCGTCAGCGGGAAGATCACCGCGAGGTAGGCGCTCGCGCCCTGCAGGTTGTAGGCCTGCTGATGGTGGCGCAGGCCGCCGACGAGCAGGCCGAGGCCGACGACGCCGTTGAGCACGATCATCAGCACCGCGAACATCGTGTCGCGACCGAGCGTCGGCGCGCCATTCGCGTCTAGCATCACGCCCGCGATCAGTGCGACCTCGATGATCACGATGGACAACGTCAGCACGAGCGTGCCGAGCGGTTCGCCGAGGCGTTCGGCCAGCGCCTCGGCCTCGTGTACTACGCCGAACGCCGACCAGAGAATCACGCCCAGCAGCCATGCGAACAGCGCCACGGTTACCGCGACTGACGCGGACGCCATCAGCGTCGCGCCGGCGAACACGAACGCGCCGACCGAGAGCCAGGCGACGACGAGGCGCGCTGCGGACGCGTTGAACAACAAGACGTGCGACCCTTCGAGAAGCGATGCCGAAAGGCTAGCACGACTGCGTAAATTGCGTGAAGGCACAGGGTGCATGACGCGACGATGTCAGTCGCGCGCGCCTCACGACGTACCCTTTGGATGCCGACCGGACAAGCAGCGGCCCTGCGACGCATGCGCGGACTCCGATCGATCGCTGTGATCGCCGGGCCGTGCGAACAAGCCACTCGACCGCATTCACCACTGGAGTTCGAACCATGCGCACCCATCAGAACTTCTTGCTGCTAGGCCTATGCGCGGGCATTGCTGCGTGCTCCGGGGCGCCCGGTGACGCCGCCGCGCCAGCGGCGAAGCCTGCCGCGACGGCCAGCGCGGCGGCACGCGTGGGCGCAGGCACCGTCTGCGACCGCAAGCTGCTCGATGTGAGTCGGCTCGATGGCATCCTCGACGAGTCGATCAGCGGAACGAAGCCCCTGCGCGGCGATGCGCAGACCTGCTATTTCATCACCGCGACCAACGAAAGTGGCGGCCCGGAAATCATGGTCAGCCTGCGACCGGGCATGGGGCGCGCCACGATCGCCTCGTTTACGTCGGGGCACATGAACGACTACGCAGACTGGAAACCCTTGAGCGGCGTCGGCGACGGCGGCGTCTGGATGCCCGCGCTGCACGAGGTGCAGGCGCAAAAGGATGATGTGCTCTGCGACGCCAGCGCGCATGGGTTGAGCAAGGCGTTGGCGAATGCCGGGGAATCCGCGCAGCTGCAGCGGCTCGGCGGCGTGTGCAACGACGTGTTCGTCGCACTCAAGCTGATGCCGGCGGTCGCGGCACAAGCCGTCATCAAACCCGCCGCGGGCGGCAACGTGCTCGATCCTGCCTGCGACCACGCGCTGCAGCCCGCCGATGTGGCCGGCATCATCAGCGCGGCGGTCGAACGGCAGCCGGGCTACGGACCGCAGTCGTGCACCTATCGGGCGAAGGGCTACCCGGCTTCGGTCACGATATCGCTGGCCGACGGCGACTCCGGCAAGATGACCTGGGACGCGCTGACCAACCCTGCGACCGTCAAGATGGACGCGCTGCCCGGCGTCGGAGAGGCAGCGCAGCAGGGTCGCGGAGGCACGCTGGTCGTTGCGCGCAAAGGCACGCTGGTCTGCAGTGTCGACGTTAGCGGCACCGACAACGGTCCCGCGACGCAGGTGATGACGAAGGATCGCGGCATCGCCCTCGCGACGAAGCTCGGCGCGTTGTGCGGCAAGGTCTTCGCCGCGCGCTAGAGCGCGAGAATATTATCTTCAGCGAACAAGGACGGACTTCCATGAACATTGCACGTCTGCTCGTCAGCAACAGCCTACTCGTAGCCATGAGCATTACTGCGCCCGCGCGCGCCGCAGACGCATGCAACGCGGTCTTTGATGCGATGGCCAAGCTCGCGACTACTCCGCATCACCAGTACATGTCCGAACCCGCGGGCGACAAGCCGGGACACAAGCGCGAGAGCGAAATCGTCCAGACCGCAACGATGCACTACCTCAAGGTCCAGGGCACGTGGGTCGCGCGGGCCTACGATGAGAAGGCCGCGGCCGCTCTGGCCTCGCGCGCCGCGAACGATGGAGAGTTGACCTGCAAGATGGTGGACAACGAAAACGTAGACGGACAACCGACCAACGTGTTCGCTACGCATCATGAGACCGACGGCGGCAGCGCAGATCAGCGGATCTGGATCTCGACGTCCACGGGCTTGCCGCTGCGCCAGACGATCGATATCGAGGTCGGCGACGATCGCGGCAAGACGCACAAGGATCTGCGTTATGAGTACATGAACGTCTCCGCGCCTAGCGGATGATCTTCAGCGCGCCAGCGCGAGGTCGTCGGCATCTGGAACCGGCCCCCGCACGCGGCTAGCGCCCGTCGAGCAGGCTCGCCGCGAACGGACTCATGTCGATGCGGATGCCAGGCATGTCGAGCAGCTTGCGCTTCGCGTCGACCATCTTCTGCTTCGCCGCAGCGGTCGCGCCCACGCCGCAGTAACCGCGCAGCAGCTCCACCTCGGGCAACGACAGCGGGGCGAGTTCCGTCGCTTTCGAAAGCTCTTCATACGAGGCCTGCAGGTACGGAATCGCCTCGGCGCAACGCTGCCTGCCGGCGAGCAGATCCGCGAGCGGAACCCTCCAGCCGAACATGGACATGCCTTTGGCCTGCGCGAGTTGCTCGCCCATTTCTACCGCGCTGCGCAGGTCGCGCTCCGCGCTCGCGTAGTCGCCCGCCGATTCTTCGGCGAACGCGAGCGAGCGCAGCGCGACCGCGACGTTGCCGGAGCTCGTGCCCTCTCGCTCGCGCTGCATGTCCAGCGCGCGCCGCGCGAGGACGACCGCCTCCGTCCCCTTGCCTTCATGCTGCAGCGTCGTCGCGAGATTCTGCATGTCGGTCGCGACGACGTTCTGACCGTCGTCCTTTCGAATGCTCCCGAGCACGTCACGCTGCAGTTTTTCGGCTGCGGCTAGATCACCCGCATGCTGAAGGGCATATGCGAGGTTGTTCTTGGCCGTCAGCGTGTCCGGGTGATCGCCGCCGAGCGTCTTCGTGAAGCGCTCGACCACCTCGCGTGCGATCGGCACGCCGGCGCTGAAATCGCGCCGCATCATGCGCAGGACCGCCAACATGTTCAGCGCTTCGCTGATACGTGGATGATCGGACGGCAGAGAGTGACGGAATACGGCGAGCGCGTGCTGCGCGTGCTGGTCCGCTTCGTCGAGCCGGTTCAACGACTGCTCGACGCCGGCGAGGCCCATCTCCGCGATGCCGACGAGAGGATGTTCCGGGCCGAAAATCGCGCGGCGCGTCGCGAGTGCGCGGCCGATGAGTGCCGCGGACTCGTCATACTCGCCGCTCTCGTCGAGGTGTACGCCGAGATTGAGCATCGACGTCGCCACTTCCGGGTCGGCTTTGCCGAGGCTTTTCTCGCGGATGCCGAGCGCGCGCCGGTACGCGCTTTCGGCGTCCTTGCGCTTGCCGAGGTCGTCGAGGTTGGCCGCGTAGTCGTCGAGCGCACGTGCGGTCTCGCTCGCGTCGTTGCCGAACCTGCGCTCGGCAGCCTCGAGCGCCGCGCGCAATGCGGCGTCTGCCTCCTGGAAATTGCCCTGCGCCCGCGACAGCGCACCGCTATCGGCGAGGCTCTCGATCACGCGCGCATCGTCTGCCGGCAGCAGTCTGCGCCGGACGCGAAGGCCCTCGCGCAACAGCGGCGCCGCCTGCGCGTAGTCGGCCTTGAGACGATAGATGCGGCCGAGCTGGGTGAGGCTCTCGGCCGCATCGAGCTGGTCGGGCGCGACGGCGCGGCGCAGGTCGAGCGCCTCGCGTGCCGGCATCAGCGCGCGGTCGTAGAGGCCCAGCGAGGTGTAAGTTGCCGCTATCGTTTGCAGCAGGCGGGCGCGTACAGCGGGTTCGATATTCGCGCTGGCGCGCAGACGCTCGCTGCCCTGATCGAGCAGGTCCTGTGCCGTGATCGTCGCGCCGCGGGCGAGTGTCGGATCGGCGCCCTGGAACAGCCCGGCGAGAAACCTCGTCACTTCCGCGGAGGCCTGCGCCTCGCGCGTCTTCGCCCGCGCCTGCCAGAGCGTGAGCGCGGAACTAGCCAGCAAGGCGAATATCGCGAGGATCGAGAGCGCGACGCCTACAGGATGGCGCGAGACGAACTTGCCGGCACGATAGAACACACGATCGCGGCGCGCGGCTATCGGCAATCCCACGAGCAGATTGCGCAGGTCCGCGTTGAACGCGTCGACCGTCGCGTAGCGCCGCTGCGGCTCGCGCTGCAACGCCTTGAGGACGATCGTGTCGAGGTCGCCGCGAAGTTCGCGCGCGGGCAGCGCACCCCCGGCAACCTGACTCGGCGGTTTCGGCAGCGTCGTCTCGACGAGCCTGCGCATGCTTTCGACGGTCTGCGCTTCGTCGGTCGCGAATGGCCGACGGCCCGCGAGCATCTCGTACAGCACGCAGCCGAGGCTATAGACGTCGGTGGCCACGCCGACCGGCTCGCCGCGCAGCTGCTCCGGCGCGGCATAGGCTGCGGTCAGCGGCCGCGGCTGGCCAAGTTCAGTTGCGTCTCCGGCTTCCTGCGCGTGCGCGTCGAGCAGCTTGGCGATGCCGAAGTCGAGCAGCTTGGCCGACCCTCCCGCGTCGACGAGGATGTTCGACGGCTTGATGTCGCGATGGACGACGAGTTGTCCGTGTGCGAACTGCACGGCCGAGCAGATGTCGAGAAAGAGTTCGACGCGCCGCTTGAGGCGCAGGCCCCTGGCGCCACAGAAGTCGAGCAGCGGCTGCCCCTCGACGTATTCCATCACGAGGTAGGGAAGGCCGCCGGCGGTCATGCCTCCATCGAGCAGGCGCGCGATGTGCGGATGGGCGAGGCGCGCGAGTATCTGGCGCTCGCGCAGGAAGCGCGCGAGGATCGCCTCGCTGTCCATGCCGCGCTTGACGAGCTTGAGCGCGGCGCGCTGCTCGTACTGGCCGTCCGCGCGCTCTGCGAGGAACACGATGCCCATGCCGCCGCGACCGATCTCGCCGAGCACTCGCCATGCGCCGATGCGTTCGCCTGCGGCCGCGGTCGAGCGTGCACCGTCGTCCCACGAACGCGCGGCGTCGGCGCGCAGCAGCCCCTCGATTTCGGCGCGCAGCGCAGCGTCGTCCACGCAGAGCTCGCCGAGACGGCGCTCGCGCTCGGCAGCCGGCGTTTCGACCAGCGTGTCGAACAGCGCGGCCACCCGGCGCCAACGTTCGTCGCCGGGCGCACTCACGGCACCACGGACTCGAGATCGAGGCGTTGCACGAGGAATGCACGCGCGCGGCGCCAGTCACGAAACACCGTGCGCTCAGCGACGCCCTGCAGTCGCGCGATCTCGGCAATTTCGAGTCCGCTGAAGACGCGCAGTTCGACGATCGTGCCGGCGCGCGCATCGACCACGCTGAGCTCGTTGAGCGCAGCGTCGAGCGCGACCAGATCGACGATGCCGCCACCCTCGCCGATCGCGTCGCCGAACGTCGTCTGCGCCCAGTCGCCTCCGCGCTTGAGCCGCGACCGATTGCGCGCGTGGTCGACGAGGACATGGCGCATCGCACGCGCCGCGAGCGAGAGGAAGTGCAGGCGGTCGATGCCCGAGACCTGCGGCGCGTCGTGCAGCTTCAGATACGCCTCGTGCACGAGCGCCGTCGTGTCTAGCGTGGCCGCTCCGCCTACGCGTCGGCGTTGAGCGCGCGCGAGTCGGCGCAACTCCTGATAGACGAGCGCAAACAGCGCCTTGTTGTCGGGCGTCGCGATTTCGTCTGTCATGCCGGAAACCTGCGTTCGACCACCACACCCGTCGGGTCCGTGACCAATATAGCAGCGCGGCCCGCCCGCGAACTTAACGTCGGCTGCTTGCAATCGCGCGTCGTCGGCTCCAACTCCGCTATCCTTACGCTCTCGGCCAGCCAGTCACGATTCCCATGCAAGCAAGCGCGCACGTTTTCGATAGCACCGAGCAGAATTTCGAGACCGAGGTCATCCAGGCATCGCTCACGACGCCCGTGCTCGTGGATTTCTGGGCCGCCTGGTGCGAGCCCTGCAAGGCGCTCGGCCCGATCCTCGAGAAGGTCGTCGGGGACTACGCCGGGGCGCTCAAACTCGCCAAGGTGGACGCCGACACGCAGATGCAGCTCGCGGCCGCGTTCGGTATCCGCAGCCTGCCGACCGTCGTGCTCGTCAAGGATGGGCAGATGGTCGACGGGTTCATGGGCGCGCTGCCCGAGTCCGGCGTCCGCCAGTTCGTCGAGAAGCACCTGGGCGCACCCGCGCCCATCGAGCCGGCGACAATCGAGCCGCCGCCGCAGGCAGACGAGCCGCCGGAACAGGCGATCGCGCGCCTGCAGTCCGAGATCGCCGCGCAGCCCGACGTCGCGACGCTCAAGCTCGACCTCGCGGTCGCGCAGCTGCGTGCGGGCAACGCCGACGAGGCCGAGGCGCTGCTCGACGCGCTGCCGCCGGATATCGCGACCGACACCAAGGCCAAGCGCGCGCGCAGCCAGCTCGATCTTTCGCGCGCGCTCAAGGACGCGCCCGACATCGCGACATTGCGCGCGACGCTCGCACGCGAACCCGCGGACCGCGCCGCGCTCGACCTGCTCGGCGTGCGCCTGCTGCTCGGCGACGACCCGGCCGCGGGCCTCGATGAATTCCTCACGCTGCTGCGCGAGGCGCGCGACTGGAACGAGGGCCAGGCGAAGAAGCGACTGCTCGCCGCGTTCAACGTGCTCGACGACGAAGACCTCGTCGGCACCTACCGGCGCAGGATGGCCTCGCTGCTGTTCTAGAACGCATGGACTTTACAGCAACTCGCTTTCACGCCCGCCTGTTCGACTGCTGACCTCGCGACGATGAATCTCAACCGCGCCAGTGCACGAACGGTACGCCGCCTGCTCGCTTTCTGGCCGCCGATGATCGGCAGCGGCATCCGCGTCGAGTCCTGGTCCGACGACTGGCGCCACGTGCGCGTGCGCATGCAGCTGCGCTGGTACAACCGCAACTTCGTCGGCACGCAGTTCGGCGGCTCGCTGTTCGCGATGACCGATCCTTTCTGGATGATCATGACGATGCAGTCACTCGGCGCCGACTACATCGTCTGGGACAAGGCCGCCGAGGTCGACTTCGTCGCGCCTGGCCGCGAGGCGGTTTTCGCAGAGTTCCACCTCGACGACAGCGTCCTCGAAGAGATTCGCGCGGCGACGGCCGGCGGGGGCAAGTACCTGCGCTGGTTCGAGACCGAGGTGAAGACCGCGGGTGGCGAACTGATCGCGCGCGTGCGCAAGCAGGTCTACATACGGTCCAAGCGCACGCCGGTCTAGCCGCTGCGTTTTGACGCCGCGGCAATGCCCGCGATCGCGCGTGCAGCCGGTCGACCCAAGCCTTCCTTTTAGCCGATGCGCGCCTGTGCGACCGCTGCGACGACGATACGGGCGACTTCATCGAGCGGCAGGTTCGCGTTCACGGCCAGTGCATTGGGCGGGGGCGGTTCGAAGTGCGCACGCACTTCCGCGGCAAGTTCGGGTTCGCGCGCGAGGCCGGGGTCGAGACGCAGTTGTTCGGTGATGCGCGCGCGCGCCGTGTCCACCGAACAGTCGAGGTAGACCGGGATGGGCTGGAACGCGTGCCGGCGGATCACGACGTCGATGCGCTGCAGATCGCGCCTGCGCGAAAAGCTGACGCCGTCGATCACGCTCGATTCGCCGAGCAGGCAATTGATCTCCACCGCGAGCAGCAGCGAACGAAAGGCTGCACGCTTCTCGGCGAAAGAGTAGTTGCACCGCGGGAACATCGCGTCGCGGATCGCGTCGCGATTGACGCGGCGCATGCCGAACTGCGC